>NC_008260.1:2265000-2565000 GCF_000009365.1 Alcanivorax borkumensis SK2 | reverse complement strand
CTCGGTCGGTACGCCAGTCTTTGGCCAGCTCCACGGCGGCGCGGACTAAGTGGCCCTGGTGCTTTTCCAGCTGGGCTTCGAAACGTTCGAACAGGGTAAAGGCGTCGGCGGTGCCACCGGCGAATCCGGCAATGACTTTGCCATGAAAAAGCCGACGAACCTTGCGGGCGTTGCCCTTCATGACAGTGTTGCCCAGGCTAACCTGGCCATCGCCACCGATGACGACGTTGTTGCCTCGACGAACAGAAACAATGGTTGTACCGCGATACTGCTCCACGGGAATTCTCCTTTTTACGCGTAGCAAAGGAAGTATGGGCGCAACAGGGGGATTTCAAGGAGAGAAAGCGAGATGGCAGATGCCCAATGCCGACGCGGGGCGGCATCACGCGTTGGGCATCAAGCACCCGATGCTTTATTTTTTCATTTTGATTGGCAGAGTCTCAATGCCGTTGCTGGCCAGTTGGTCCTGGGCGCGGTGCATGGCGTTAAGGTTGTTGTAGGGGCCAATCATGACCCGGTGCCAGCTGTCGCCGCTGTCCAGATTGACTGACTGAATGTTGGCCTCGAAGCCTTTCAGAATTAGCTCGGCTCGACGGCGATCGGCATCTTCGTTGCGGCGAAAGCTGCCCGCCTGTAGCAAATACTTCTCGTTGCTATTGCGAGTGCCGGCTTCTGGCTTGCGGGTTGTTGTCGGCTTCTTGGTGGCATCCGGTTTGCTGGTGGTATGTGAGCCACTGTCGGTTTCGTTCTGTGGCACGATCACTTCCATCTTGGGTAATACCGCATAGAAGTCGAATTTGGGTGAGTCGTCACCGGATTCATTCTTAGGCCCTGGTTTTGGCTCGGCCTTGGTTTTGGCGGGTTTGTCGTTGTTGGTTACCCCTGTGCTGCTGCCCTGTTCAATCTGGGTTTTTCCCAGGTGAAACAGGAAGGCCACAAACAGCCCGACCATGAGACCTGTAAACAACCACACCCAGCCGGGTACCTGGCGCTGGGGTGTCTTTTTGCGGGCAGGGCCGCGGCTGGCGCCGCGCCGGGTGTTCTTCGCCATTACATGCGCTCCAGTGGGCTCAGGCCCAGCAATTCCATGCCGTGTTTGAGAGTGCGGGCGGTGAGGGCGGCCAACTTAAGGCGGCTTTGCCGAATGCGCTCATCTTCGCTGCTGAGGATGGGGCAATGCTCATAGAAACTGGAAAACAGGCCGGCCACATCGTACAGGTAGGCGCTGAGCAGGTGCGGTTGGCCCTTGTCGGCTACGTTCTGCAGTACTTCACCAAATTGCACTAGGCGCGCGGCGAGAGTGTGTTCTGCGTCTTCGTTTAACAGGAAGTCGCCGCTTACGTTAGCCATGTCCAGCTCGGCCTTGCGGAATACGCTGGCTACACGAGTGTAGGCGTAAAGCAGGTAGGGGGCGGTGTTACCTTCAAAGCTGAGCATTTGTTCGAAGTTGAAGATGTAGTCGCTGCTGCGGTTTTTCGACAAGTCGGCGTATTTTACCGCGCCGATGCCCACAGAGCGGGCAATGTTGCGTAATTCTTCGTCGTCCAGCTGCGGGTTCTTTTCTTGCACTAGGGCAAAGGCCCGTTGCTCTGCTTCGTCGAGTAGGTCTACCAGTTTAACCGTGCCACCGTCGCGGGTCTTGAATGGGCGGCCATCTGGACCGTTCATGGTGCCAAAGCCCATGTGGGCCAGCTCGGTCTGTTCGGGCACAAAGCCGGCCAGTTTTGCCAAGGTGAACATTTGTTGGAAATGAAGTGCCTGGCGCTGATCGACAAAGTACAGCATGCGGTCAGCCCGCAGGGTGCTGGCGCGGTAACGCAGGGCTGCCAAGTCGCTGGTGGCATACAGGTAGCCGCCGTCGGCTTTACGCACAATCACCGGCAGCGGTTCGCCTTCCTTGTTTTTGAAGGCGTCCATAAACACACATTGAGCGCCCTGGCTTTCACTGAGCAGCCCTTTGCTGTCCAGATCTGCCACCACTTGCGCCAGGTCGTCGTTGTAGGCGCTTTCGCCGTGCACGTCTGCCGGTGTCAGGCTGACGCCTAAGCGGTCGTAGATCGCTTGGCAGTGGCTTAGCGATACCTGATTAAACTCTGCCCAAAGGGTCAGGCAGTAGTCGTCGCCGGATTGCAGTTTTACCACCAGGGCGCGGGCCCGGTCGGCGAAGCTGTCGGATTCATCGAAGCGTTGTTTGGCGGCCCGGTAGAACGTTTCCAGGTTGGCCAGTTCACGGCTCAGCTCGCGCTCACCTTCTTCGGTTTTTTGCTCCTCCAGATAAGCGAGAAGCATGCCGAACTGGGTGCCCCAATCGCCCACATGATTCTGGCGAATCACGGTGTGACCGAGAAATTCCAGGGTACGCACCACGGCGTCGCCGATGATGGTGGAGCGCAGGTGGCCCACGTGCATTTCTTTGGCCAGATTGGGTGAGGAGTAGTCCACCACCACGGTTTGGGGCTGCTCTGGCCGGCTAATGCCGAGAAAGTCGTCGGCCAGGGCGGAATCCAATAGGCCGGTGAGCCAGTCATCGGCCTGGAAGAAATTGATAAATCCGGGCCCGGCGATGTCGACTTTGGCCACGGCGCTGTCGTTGGGCAGAGCGGCGATCAGCTTTTCTGCTAGATCACGAGGCTTCATGCCGGCGGGTTTGGCCAGCATCAGCGCGATATTGGTGGCAAAGTCACCGTGGCTCTTGTCCCGGGTGCGGTCAATTTGCACTGGGCGCTTGGCGTCAGCGGGCAGAGTACCGTCGGTGATCAGGGTGTCCAAGGCGCTTTCAATAAGGGATATCAGGCGTTCTTTCATGACATTCTTTTGTGGAGGGCTCTGGGCCGTTTAACTGGCCGGCGATTGTACGGGAAAAGCCATGCTTACGCATGCGCAGGATGTCTGATGGCCGACACTGCTCTGTCTGGCGTCCGTCTCCGGCGTCGCTATAACATATCAATCGGATCCACATCCACGTGCCAGCGGCATTGACGCCCCTCAGGGAGTTTGCGGGCCTGTTCCAATAGCACGTTAAGGGCTTGATGTAACGGCGCCCGTTGGCTGCATTGCAGCAGTAGCTGGGTGCGGAAACGGCCCGCACGTTTTTCCATGGGGGCGGGAATCGGGCCAAGGACGTGAACATCCTGCGGAACCGCAGTAGTGCTTAGCTGTTGCAGAAAGTTCATGGCGGTGCCCATGGTCATGGCTTCGCAGCGGAACAGAGCCAAGTGCCCGTGGGGGGGCAGTCCGGCCATCTGTCGCTCTTCTAGCAGGGTGGTGGCCAGTTGTGGGTAGTCGCCGCTGGCCGCTAGTTGCAGTAAGTGATGATCCGGGTGGCGGCTCTGCAGAATCACCCGGCCTTTGCCTTCGCGGCCGCTGCGGCCGGCCACCTGTAGTAGCAACTGTGCGGCCTGTTCAGGGCCGCGGAAGTCGGCGCTGAGAAAGCCAGAATCCATATCGAGGATCACCACCAAGGTCAGTTTGGGGAAATGGTGGCCCTTGGCCAGCATCTGAGTGCCGACCATGACGGCGGGCTCGCCTTTTTGGATTTGTGCCAGATGCGCATCTAAGGCGCCCTTGCGGCGAGTGGCATCCCGGTCGATGCGAATCACCGGTACCGGTAGGGACTGTTCAAGCAGCTCGGTGAGCTTTTCGGTGCCACTACCGGCTTCCTGAATGGCGCTGGAGCCGCAATCCGGGCAGCGGCTAGGCACCGGCTGTTGATAGCCGCAATGATGGCAGCGCAGGGCCTGGTCATTGCGATGCCAGGTGAGGAAGCTATCGCAACGCTTGCACTCTGCTTGCCAGCCACAGTCGTGGCAGAGAATCATGGGGGCATAGCCGCGGCGGTTGATAAACACCAGCCCCTGATTACCTGCCTCTACGCATTGTTTAAGCGCTTGCAAAGAGAGGGGCAGTAGTGGGTTGCCGGGGGGGGCTAGGCGGGCATCAACAATTTCGATGGGGGGGCGGCTCTGGGCGGTGGCGCGTTGGGACAGTTTCAGCCACTGGAAACGGCCTTGCCTAGTTAGATGCAGGGTTTCCAGTGCCGGTGTGGCGCTGCCCAGAATGACCGGGATTTCCAACTGCTGGGCGCGCCAGGTGGCCAGATCCCGCGCGTGGTAGCGGAAGCCATCTTGCTGTTTGAGGGAGCTGTCGTGGGCTTCGTCCACAATGATCAAAGCGGGGTTCAGCATGGGCGTGAAGATGGCTGAGCGAGTGCCGATGATAATGCGCGCGTGACCCTCACGGGCGGCGAGCCAGTTGTCCAGCCGTTCTCGGTCGCTGAGCCCAGAATGCAGCGTGACAACAGGCACGGCAAAGCGCTGCTTGAAGCGCTGTACCGTTTGTGGGGTCAGGCCGATTTCCGGAACCAGCACCATTACCTGTTTGCCGGCGGCCAGCAGCGGCGCCATGGCTTGCAGGTAGACTTCGGTTTTGCCGCTGCCGGTGATGCCGTCCAGCAGGAAGGGGGCGAACCCCTTGGCTTTCTGGATTGCCTGGATTGCCCCACGCTGCTCGGCGTTGGCGGCCAGCGGGGCCTGGGCCAGGGTTTCTCGTGGGACCTCAGGGCGGGTATCCACGTGAATTTGGTTTGCCCAGCTCTTTTCGCGCAGGCTGTTCAGGGCGGATGCGCTTACGTCCAGTGCCGCTAGCATGGCGCTGCTCAGGCCTTGGGGATGCTCACGCAAAATGCGCAAAGCGTCTCGCTGGCGCGGGGCGCGGCTAACTTGGTCATCGCTAACATGCTGGCCCCGTTCGCTAATCTGCCAGCGTTTCTCCAGGCTGGCTTGGGCGTCGCCGCCTTGGCGTAACAAGGTGGGGAGTGCGTAATTCAGCACCTCCCCAAGAGGGTGGTGGTAGTAGCGGGCCGCCCGCTCACAGAGCTGGTAAAGCTCATCGGGCAGAACGGGCTCTTCGTCGATCACCGCCTCTACAGCTTTCAGCTTTGGATAATCGCTGGGAGCATGGCCGTGGACAAGGCCGATGAGGGTGCGGCGCCCAAAGGGAACTTTGACTCGGCTCCCTCGGGGCGGTATCACTGTGCCGTGCAGCGCATAGTCAAAACACCCGGGTAGGGGAACGGGCAGGGCAATTTGCAGGGTATTCTTGGATGACACGGAATTTCCTGGAGCTCGCGGCGGCTTTGCGCTTGCGCAATGGGGACAAGCTGTTATGATTCGCCTTCTTTTTCCCAGGCGCAAGCCGTGTGGTGCCTGTCGCAGAGGCCGGTAGCGACACAAAATGGAGCTTAGCAATGAAAGCAGAGATTCATCCCGATTACCAGACAGCCACGTATACGTGTAGCTGTGGCAATGTCATTGAAACCCGTTCTACTAAAGGCGGTGATATGGCATTGGACGTTTGTTCTGCCTGCCATCCTTTCTATACTGGCAAGCAGAAGCAGGCTGATAGCGGTGGCCAGATCGACAAGTTCAAGCAACGTTTTGGCATGATGCGCAGCAAGAAGGACTAATAGCGCGTCGTTACAGCGCCTATTGTAAAAAGCACCCAACTGGGTGCTTTTTACGTTAAGTACTTGCGTACACAGTGTATATCCCAAAAAAGGGAAGCGGAGACCAGCATGTCCGAGGATTTAAAAACGGCGGCCCTGGAATACCACGCCAAACCGCGGCCGGGGAAAATTAGCGTCGAGGTAACCAAGCCGGCGGCGACCAGTCGAGATCTGAGCCTGGCCTATAGCCCAGGTGTAGCTGAACCGGTGCGAGAAATCGCGCGGGAGCCGGAGCTGGCCTACCGTTTTACTTCCAAGGGCAACCTGGTAGCCGTAATTAGTGATGGCACGGCGATTCTTGGTCTTGGCAATCTGGGCGCGCTAGCCTCCAAGCCGGTGATGGAAGGTAAGGGCATTCTGTTCAAGTTGTTTGCGGGTATCGATGTGTTCGATATCGAAGTGGACTCTGAGGATTCCCAGGCTTTTATTGATACGGTAATGCGTATTCATCGCACCTTCGGTGGCATCAATCTGGAAGATATCCGTGCGCCGGAGTGTTTCGAGATTGAGCGTATTCTCAAAGAACAGTGCGAAGTTCCCGTATTCCATGATGACCAGCACGGCACCGCTATTGTGGTGGGGGCAGGTTTGATTAATGCGCTGGAAATTCAAAACAAGCGTATCGAAGACATCAAGGTAGTGTGTGTCGGGGCTGGTGCGGCGGGTATCGCATCTGTGCGGTTGTTGATCGAGATGGGCGCGCGCAAGGAAAATATTCTGGTGTTGGATCGTAAGGGGGTGATTCATAGCCGCCGTGATGATCTGAACCAGTACAAGGCTGCGCTGGCCAACGATACGGATAAGCGCACATTGAACGATGCTGTGGAAGACGCGGATGTGTTCATCGGCGTTTCCGGGCCGGATATGTTGACCCCAGAAATGGTCAAGAAGATGGCTCCCAAGCCGATCATCTTCGCGTTGGCTAACCCGGATCCGGAAATTCGTCCGGAAGTGGCCAAGGCGGCACGTCCGGATGCGATTGTGGCGACGGGTCGTTCGGATTTCCCGAACCAAGTAAACAATGTGCTGTGTTTCCCGTACATGTTTCGTGGGGCTTTGGATGTGCGCTCCACGTCCATCACTGAAGAAATGAAGATCGCCGCAGTGCATGCTATTGCCGGGCTGGTGCGAACGGCGCCCCCGCAGGAAGTGCTGGATGCCTACGGTGGTGAGCCGTTGACCTTCGGGCCGGAATATATCATTCCCAAGCCGAATGATCCGCGTTTGTTGGGCAAGGTTTCTGCTGCTGTGGCCCAGGCAGCGGTGGATTGTGGTGTGGCCCGTAAGGGATACCCATCACACTACCCGCTAAACTCGCTGGACGAGATTTTCCCAGAACTTTAAGGGAGCAGTGCCAGCCATAAAAAAACCGCCTTTCGGCGGTTTTTTTATGGCTGCTCATTTCTGTTTCAGCACAGCACAGCACAGCAGAGCAGAGTTGTACGCTGCGTGCATCAAAAGATCTGTTCCGGCGCACTGTGTCCATTCGGGCCGCGAGCGGGTTCCAGTTTGGGAACCTGACTGTCAATGAAGTACTCGCGAATGGAGTCCGGATTCTCCGGCCGAGCTAGCAGGCCACTATCTGGATCGATGCGTACGGTAGCGATGCCGGAGGGTTGTTTCAGTTGGTGCTCGGGCACTCCTTTCAGGGCTGGGCCCATGTAGTCCATCCAGATGGGTAGCGCTGCCTTGCCGCCATATTCGCCCCAGCCTAGTGTGGCAGGGTTATCAAATCCAACCCAGACGGTGGCAACCAGATCCGGCGAGTAGCCGGAAAACCAGGCGTCGAACTGATCATTGGTCGTGCCGGTTTTGCCTGCCAGATCCCGGCGACCCAGACGGTTAGCCTGGTGACCAGTGCCGCGACGCACAACATCTTGGAGTATGGAGTTCATTAGCCAGGCAATACGAGCATCAACAACCCGGGGAGCCATGACCGGGGGGGGTTGCAGTGGCTCTAGAGCGTTTTCAAAGCTGTTGCTGTCATCGGTGTGACGGGTTGAGTTGTTCTCAGCTGGCGGGTTGCCGGTTGTCGGTGCCTGACAGTGGTGCTCGCAGAAGGTGATTTCCGGCGCTTTCCAAAGCACCTCTCCGTTGTCCTTTTCTATTTGCAGGATGCTCCATGGGGTAACGCGGTAGCCGCCATTGGCAAAGATGCTGTAGGCAGCGGCAATATCCATGGGGGTGACGCTGGCGCTGCCCAGTGCCAGCGAAAGATCTCGCTGGAAGGTGTCTGTCGGTAGGCCAAAACGTTTCAGTGTGCCCATGGCCTGGCTAATCCCGATTTGCCGAAGGATGCGGATAGAAACTAGGTTTAGGGAGCGATAAAGGGCTTCGCGCATGCGGATGGGGCCAAAGAATTTACCGCTGGCGCCGGTGGGTCGCCAAGCAGTTTCCAGCTTGTTGTCGTCAAAGACCACGGGGGCGTCGTTGATGATGGTGGCTGGGGTGAAGCCGCTTTCCATGGCTGAGGTATAGATGAAGGGCTTAAATACGGAGCCGGCTTGGCGCTCGCCTTGTACGGCACGGTTGAAATTGGAGGTGGAGAAGCTGTAGCCACCTTGCAGAGCAACAATGGCGCCGCTGGTCGGATCAAGGGAGACCAGTGCGGATTGAGCTCTTGGTAGCTGCGCGAGCCGCCAATGCCGATCCTCGTCATTGCCGGCTGGACGAACGTAGATGACGTCTCCCTTGCTGAGGACGTCGCTGGCCTGGGTTGGCTCCTTGCCTACATATTTATTGTTTAATTGTGGGCGAGCCCAACGGATGTCATCCCAGGCAAGTGGGCTGCGTTTGCCGTCACGGAACAGAATCTCTGCGTCTTTTTTGCCTACGGCGGTAACGATGGCCGGTTGCAGGGGGCCTATGCGTCGTTGGTCCTTGATGCGTTCAGCCCAGTTGGCCACATCAGGATTGAGGCCGGTGATGGTTTTTTCTAGTTCAGCTTCCTCGATCACCTCCGTTGTGTCGGTGCTGTCCTGCGGAGGGGCTTCGTTATCTGCATTGGATGGGGAGGGGAGGGTGGGTGCGTCACTCACATCCAGTTGTGCTAGCGGACCACGGTAGCCATGTCGTTCGTCATAGCTGTGTAAACCTTTGCGCAGGGCGTTAACGGCAGCTTGCTGGCGCTTGCTGTCCACGGTGGTGATGATGCGAATGCCGTCGGTGTAAATGTTGGCATCTACCAGCTTCATGGCCTGCAAGCGAGCCATTTCCCCTAGGTAGCTGGCGTCTACTTCCGGTGACGCTGCGTGGAAGCGGGCGCTGACTGGCGCAGCCTGCGCTTGCTCTTTCTGCTCAGCGGTAATGACGCCGGTTTCCTGCATGCGATGAAGAATCCAGTTGCGTCGTACCCGGGCGCGCTGAGGGTTCGTAATGGGGTTGTAGGCGGAAGGGGCTTTCGGCAAGCCGGCAATCATGGCCCACTGGGGCAGGCTGAGTTCGCCCACGGACTTGCCGTAGTACACCTGTGAGGCCGCTTGGGCACCATAGGCGCGGTGGCCTAGATAGATCTTGTTTAGGTAAAGCTCAAGAATCTCTTCTTTGCTGAGAACCCTTTCGATCTGAATGGCCAGTACGATTTCGTTGAACTTGCGCAAAAAACGCTGTTCACGGTCTAGAAAGAAGTTCCGGGCGACCTGCATGGTGATGGTGGAGCCGCCAGAACGAATCTCTCGGTAACGAGCAAGCTCAACGAAGGCCCGTAACAGACCTTTCAAATCGACCCCATTGTGCTGGAAAAAGCGTTCGTCTTCCGCAGCGAGTACCGCTTGGATTAGTGGTTGCGGCAGTTCGTCGAAAGTCACTGGCTGGCGACGCTTTTCGCCGTATTCTGCAATCAGCTTCATGTCGCGGCTGTAGATGCGCAGAGGGATCTGGTACTCCACCTCGCGAATCTGGTTTGCCGGGGGCAATTGTGGGGCCAAATAAAGGTAGCAGGCGGCAAGTGCCGCGAGGCCGCCACCGGCGCCGGCAATAAGGAGTAACAGCAGGTATCGGATCCAGGAGGGTAAACGCATGTTTTCGGCAACTACTGGCTGGGATCGGTAGAAAGGCCTAGCCGGCCCGTGAAGTGGGTCATTATATGGTGGAATGCTTGTTGTGATCTAATATCTGTTCTGCTATTACTAACTCCTAATGTAGTTCGACATAAAAAACGTGTAAGTATATATCTAGCAAGAAAAAATACTTCAATGATAACCAGACGGGACGACGACAGTGCTGCCTTTCCTCAGAAAAAAGGCCCAGACACTACTGGGGATCGACATCAGCTCCACGGCGGTCAAGCTGTTGGAACTGTCCAAATCAGGGAGTCGCTACAAGGTCGAGAGCTATGGGGTTGAGCCCCTGCCGGCCAATGCGGTTGTCGAGAAAAATATCAGCGACGTGGAAGGAGTGGGTGATGCTATTGCCCGCTTGGTAAGCCGTACGCGTCCCGGGGTAAAAGCGGCGGCGGTGGCAGTGTCCGGTTCCGCTGTGATTACTAAGCTCATCGAAATGGATGCCGAGCTGGACGAGGATGCATTGGAAATGCAGCTCAAGTCTGAGGCAGATCAGTACATCCCGTATCCCATGGATGAGGTCCGTATGGACTTTCAGGTTGTGGGGCCGGTTGAGAATAACGATGAGCGCGTGGAGGTGTTGGTTGCCGCCTCACGCACAGAGAACGTGGAGATGCGCACCGATGCGTTGGAAATCGGTGGCCTACAACCGCGAGCGGTGGATGTGGAAGCGTACGCTATTGAGCGGGCTTTTCAGTTGCTTCTGCCCGGTTTGCCGAATGCGGAGGAGCTAGAAACCGTGGCGGTATTCGATATCGGCGCCACCATGACCACGCTAAACGTATTTCATCAAGGGCGTAGCGTTTATACCCGCGAGCAGCTTTTCGGGGGCAAGCAGCTCACTGAAGAAATTCAGCGTCGTTACGGTATTTCTATGGAAGAGGCGGGGTTGGCCAAGAAAACCGGCGAGCTGCCCGATGATTACGAAGGCGAAGTGCTGCAGCCGTTCAAAGATGCCATTGTCCAGCAGGTGAATAGTTCATTGCAGTTTTTCTATGGCTCCACGCAATTCAATGAAGTGGATTACATCTTGCTGGCAGGGGGCTCTTCCTCTATCGCAGACTTGGGCGATCTGATTCAGGAAAAGGTGGGCGCGGGTTGTTCAGTGGCTAACCCTTTCAGTGACATGGCGCTGGCGAACAAGGTGAATGCCTCTGCCATTGCCAATGATGCCCCGGCATTGATGATTGCCTGTGGCCTGGCATTGAGGAGCTTTGACTAATGACAACAACAATTAACCTGTTGCCATGGCGCGAAGAGCGCCGCAAACAGCGCCAGCAGGAATTCGTCATGATGTTGGTGCTCGCGGCGATTGTGGGAGGGGCTATTTTTTGGGTTTGGCGGGGGTATGTGGATCAGCAGATTGCTGATCAGCGGGCCCGCAATAGTCATATCCAGACGCGTTCAGCAGAGCTAGATGAAAAAATCATAGAGATTAAGGAGCTAAAGTCTCGTCGCGATGAGCTGGTGGCGAGGATGGAGGTTATTCAGAGCCTGCAGGGTAATCGTCCAACTATCGTGTATGTGTTTGATGAGTTGGTGAAGACCCTCCCCGATGGTGTTTTCTATAACGAAATTAAACGGGTGGGCGACTTGTACACCATTAATGGGGTGGCTGAAAGTAATAATCGAATTTCTCGCCTGATGCGTAATCTTGATGAGTCATCCTGGTTCCAGAGTGCCAATTTACAAAATGTGACGGCGCTTGAAGATGGCTCACAGGCCAACAGTTTCTTGTTGACAGTCAAGCAGGCATCTCTGAACAGCGATAAAGAGGGAGAAAAATAATGAAAGCCTCTGAGCTGAAGAATATGGACTTGCGTGAGCTGATGGATGAGCTCAATAGTCTGGATTTCGAGAATGTGGGGGGGTGGCCCACGCCAATTAAGGTTGGCGCTGCGGTTCTGGTGCTGATTCTTGTTGTGGCCCTAGGCTATTTCCTGTCGATTAGTGAGGCCAATCAGGTGCTTGATCAGCAGAAAAAAGAAGAGGCTACGCTTTTACAGGCATATGAGAAGAAAGCGTTTCAAGCCCACAATCTCGATCAGTTTCGTAAGCAGCTGGTAGAAATGGAGCAAACTTTTGGTGCCCTCCTTAAACAATTGCCCAAAGATACGGAGGTTCCTGGTCTGCTTGAGGATATTACGCATACTGGGCTGGGCAGTGGCTTGGAGTTCGAAAATATCGAACTGAGAGATGAAATGGAGAAGGAGTTTTATGCTGAGCTCCCTATCAATATTCAAGTCATTGGTGATTACCATGGTTTTGGTTCTTTTGTTTCCGGGGTGGCGTCATTACCACGTATTGTGACGTTGCATGATTTTACGGTTGCGCGGCCTGCGAAAGGTAATCAAAAACAGGCTCCCCTGGGGCTGTTGAGAATGGACATTACGGCGAAGACCTATCGTTACTCTAGTAAGGATGATGCGACGGGCAACGCTAATTCTTCTAGCAAGAAGAAATAAGGGGGCGTGAGATAATGAAAAAAATAATCTTTCTTTCTGTTGCTTGCGTTGCCTTGTTCGGGCTTGCCGGTTGTGGTTCCAGCGCTAATCTTTCAGAGCTAGATGCTCGTCTTCAGGAAATAAAGGCAAGGCCGCGAGGGCGGGTTGAGCCTCCGCCTGAGTTCAAGCCTATTGCTTCCTATGCTTATGCTGCTCACAAACTGCGATCTCCATTCAGTCCGCCACAGGACCAGGAATTGCTGGTGGTGCCTGATGGCCGCAAGGTGGAGCCGGATATGGGCCGCCCGAAAGAATATCTGGAGCGTTTCTCGCTGGATGCGCTGAAAATGGTGGGCACCATTACCAAGCCAGGTCAGCCGCTTCAGGCTTTGGTTGCCGATCCTTCAGGGGCGGTGACACGTGTTAAACCAGGCAGTTATATGGGGAAAAACTTTGGTTTGGTCAAGCAGGTTAACGAAACCAAAGTGAGTCTGATTGAAATCGTACCGGATGGTCGGGATGGCTGGGTGGAACGCGCCAGTAACGTCTCGATTTCCGAATAACAGCCGCTGGGGATCCAGTTATGAAATGTGCAAGATCGACAATAAAAAATAGCGCTTCCCGGCGTCTGGCGGGGCTGGTTTCTGTAGGAGTGTTGTCTGCCCTCTCTATGGTTGCGGGCGCAGATACACTGAAATACATCGAAGCTAATGCTTTATCCGGTGATGGCATGGAAGTTCGCCTGAAGTTTGAAGGTGGTGTGCCGGAAGTGAAGGGATACAGTATCGAACAGCCTGCTCGTATTGCATTGGACCTTGTCGGTGCGGATTCGGATATTGCGGGAAAGCGGCAAAACCTTGGTTCTGGTAACGCTCGTAGTGTCACCATTGTTGAAGCAAAAGACAGGACGCGGCTGATTTTTAATTTGGAATCGCTGACTGGCTATTCAACCCGTACCGAGGGTGATGATCTGATTGTTCTGTTGGGTAATGATCAAGTTGATAAGCAGAAACAGGCTTCACAGGGAAATGATTACAATGGCGAGGCCGCTGTAACGGGGGTCGATTTTCGGCGTGGAGAAAGTGGCGAAGGACGCGTCATTATCAAATTGTCTGAACCATCCATTCCTGTAGATGTGAAAGAAGAGAGCGGCAAAATCGTGGCTCGATTTGTGGGTGCAGGAGTGCCTAACGAGCTGGTGCGTAAACTGGATGTGACCGATTTTGCAACGCCAGTCAAAATGGTGGAAACGCAGTCTGCAGATGGCAGCACCATGGTTGTTATTGAGCCGACCGGGGTATGGGAATATATGGCATACCAGGCGGACACCGAGTTCAGTATTAACATTAAGCCGGTTAGTAAAGCAGAAGTGGCAAGAAAGAAGAAAAATGCGTTCCAGTATACGGGGGAAAAACTTTCCTTGAATTTCCAGGATATTGAGGTGCGCTCCGTTCTTCAATTAATTGCGGATTTCACGGGGCTTAACCTGGTTGCCTCTGACACAGTAGACGGTCGAATTACGCTGCGTTTGCAGAATGTGCCATGGGATCAGGCGCTGGAATTGATTCTGAAAACCAAGGGGTTGGATAAACGTCAGGTGGGCAATGTTCTGCTGGTTGCGCCAGCGGATGAAATTGCAGCCCGTGAGCAGTTAGAGCTGGAAAGCCAGAAAAAAATTGAGGCACTGGCTCCTCTGCGAACCGAATATATCAATATCAATTATGCTAATGCGTCG
This sequence comes from Alcanivorax borkumensis SK2, assembly GCF_000009365.1. Taxonomy (NCBI): domain Bacteria; kingdom Pseudomonadati; phylum Pseudomonadota; class Gammaproteobacteria; order Oceanospirillales; family Alcanivoracaceae; genus Alcanivorax; species Alcanivorax borkumensis. Next base: position 2,551,257 of record NC_008260.1, on the reverse strand, counting down.
GAGTTGAAAGAGCTGATCTCCAACGCTGGCGGTAAGGGCGAAGCGCTAGTCTCCGGGCGTGGCTCTGTGGTTGTAGATCAGCGTACGAATACACTCATTGTTCAGGATACCCAGGCCAAATTGCAGGAAATACGTGAGCTAATCGATCAGCTTGATATTCCTGTTCAGCAAGTGCTCATCGAGGCTCGGGTCGTGGTGGCGACCAATGATGTGACCGACGAGTTTGGTGTGCGTTGGGGGGGGCTGGGTTTTGATACGGAGAGTATGCTTGAGGATGGTCGTACCTTCGGTGTTTCGGGTCGTTTGCAATCTCTAAGGAACCTCCATCAGACTAATATTGATGCAACTATCGCTTATCCCGACACTGTTGGCGGGCACCCTGGCGATGTGGAATTTGGGCCGGATGATTTTCAGTTTCAAGAGGCTGAAAACGATGATGATCTCATTGTTGATCTAGGCGTGGATTCTGCCAGTGCATCCCGGTTTGCAGTAGGCTTTACCTCTCTTGCCTCTGGTTTGATTGAGCTCGAGTTGTCCGCATTGGAAGCGGAAGGGCACGGTGAATTGGTGGCAACACCGAAGGTTTTGACCGCGGATCAGCAGCCCGCAGTGATCGCTTCCGGTCAGCAAGTGCCTTTCGAAATAGCGACCTCCTCTGGTGCGACCTCCATCGATTTTGTGGAAGCAGAGCTGCGACTGGAAGTGACTCCGCATATCACCCCAGATGGCAATATCATCATGATGCTGAAAGTGAACAATGACTCCTTTAGTTCAGACGGTTCTGCAGCGATTAATACCAATCGGGTGGAAACGTCTGTGCTGGTTAACGATGGCGAGACAGTGGTGCTTGGTGGTATCTTCCAGCAAGAGAAGATCAATTCTGTGACTAAGACACCTTTTCTGGGTGACTTGCCATGGATTGGTGCCCTGTTTAGGAAGACTGTCAATCGTGATAACAAGCAAGAATTGCTGATCTTTATTACGCCACGGTTGATGAAGGATGCTTTGGCTAATCGGTGATCAAAACTAATTCTATTGTTCCTTTAATTCTTGTCGGGCCTATGGGTGCGGGGAAAAGCACCTTGGGCAGGCATCTTGCTCAGGTGTTGGACCGCCCGTTTTTCGACTCTGATCGTGTAATCGAGGAGAAAACTGGCGCGGATATTCCCTGGATCTTCGATATGGAAGGTGAGGAGGGGTTTCGGCGGCGGGAACAAGATGTGATTGACGAGCTAACCCGGGAGCCTGGCATCGTGCTGGCTACCGGCGGCGGGGTGGTGGTTACCCCGGAGAATCGAGCCTTTCTTCATGAGCGCGGCTGTGTCGTCTACCTGTGGACACCGGTAGAGGTTCAGCTGGCCCGGACTCGCAATGACAAAGGGCGCCCACTGCTGCAAACGGCAGATCCCAAGGCGCGGCTGGATGCCTTGTTCGCCGAGCGTGATCCGCTCTATCGGCAGGTGGCTCATCATGTGGTCTCGACGGCATCAGGAAACCTGAAAAAAGTCGCGGATGACGTGCTCGCTTGTTTGGACTCTCAGCCACAAGGATAATGCAGGCAACTGTCGGGCTGGTGCTTGGCCTATTTTGCTGAATTATCATTGGGAGCTGTAATGCGCACACTTCAGGTGGCCTTGGCCGAGCGGAGTTACCCTATCCATATTGGGGCCGGCTTGCTGTCGTCTTTTCCCTTAGCTGAGCAGGTTCGTGGCAACCAGGTGATGATCATCACCAACGAAACTATTGCGCCGCTGTATCTAGCCTCACTGGAGGCGCACTTTTCTGCTATTCAGTGCGATACGCTCATTCTCCCCGATGGCGAAAAATTCAAAACCCTTGAAACTCTTGAAACCCTTTTTGATGCTTTGATGGCCAAGCGCCATTCGCGCACCACAACACTGGTGGCGTTGGGCGGCGGCGTTGTTGGCGATATGGTGGGTTTTGCGGCGGCCTGCTATCAGCGGGGGGTGGATTTCATCCAGGTGCCAACGACTCTGCTGGCCCAGGTGGATTCGTCCGTTGGCGGTAAGACCGCGGTCAACCATCCCCGTGGCAAGAACATGATTGGTGCCTTTCATCAGCCGCGCTTGGTTCTGATTGATACCGACGTGTTGAACTCGCTGCCAGAGCGGGAATTGGCTGCAGGTTATGCGGAAGTGGTTAAGTATGGTCTGATTCGTGACCCTAGTTTCTATCAGTGGCTGGAAACCAATAACGACAAGCTGTTGTCCAGAGATGAGGCGATCATTTCTGAGGCGATCTTCCGTAGCTGCGAGAACAAGGCTCAGGTCGTTGCGGATGATGAAACCGAACAGGGTAACCGTGCGTTGCTGAACCTGGGGCATACTTTTGGTCATGCCATTGAGACCGCCACCGGTTATAGCCAGTGGTTGCACGGTGAGGCGGTAGCGGTGGGCATGTTGATGGCCATTCGCATGTCCGCTGAGTTGGGCTGGGTGCCGGCAGAGCTGGAGTCAAAAGTGGCCACTTTGTTGTCTGCCTGGGGCTTGCCGGTGGCGGTTCCCGAAGGGATGACGCCGGAACAATTTATGGACCTAATGGCCTTGGATAAGAAGGTTCATAATGGCCAGTTGCGCCTTGTGTTGCTGCGTGAGCTGGGTAAGGCTGTGGTAACGGCGGATTATGACGGCGCGGCATTGCAAAAAACATTGGAGGCTTTTTGTGGAGCATGATGACGAGCGTTTCTATAGCGGTGCCTCGCGTGGGGACTTTCTGGATGCCATGACGGCCCACGCCGAGCAGGGCTCGGTGGTCGCTATAGAGGGCGACACCGGCAGTGGTGTTTCTATACTGCTCGGGCAGGCAGTGATGGCCTTAATTACTGACATGGAAGTGGTTCGCATTGATGGCAGTAAGCCCCATGATGCCTCTGTGGTGGTTGAGGCTTTGCTGCGACATTTCGATATTGACCGTGCTGACTTGCCCCAAGTGTTGCGCGAAACGCTGGCGACTGGCCGTTTGGTTGTGGTGGTAGATAATAGTGAGGACCTGAGAGCTGATGCGCTGACGACCATGGAGGCCCTAAAGCAAAAGCTGGGGGCACGATTGTGCTATTTGTTTGGCGGTCTGCCGGGTACGGTTGAGGCGCTCAAATCCGTGGGTTTTACCGTGGATGATATGTTGGATCTGCCTAAGCTGAATGCCGATGATGTGCAGGATTTTGCTTGGCTTGTAGCCGGTGTTGAACTGGATGACGAGGAGTCTGAGCAGTTAGCGCACCGTAGTGAAGGGTTGCCGGGGGCTTTGCTGGGATTGCTGCAGGGTACCAGAGGGAGTGTAGCAGCAGTGCCGGTGGGGGCGATGACGGCAGGGCGCAATAACGTAGATGAAACCGATGAGGCGGAAGGCGACATGAGTGATATGTCGGGTTTCTCCGCGCGCTCCAGCGACGATGAAGATGATGAAGAGCGGCTGTCGGCGGTGCCGACTCATGCGGCCGTCGTTTCGCATACCACGGCGCCTTGGCGCCATGGGGCGGCAGTGGTCGGTCTGTTGCTGGTGGTTATCATTCTGTGGTCAGTATTTGCCGGTGGTGAGGATGAGGTTGTAGCACCTGATTCTCGGAAATTAGCTTTGCCTGTACCGCAATCCGTGCCCGCTGAGCAGGTGGCTGAATCACAGGAGCGGAAGGTGACACCGCTGAAGCCGACCATGGAGCCGGTGGCTCGTCTTGAGGATCTAGGGGCCAAGAAGGAAGAGGGTGCGGATGGGACCAAAGAGGCACAAACCGACAATGTGCAGTTGGCTCCAGTGACCGATCCGGTGATGCAATCTTCGCCGGCCCAAGCTCAACGGCAGGTTGAAGTGGCGCCTACGCCAGCAAGGCCTGAAAAAACGGAGGTGGAAACGGTTTCATCAGCGCAGAGGGAAAAAACCTCAGGTTATAACCAGGCGTCTTGGTTGGCTGCGGTGGATGACGACAGCTGGTTCCTGCAGATTACAGCCACCAGCCAGGAGGCCAATGCTCGTGGGGTGTTGGACCAATTGGGCCGTAAGGGGGCCTATTATCCGGCCAAGCGGAATGATAAAACCGTGTTTGTGGTGCTCGCTGGCGACTATTCCAGTCGTCAGGCCGCTGTGGATGCAAAGTCGACGTTACCGGCGAAGTTACGCGCAGCGGGTCCCTTTCCTCGCAAGATGGCCGATATTCGCGGAGAACTTTGAGCAGAAAAAGCGCCTTGGGTGGCGGTTCAGTTTGTCGCCCAAGCGCGCAATGTGTAGAATGTGTATCCCTTTTTTGCCGTCACCATTTTCTTGACGCCATTTTCCTTCTGTAAGTCTCTGAATTTCAAGAGGATAGGTTTTCATGCAGCAGAACTCAACGCTGGTGCGGGGGCTCACTGAGCCCGGAGAATTCCGGGACAACTGTGGTTTTGGTCTGATTTCCCATATGGAAGGTCAGCCTAGCCACGAGCTTCTGCAAACTGCTATTGAAGCACTTACGTGCATGACACACCGGGGCGGCATCAATGCCGACGGAAAAACCGGTGATGGCTGCGGTCTGTTGCTTAAGAAACCCGATTCTTTCTTCCGCAAGGTCGCGGAAGAGCAATCCATTACGTTGCCAGACAACTACGGCGTGGGGATGGTTTTCACCCACCCGCAAGCGGATAAGTCTGAGCAGCAGAAGAGCGCTATTAATTCGGCGCTTGAAGCTCAGGGTGTTGCCGTGCTCGGCTGGCGTGAAGTGCCTACCGATCCGAGCTGTCTGGGTGACCTTGCGCGGGCGTCACTGCCCGGATTCTGGCAGGTCATGGTGGCTGCGGAGGGTAACTCTGAACAAGAGTTGAATCGTCGGCTGTTCTTTGCCCGTCGGCATGCAGAAAAAGCCATCGAAAGTGACGGTTATTTCTATATCTGCTCCCTGTCCGCATCGGTGATGTCTTACAAAGGTCTGATGATGCCGGTGGACCTGCCGGTGTTCTTTCCGGACCTAGGTGACAGTGCTATGGAAACGGCCATTGTCGTTTTCCATCAGCGTTTTTCTACCAATACGCTACCCCAGTGGCCCCTGGCCCAGCCATTTCGTTATTTGGCCCATAACGGTGAAATCAACACCGTACAGGGTAACCGTAACTGGGCACTGGCACGGGAAAGCAAGTTTCAAAATGAACTGCTGCCGGGCCTGGAAGAGCTAAGCCCGCTGGTCAACCGTACGGGTTCGGATTCCTCCAGCATGGATAATATGCTGGAGATTTTGCTGGCCGGCGGCATGGACTTGTTCCGCGCCGTACGCATGATGATCCCGCCTGCCTGGCAGAACGTGGACACCATGGATGCGGATCTGCGCGCTTTCTACGAATATAACTCCATGCACATGGAGCCGTGGGATGGCCCGGCAGGTTTGGTTATGACAGATGGCCGCTATGCCGTTTGTATGCTTGACCGTAACGGTTTGCGCCCGGCTCGCTGGGTAGTGACCAAAAACGGCTTTATCACCTTGGCTTCGGAAATCGGCGTGTACAGTTATAAGCCGGAAGACGTGGTGGCCAAGGGCCGTGTTGGGCCTGGTCAGATTCTCGCTATCGATACCGAAACCGGTGAAGTTCTGCACACTAAGGACATCGATAATCGCTTGAAAGTCCGCCACCCCTACCGTGACTGGCTGAAAAGTAATGCTCTGCGCATTGAAGCGGATTACGACCACGAAGTGGGTCGTACCGATGAGGTAGACCCGCAGGACCTGCTGAGCTACCAAAAGTTTTTCCAGATCAGCTTTGAAGAGCGTGATCAGGTGCTGCGTCCGCTGGCCGAGTCTGGCCAAGAAGCCACCGGTTCCATGGGTGACGATACGCCCATGGCGGTGTTGTCCCGCCGCGAGCGTTCTCTGTTCGACTACTTTCGCCAGCAATTTGCCCAGGTAACTAACCCGCCCATCGATCCGCTGCGTGAAGCGATTGTGATGAGTTTGGAAACCTGTGTCGGTGCCGAGCGCAATGTGTTCGAAGAAACCGCAGACCATGCCGACCGGGCGATTCTGTCTACCCCGGTGCTGTCGCATTCCAAGTTTACCAATCTGATTAACATTGAGCGTCCGGGTTACCAGACGGCCAAGTTGAGCCTGCATTATGATGCCGAAATTGGCCTCAAGCAGGCGGTGCTGAATCTGTGTGAGCAGGCGGCAAGCGCGGTCCGTGATGGCAACGCGATTTTGGTGCTGACTGACCATGGTATTTCCCAGGACAAGCTCACCATCCATGCCTCTATGGCCACTGGTGCGGTACACCACTCCCTGACCGAAAAAGGGCTGCGTTCCGACGCCAACATCATCGTTGAAACAGCGACAGTTCGTGATTCCCATCACTTTGCCGTGCTGTTTGGTTTCGGCGCCACCGCGGTGTATCCGTATTTGGCCTATGATGTGATCGCCGACATGGTGCGTTCCGGCGAACTGTTGGGCGACGCGGTAGAGCTGCAGAAGAATTTCCGCAAAGGCATCAACAAGGGCTTGATGAAGATCCTCTCCAAAATGGGGATTTCCACCATTACCTCTTACCGGGGCGCCCAGCTGTTCGAAGCCATCGGTATCGACAGTGAAGTGGTTGAGCTGTGTTTCCGTGGTGTCCCCAGCCGAATTCAAGGCGCGGGCTTCGAAGATTTCCAAGCCGATCAACAGAGCTTGGCCAAAGATGCCTGGAAGCAGCGTAAGCCCATTGATGCCGGTGGTATCCTCAAGTATATCCACGGTAAGGAATATCACGCCTTTAACCCGGACGTGATTTACGCTCTGCACCGTGCCACCCAAGATAGTGACTACAACGCCTACAAAGAGTATGCCGAGCTGGTCAATAAGCGCCCGGTGGCGACGCTGCGTGATTTGTTTGCGTTGCGTGATGATGTTGAGGCCATCGATGTGGATCAGGTGGAGCCGCTGGAAAATATCTTGCTGCGCTTTGATTCTGCGGGCATGTCTTTGGGCGCGTTGAGCCCAGAAGCCCACGAAGCCATTGCTACGGCAATGAACCGTCTGGGAGGCCGTTCTAACTCCGGTGAAGGTGGGGAAGATCCTGCTCGCTTTGGCACTGAGCGTGTGTCCAAGATCAAGCAAATTGCTTCCGGTCGCTTTGGTGTGACCCCACATTACTTGGTTAACGCTGAAGTGTTGCAGATCAAGGTGGCTCAGGGAGCCAAGCCCGGTGAAGGCGGCCAGCTGCCTGGCGGTAAGGTGAATGCCCTGATCGCGCGTCTGCGTCACTCTGTGCCCGGTGTGACCCTGATTTCACCGCCGCCGCACCATGACATCTACTCCATTGAGGATTTGTCCCAGCTGATTTTCGATCTCAAGCAGGTCAACCCGGATGCTCAGGTATCTGTGAAGCTGGTATCTGAGCCCGGTGTAGGTACCGTGGCGTCCGGGGTGGCGAAAGCCTACGCGGACCTGATCACCATCTCTGGTTACGACGGCGGTACGGCGGCTAGCCCGTTGACCTCCATCCGTTACGCGGGCTCTCCTTGGGAGCTGGGCTTGGCGGAAGCGCACCAGGCGCTGCGTGGTAACGATTTGCGTGACAAGATTCGCCTGCAAACAGATGGTGGCCTGAAGACGGGTTTGGACGTGATTAAAGCCGCCATTTTGGGTGCTGAGTCGTTCGGTTTTGGTACCGTGCCGATGATCGTGCTGGGTTGTAAGTACCTGCGTATTTGTCACCTGAACAACTGCGCTACCGGTGTTGCTACCCAGCGTGAAGATCTGCGTAAGGAGCATTTCATTGGTGCTCCAGAACTGCTGATTAACTACTTCAACTTTGTGGCCCAGGAAGTGCGTGAGCTGCTGGCCCTGCTGGGAGTGAAGAGCATTCCTGAGCTGATCGGCCGCACCGACCTGTTGAAAGTTCTGGAAGGTGAAACCGCGCGTCAGGGCAAGCTGGACTTAACCCCGATTCTGCGCAACGACTTGGTGCCGGCGGACAAGCCGACCCATTGCCAGGTGAGCCGAAACGAGCCGTTTGACAAGGCCGTGCTGAGCCAGAAGATGGTGGATGACATGGGCTCCGCCATCGAAAGTAAATCCGGCGGCTCGTTCCATTACGACATCACCAACTGTGATCGCTCCGTAGGGGCTCGGGTGTCCGGTGAGATTGCCAAAAAACATGGCAACCTGGGCATGGAAGATGCGCCGATCAAGGTGCGCTTTAGCGGTACTGCCGGGCAGAGCTTTGGTGTGTTTAATGCCGGTGGCCTGCACATGTACATTGAAGGTGATGCCAATGACTATGTGGGCAAAGGCATGGCCGGTGGTAAGTTGGTGATTCGCCCGCCCAATGGCAGCCCGTTCAAAAGTCAGGAAACCGCCATCATTGGTAATACCTGTCTCTATGGTGCTACCGGCGGTAAGCTTTACGCCGCAGGCACCGCAGGCGAGCGTTTCGGGGTGCGTAACTCCGGAGCCCATGCCGTTGTGGAAGGTGCTGGCGACCACTGCTGTGAATACATGACCGGTGGTTCCATCACCGTGTTGGGCCGCACTGGCCACAACTTTGGCGCGGGCATGACCGGCGGTTTTGCGTTCGTCCTGGACGAAGACAATGATTTCTTCGACCGCATCAACCCGGAGCTGATCGAATTGCATCGCATCAGTTCCGAAGCCACCGAGTCCCATCGCAGTCACCTGCGTGGCGTAATCGCAGATTACGTGGACGAGACCGGCAGTGAATGGGGCCAGTACATTCTGGACAACTTTGATGCCATGAGCCGCAAGTTCTGGTTGGTTAAGCCCAAGGCCGCAAGCCTGGAAAACCTGCTGCAGAGCACGCGCGCCAATCCGGCATAACGGGGGATACCATGGCTGAACGTTTAAGCAATAATTTCCAGTTTCTTGACGTGCCCCGGCACGATCCGAAGAAAAAGGATATTGACGACCGTAAGCACAAGTACGAGGAAATCTACTACCCATTTGAAACCCGGGAAGTAGAAAATCAGGCGCATCGCTGCCTGCATTGCGGTAACCCGTACTGTGAATGGAAGTGCCCGGTCCATAACTACATTCCTAACTGGTTGAAGCTGATCAGTGAAGGCAACCTGCTGGAAGCGGTGGAGTTGAGTCACCAGACCAACTCCCTGCCAGAAGTGTGTGGCCGGGTGTGTCCGCAGGACCGTCTGTGTGAAGGGGCCTGTACTCTAAATGATGGCTTTGGCGCGGTAACGATTGGTGCCACTGAGAAGTACATTACCGATACTGCGCTGGCTATGGGCTGGCGCCCGGATATGTCCAAGGTAGTGTGGACCGACAAGAAGGTCGCAGTGATTGGTGCTGGCCCTGCCGGTATCGGCTGTGCCGATGTGTTGGTGCGCAGTGGCGTGAAGCCGGTGGTATTCGATCGCTATGAGGAAATTGGCGGCCTGCTGACTTTTGGTATTCCCGAGTTCAAGTTAGAAAAGCCGGTCATGGCCAAACGCCGTGAAGTCTTTGAGGGCATGGGGGTGGAATTCCGTCTGGGCGTAGAGGTCGGTAAGGACATCACCATTGATGAACTGCTTGCCGACTACGATGCCGTCTTCATGGGCATGGGCACTTACACCTATATGAAAGGTGGTTTCCCGGGTGAAGAGTTGGACGGTGTGTATGAAGCTCTGCCGTTCCTGATCTCTAACGCTAACCGTAATTTGGGCTTTGAAAAAGACGAAGCGGACTTCATCAATATGCAGGGCAAGCGTGTGGTAGTGCTGGGTGGTGGTGATACCGCTATGGACTGTAATCGCACCTCAATCCGTCAGCAGGCGCAAAGCGTTAGCTGTGCCTACCGTCGAGATGAAGAAAACATGCCCGGTTCACGCAAGGAAGTGACCAACGCCAAAGAAGAAGGCGTGCAGTTCCTGTTCAACCGCCAACCCATTGAAGTGGTGGGTGAAGACGGCAAGGTGGTCGGCGTTAAGGTAGTGGAAACCAAGCTTGGCGAGCCAGACAACAATGGCCGCCGCCGCCCTGAGCCGATTCCGGGCAGTGAAGAAATTCTGCCGGCGGATGCGGTGATTGTGGCGTTCGGTTTCCGCCCGAGCCCAGCGGATTGGTTTGGTGAGAAAAGCATCAATACCGACGATTCCGGCCGCGTGGTCGCCGTGGAAGAACAGGCATTCCCGTTCCAGACGAGCAATGAGAAGATCTTTGCAGGTGGTGACATGGTGCGTGGCTCGGACTTGGTGGTGACTGCCATTTGGGAAGGCCGTGAAGCTGCCAAAGGGATTCTTGACTACTTGGATGTGTGAGTTGCGCAACAGGCAACATGCTGTACGCAACATAGGGCCTGCTTTTGCAGGCCCTTTTTCTATATGATGTTGAAGATTTTTATTTTCGCGCGTTGCGTGCAGCGTAGTGCGTGAAGTGTTTTCAAAGGAACCCACATGACTTTCGCTCCCCTGCAAAATGATCGCTTTCTTCGTGCACTCAACCGCGAGACGGTGGATCGCACGCCTATCTGGATGATGCGCCAAGCGGGGCGTTACCTACCGGAATACCGGGCTGCTCGCGAGCATGCGGGTTCATTTATGGATCTGTGCAAGAATGCTGATCTGGCCTGTGAGGTGACGTTACAGCCATTGGAGCGTTACCCGTTGGACGCGGCTATTCTGTTCTCCGACATCCTGACTATTCCTGATGCTATGGGGCTGGGGCTGTATTTTGAGACGGGAGAGGGGCCCAAATTCAGAAAAGTGGTGCGAACCGAAGCGGATGTGGCCGCACTGCCGATACCGGATGCAGAATCCGATCTGGGCTACGTGATGAATGCGGTGAGTACTATTCGTGGTGCTCTTAATGGACGTGTGCCGCTGATCGGTTTTTCCGGGAGCCCCTGGACGCTGGCGACCTACATGGTAGAGGGCGGCTCCAGCAAAGATTTCCGTCACCTTAAAGCGATGGTGTACAGCCAGCCCGAGCTGGCTCATGCCATGCTCGACAAACTGGCTCAGTCCGTGACAGGTTACCTGAATGCACAGATCCGTCATGGAGCCCAGGCTGTGCAAATTTTTGATACTTGGGGCGGGGCGCTGTCGGCGGAAGCCTATAAAGAATTTTCCCTGCGTTATATGCAGCAAATCGTGGATGGCCTGATTCGTGATAATGAGGGTCGCAAGGTACCGGTGATCCTGTTCACTAAAAACGGTGGCCTGTGGCTGGAATCCATGGCTGCCACGGGCTGTGATGCTTTAGGGCTGGACTGGACGATTAATATCGGTGACGCGCGCCGTCGTGTGGGTGACAAGGTCGCCCTACAGGGAAATATGGATCCGGCAGTGCTGTATGCCTCGCCGCAGGCGATTCGGGCTGAAGTGAAACGTATCCTCGATGATTTTGGTGATCATCCTGGGCATATTTTTAATCTAGGGCACGGCATCACCCCGCAAGTGGATCCGGAGCACGCTAAGGTCTTTATTGAAGCTGTAGTGGAATTGAGTCAGAAATAACCGAGCTGCAAGCTACAACATTGGATAGGGAAAGCAGGGACGCTCCCTCCGATTTTTCTTTTTCATTGTGAACCTGTAACGGTATGCCTTGTGCTGGGTGGGCACCATGTGGTCGCCCACTCTTTCCCTCATTGTTGCGTGCCGCTTTTAGCGGCGGATCTTTCTTAGCTGATAGACGTTGTGGCTGATAGCAACCACTTCGCCATTGGCATCCTTCATTTCCACATCCCATTCAAAGTCGCATTGGCCCATTTCTTCGGTGGTGCTTTCGATGCGGCTGATTTCCTCTTCGCTGAGGGTTACTTCCACGGTGACATCAGTGGTGGCCGGGCGCCGGAAGCGAATCCACACGTCTTTGACAATGGGATAAAAGCGCTTGGTGTCGAATGAAGACAGATACAGGGTGCCGGCGGGCAATTCGGCAATGGTGTACAGTGCCCCAGCGTACATGATGCCAACGTGATTAAGGTTGGGTTTGAGAGGCATCAGCATCCTGCAGTAGCCGCGCTCCACTTCTAGCGTTTGTACTCCACAGCGCTCAACGAACGGAAAGCTTTTGTCGCTGGCGAGCTTGATGGCGTTTTGTTGTTTTTCGCTCAGGGCCATGCTGCTACCTCCTCCGTTACAGGTGATGCTAGCGAAGGCTTAGGGGCACCCCCAACGCGTTTGCTCACAAGGTTGATGCAAACGGTTAGGGCAAACGGTCAGGCGGAGCCTGGTTTTACACGAGAGCGTCGGTTTTGGCGGCGCAGATAAAATCGTTGCGGTGCAGTCCGTGGATTTTATGGGTCCACCAAGTGACCGTGACCTTGCCATATTCGGTGAGAATGGCGGGGTGGTGGCCTTCCTGCTCCGCCAGATCGCCGACCCGGTGGGTGAAATCCAGGGCCTGAACAAAGTTCTTGAAGGTAAAGTGCCGCTGCAGTTTCTCGATGCCGTCTTCTTCCACGAGCATCCAGCCTGGAACTTGCCGGTGTAGTTCTTGACGGTCTTGGTCGCTGATCAAAGGGGAATCGGCGTTGCAGGCTTCGCATTGTTGTGTTTTTAAGGTGGTCATGGCGATCAATCCAATTTGGCTAATGGATGACAGACTCCGTCATCAGAATTGTCAGTGATCCATTCGTTATTATCAATTTAGCTCTGCGCAGGTTCGCACAAACGCACCGGGTTACCATTAGTGCCATTGGGACTCATTTTTCTCAGCGAGCGATGAAGCTTTTCCATGTCTGTGTCATCACGCACTTCACCGGGAATTTCCATCCCGGCAGCAAGGTTCAGTAGTATCGCTTTCATCTTTTCGGGCATCAGCACGGGTTGACGATGCTGCAGTACATAGATTAACTCGCCCTGCTTGAATAGCAGGAAACCGTTGTAGTAGGCACCACTTTCTTCCTCGTCATCTTTTACTTTAGCGGCATCCGCATTGATGTCGATGATGGCAAACAGTGTTTTGCGATCCGCATCGTCGAGAAATTCCTGGTAGGAGGCTTCTGCGCCGGAAATCATCGGTGCTTTGGCGATAGCGTCACTCAGGTAACGGTTGAGACTCAAATTGAGCAGCGCCAGGTCCGAGTCCACGCGTGAAGGGTGATTGTTTACTTTCAGGTAATCCACGCGGAACAGACGGCCGCTGCCGTCCCAGAAGGTGGTGGCGCCGCCGTTACGATCACAGCGTTCATCTAGCACTACTTCGCCACGGAACGTGCTGACGCCAAGGTCAAGAATATAAGCGCCGGCCGGTGAAAAGTAGTAATCACCTTGGCGTTCATCATGTTGGCTCTGGCAGGCAACAAGCAACAAGGCTAGCGCGGCAGTTTTAATTATTTTCATTGTCTACTCCCGAGCATAAAAAACATATGGATCATAGCACACCGGCTGCATAGTGCGGCGATTAGCTTCTTGCCAAAGGAAGAGGTTGTTTCATGGTTATTACTGTATTCCTCAGCCCATGTTGCGGCGGTTGAAAACAGGATCAGCAAAGAATCTGGGCACCAATCATCATCACAGCAGACGTTCATTTTTGCGCTGTTGGCGGCTGATTTAAGTGCACGCGGGTTTCTGCATAGAGGCTGATGTTGTGGCGCAGGTTGTGACGAAGGAGGGAGGCGTGTGGTTCGGGGCGGAGGTATGGGATGTGGGCGATTCCCCCTCGCACCTAGCGCGATGGGGAATCGTTCACATGGATGGAGCGAGCGCGGTTTATACGCGGCCGAGCAAGTCCCGAGCGATGGCGATAATTTGCATCTCATCGGTGCCGGCATAGATCTGTAGAATTTTGGCATCACGCATTAATTGTTCTACTCGAGATTCGCGCATGTAGCCGTAGCCGCCATGGATCTGTACCGCTTCGGTGGCCACTTCCATGGCGGCCTGGGCAGCGTAGAGTTTCATGGCAGAGGCTTCGGCCAATGTCATCTGCGCACCTTCGGCGGTCATTTCAATATAGCGGAAAATCATGTTTTGCAGGTTGGTGCGTGCCACTTCCATCTTGGCCAATTTCAACTGAATAAGTTGGTTCTGCCCGATGGCTCGGCCGAATTGAACTCGGTCGCTGGCATATTGGGTGCTTAGCTCAAGGGCACGTTCCACCATGCCTAAGGCCATGGCCGCGACGCCAGCCCTCTCTTGCATGAAGGTGCCTTTGGCGCCGCTGCGGCCATAACTGTCTTCATTGCCGCCCAGCAGGCGTTCCGGTCCAGCTTTTACATCGGTAAGGAATAGTTCGCCTGTGGGGGAGGAGCCGATGCCCATTTTCTTGAAGGGCTTGGATTGGGTCAGACCTTCCATGCCGCTATCGAGAATAAAAGATACGATCTTACGTTGGTCAGCAGGGACCCCTTCTTCATCCAGTTTGCAGATCAGGATGATGGTGTCCGCATAGGGGCCGTTGGTAATCCACGTTTTGCTACCGTTAATGATGTAGCCGCCGTTACCGTCGCGTTTAGCCAAGGTTTTCATTTGCCCAAAGGCATCGGAGCCGGCATTGGGCTCTGAAATGGCCCAGGCACCGACCTTTTCCAATGTGAGCAGAGGCAGAGCCCAGCGCTCTTTTTGCTCAGTGGTGCCCTTGCTCATGATGGCGCCACCACCTAACCCCATGGAAACCCCCATGGCGGTGACCAAGCCTTGGGCATGCTTGCACAGTTCAATAATGGGGATCATGCGCATGGCGGCTTCTTCGCCGGCCATGGCGGAAGGGCCTTCTTTTTTCTTTTTTTCTTCCCCGGCGTTACCGGCGGCGATGGCTTTCTCGCGGGCAATCTGTTTGTCGAACGATTGCTTGGCCATCACATCCATGCCGAAGGTTTTGATCATTTTGCGCAGGATGTCGTAAGGGGGAACGCCGTTGTATTCGATATCGTCCAGCTGCGGCACAATTTCTTTTTCTACAAAGTCGCGCACCATTTTCTGGATCATTTGCTGTTGTTCGGACCACTGGATCATCGGGCTGTCCTGTTGAGTGGAAATTCAATCAACTGTAACAAGCCCGATGACGGTGATGCATTGATCAAAAGAACGGAATGATTGACGCTGGATGTCAGGGGGCTGGTTGAGCTGTGATGCAGGGTTGCGGGTCGAACCGCACGTGCATGGTCAGGGCGTTCGCCCCCTCGCTGCTGGCGGCGGCTTCAATATCTTGAGGGCGTAGTCGGGGGTGGGTGCCGGCATAAAACTTCTGCGCCGCTTTGGCATTGAGGGTCCGTTCGCGGGCCGCTTGATAGGTAATGCCGTCTCCGCCTAGCAGATGGCGGATGTACTCGGCGCAGGCCACGTCTTCGTCGCCGGTGGGGTGCGAAGCGACCAGCACTACGGTGGGCGGATTCTGTTTACGTAAATAGTTGGCTGTCGCTTCCGCGTTGACTAGCCCGGCTACCAACACTTCTAGGCTATCCCGGGCGCGCAGAGTGGCGGCAACGCCATTGGTGGTGCGCAATATCAGCTCTTTGCCTTGCAGTTCTGCCTGGTCGACTTCCCAAGGAGAGTTGCCGAAATCAAAGCCGGGGATGGGCAAGGCGTCCACCTCGCCGGCCAGCAGGGCTTCAGGTAGATGCTCGTCGCGTAGCGCAAAGGCTTGCTCGGCATTGGCCACTGGCCAAATGCAACGCAAGCCTTTGCGAAAGGCATGGTGGCTGGTGGTGAAAGCGCGAATCACGTCGATCACCACGGTAATGCCATGGATGTTGTGGGGTGGGTTATGCCCTTGGGCAATGTGGATGTCCATGTTCTTCCTTGCCAGGTTGAGGCATTGCGGATTCTGACGCTGTGAATGAATTCAGAACAACAGAGCCAATGCTCTAGGTGACGTTGTCGAAATGTAGCCTTCGGTGTCCAGGTATTGCTCCATGGCAATGGTCAACATGAGCGGCTCACCCACGGTCGAGCGATCCATGGAAACACGCTTGCCTCTGCGAAGATGTCGATCGCCTAGCGATAAGTGAGGGTCTGAACGATCGCGTAGCAGGTCGTCTTAAGTACGATGCCTATGTTGCATTTGGATAATGCAGCTAAATCCCGCGTGTGCATAGACATTGGCGGCCAGCTCACCCTCCGCAGAGCAGAGATTTCTGTCGTCAGAGTCTCGGTGAACGCAGGGAGCGCATCGCTTGGTGCTTAGCTTTGCTTGCTTGAGCTTAGGCGCAACCAACGCGTAGTAAAGCCTGGGCAATTATTATTCTTGCTATTGTGAATCCTGCTGTAAATAGGTCGTTATTATGCATAAGAGTGATTATTGATCTTAGGGGCTGCTCCAGCAGCGGCTGTTAGGCTAATGATGGTGGCAGTGTGCGGGCCAGAGTCCATACCCGTACATCCTTGGCGCCCTGGTCGAGCAGGCATTGTGCTGCTGCCCTAGCGGAACTGCCCGTGGTCATCACATCGTCCACCAGAATCAGACGCAACCCGGTGACTGAGTGCTGACAGCGGAAAGCCTGTCGTAAATTGCGTTGTCGTTGGTGGCGGGTCAGCCCTTGCTGGCTGGGTGTATGGCGTTGGCGCACTAGTGCGGGCAGCACCGGGCGTTGCCAGCAGTCGCCCATCAGATTGGCGAGTCGTGCTCCCTGATCGAAGCCTCGGCGCCAGCGTCGTCGCCAGTGAACAGGGAGCGGACACAGGGCATCGGTATCCGGCCATGGCAGTGGCGTTTCCGCCAGCAGCGGCAGGATGGCCCGTTCCACGGTCAGGTCCCCCTTATGTTTGTAACGGGTGATCAGCGCATCCAGCGGAAAGCCGTATTGCAGTGGAGATTGGCTGGCGGAAAAGGCGGGTGGTTGGCGAATGCAGCGGCCACACAGAGGGGGGAGGGAGTCTGGAGAAGGGAGGGGTGTATCGCCATGAGGGAGCCCGCAACGACAGACCGGCCCGGTGACCCGTGCGAGCAGGCGAAGGCAGTCGGTACACAATGCCCCGCTTTCAGATTTGCCGCATAGCGGGCAGGGCGATGGGTTGATGCGATTAAAAAATGTACTGCAGTAAACTTTTGTTGCGGCTTTCAGGTTGACAGGCATTACAGGGCTCCTTAGCCTGCTGAGGTTAATCGAGGAGAATGAAGCATGCCGGCTATCGCCAGTTCCCCCCAATCGCGATCCACGGATATGGCTGTACGCCATGACTGGAAACGTAGTGAGATCGACGCTCTGTTTGCTCTGCCATTCAACGACTTGTTGTTCCAGGCAGCCGCTTTGCACCGGGCCCATTTCGATCCTAATGCCGTGCAGGTGAGCACCCTGTTGTCGATTAAGACCGGTGCTTGCCCGGAAGACTGCAAATACTGCTCCCAGTCTGGGCACTACAACACCGAGCTGGAAAAAGAAAAATTGTTGGAAGTTTCCAGAGTAGTGGAAGAGGCCCGTGCCGCTCGGCAAAACGGGGCGTCCCGTTTCTGCATGGGCGCCGCTTGGCGTAGCCCCCGTGACAAGGATATGCCCTACGTGCTGGATATGATCCGTCAGGTTAAAGACCTGGGCATGGAAACCTGCATGACCCTGGGTATGCTCAATGAAGGGCAGGCGGGAGCTCTCGCAGAGGCGGGCCTGGATTACTACAACCACAATCTGGATACCTCCCCGGAATACTACGGGCAGGTGATCACCACCCGGACTTATAACGATCGCCTTTCGACCTTAGCCAATGTGCGTGATGCGGGCATGAAAGTGTGCTGCGGTGGCATCGTAGGCATGGGCGAAGAGCGCAATGACCGGGTGGGTTTGTTGCAGCAGCTGGCGAATCTGCCGCACCATCCGGAATCGGTGCCGATCAATATGTTGGTTAAAATTGAAGGTACGCCGCTGGCGGATGTGGACGATCTGGACCCGTTTGAATTCGTGCGCACTGTAGCCGTGGCGCGAATTTTGATGCCGCAATCCTATGTGCGGTTGTCCGCCGGCCGTCAGGAAATGAACGATGAAGCCCAGGCCCTGTGCTTTATGGCCGGTGCCAATTCCATTTTTTATGGCGAACGCTTGCTGACTACCGATAACCCGGAAGCCAACCACGATCAGCGCTTGTTCAAGCGCTTGGGTATCCATCCATTGGACCCCCGTCACGAGGCGTCGGACGAGGCCCATGAAGAAGCCATCCAGGCTCAGGTTTCTGAGCAACAAGCCGAGGAGGCTGGGCTCTTCTACAATGCCATGGACAGCAAACGCACGGCCAAGCACGTGCTCGACAAGGACACCGGGCGCCCCACCGCTACCGAACACTGAGGTCTGCCCGTGGGCTTTGATCTGGCCACCGATCTGGCTGCACGCCGCCGCCAGCACCGTTACCGGCAAGCGCGTATCATGGATGGCCCCAGTGGCCGCCATGCGTTGCTGGGTGGGCGCCAGTATCTGAATTTCTGCAGCAATGATTATCTTGGTTTGGCCAATGACCCGGCTGTGGTGGCGGCCTTTCAACAAGGCGCTGCGGATTGGGGGGTGGGCAGTGGCGCCTCGCATTTAGTGTGTGGTCATCAACGTCCCCACCAACAGCTGGAGGAAGCGCTGGCGGCCCATACCGGTCGTCAGCGTGCCTTGTTGTTCTCCACCGGTTACATGGCCAACCTGGGCGTTATGACCGCCTTGCTGAGCAAGGGGGATGCGGTGTTCCAAGACCGTCTTAATCATGCCTCGCTGCTGGATGGCGGTTTACTCAGTGGTGCCCGTTTTCGACGGTTTCCCCATAATGATGGGCAGGCGCTGGCTAGCCAATTGGCCCGCAGTGAGGCGCGCCGGAAATTGGTGGTGGTCGACGGGGTGTTCAGTATGGATGGCGACGAGGCGCCACTGGTGGACTATGCCGAGGCCTGCGAAGGCCATGATGCCTGGTTGATGGTGGATGATGCCCACGGCATCGGCGTGCTGGACGCTCAGGGCCGTGGCAGTGTCTTCACTCAGGGCGTCAACGAACGGGTGCCGGTGCTGATGGGAACCCTAGGTAAAGGATTGGGTACGGCGGGTGCTTTTGTGGCCGGTAGCGATGAATTAATCGAAACATTGATCCAGTTCGCCCGCACTTTTATCTATACCACGGCCATGCCTGCCGCCGTGGCCAGCGCCACCCTGGTTAGCCTGAGAAAATCCCGAGAGGAGAATTGGCGTCGGGATACGTTGGCAGAGTTGATCGCCCGTTTCCGCCAGGGTGCCCGTGCGTTGGGCTACACCCTGATGCCATCGCAAACGCCTATCCAGCCTTTGCTGATTGGCAGTGATGTGGATGCCACGGCGCTCAGTGAGGCACTTCGCGAAAAAGGGTTTCTCATTACCGCGATCCGCCCGCCCACGGTGCGGGAAGGTGAAGCGCGCTTGCGAGTGACGTTATCTGCCGCCCATGAGGTTGAGGATGTGGATGCGTTGCTGGCGGCGCTGGCGCAATGCCAAACCCAAGACGTTTAAATCACAGACTTTTTACCACCGAGATCGTTGTTTCTTCTGTGGCAAAAAAAGGAAGATGAATGCCCAGGTTGATCCCTTTTCATAACACTTATCGGGCCACCGGTGTTGATGATGCCCAAGCCCAGGACATTGTTCTGATTCATGGCTGGGGCCTACATGCCATTGTCTTTGATGATATTGTGCCGGCCTTGCTAGCGCACTTTCGCGTCACCGTGGTGGATTTACCCGGCATGGGACAGAGCCCCTTGCCTAATGATGATTACAGCCTGGATTTTCTGGCCGAACAGGTGCTGGCGATTATGCCGCAGAAGGCCCATTTGCTGGGCTGGTCGTTGGGTGGGTTGGTGGCATTGGCCATGGCAGAGAAGGCGCCGGAGCGGGTGCAATCGGTGGTGACGGTGGCGACTTCCCCGCGATTTACCGCCGCAGACGATTGGGCTCCCGCCATGAAGCCGGAGATTCTGGCCAAGTTCGCCGAGATGTTTAATGAAGACAATGAAGGCACGCTGGTCCGTTTTCTGGCGCTCAATTGCAAGGGCAGTGCGGCCATGCGTGAGGATACTGCGCGTCTCAAACAGATTTTGTATTTCTGTGGTTTGCCGGCGCCGAGAGCCCTGCGCGGCGGGTTGAACATCCTGCGCGACAGCGACTTGCGTGAGTCATTAACTGCGTTGTCTATGCCGGTGCTGATGGTGTTCGGTGAACATGATCATATCGTGCCGGCGGCAGTCATGGCCGCGGTGGAGCCGTTGATTGGTAATGGCCGCACGGCCTTGATTGAGCAGGTGGCCCATGTACCCTTCCTGTCGACCCCGGACACCTTTACCCAGGCCGTGTATGACTTTTATCGCGACTATCAGTTGGTCCGCTGAGGCGCCCGTGGATACTCCCGTGGAGCGCTCAGGAAAGGCGGTAGTGAGCCAGCACTTTGGCCGAGCTGCGCGTAGTTATGATGAACACGCCGTGCTGCAGTTGGCGGTGGGGCGATCATTGGTGCAGCGCCTGCCAGAAGCGTTACCGATAAATCATGCGCTGGATTTGGGGTGTGCCACGGCGCCTTTTGCTCGCGCTCAGCAACAGGCGTTGCCGGATGTGCAGTGGCAGGCGGTTGATTTGTCTTCGGCCATGCTGGCCGAAGCGGCAGAGCGCGGACGGCTGGATGAGACCTACCAACCCCTGTGTGCTGACGCCGAAAACCTGCCCCTGTCGACAAACTCTCAGGGTCTGGTGTTCAGTTGTTTTGCCCTGCAATGGTGTGATCCGCAAGTGGTTATGGCAGAGATCAACCGGGTGTTGGCTCCGGGCGGACGTTTGCTGCTGGCGGTGCCGTTGGCAGGGTCTCTGGCCGAGTTGCAATCGAGCTGGCAGCGAGTGAATCATCGCCCCCATGTCAATGCGTTGCCGTCGTTGGCGGATTGGCGCAGTGCGGCTTTTCAGGCGGGTTTTGCGGATGCGCAGCTTCAGCAGCAGGTGATGGTGGAATACTATGATTCGGTGAAAGCCATCGCCCGTCGCTTGAAAGCCACCGGCGCGGATCATGTAAGCGGTGCCTCAGGCCTTACCGGTAAAAATGCCTGGCAGGCCATGGTGAAAGAATATGAGGCCCGGCGAACGCAGCAAGGCTTGCCGCTGACCTGGAACGTGCTGTTCCTGGAAGCGGAAAAGAGTTGAGCGAATAAGCCCCAGGTTTCAACGCGCGCCAGCCTCCGTTGTTTTTTCCAATTTTCTCCGCGCCAGAATCGTGACACGCGGGCCGCAAGTATTGGTGCCGTGCGACATCTTTCCCACGTTGCACCTTTACGCTTGTTGCTTGTCAGCAAACAAACCGCTCCGTCTTTCAGAGGTTAACCATGGAAAACCAGAAGCCCCCACTGCCCGCTCTCAAGGGTGTTTTTTTCGTCACCGGCACAGATACCGAAGTCGGTAAGACCTGGGTGAGCTGCCGCTTGCTGGAGCGAGCGCGGGAAGCCGGTTTAAGTTGTTACGGACTCAAGCCGGTGGCGGCCGGGTGTGAGGAAACGTCGGACGGTTGGCGTAATGAAGATGCCTTGCAGCTGATGGCGGCCAGCTCGGTGACGCTGCCTTACGAGATAGTAAATCCTGTGGCCTTTAAGGCGCCGGTCGCACCGCATATCGCAGCCCAGCAAGAGGGCAAAGATATCAGTCTTTCCCGGCTGGTGGGTTATGTGCGGGGCGCCTTGAGCGCCTACCCGGCGGACTTGATTTTGATTGAGGGTGCGGGCGGGTGGCGAGTGCCGCTGAACAGTCGAGAAATGTTGTCCGGGTTGGCCAAAGAGCTGGATGTGCCAGTGATTCAGGTTGTTGGCATGAAGCTGGGTTGTATCAATCATGCCTTGCTGACCGCCGATGCGATCGAAAAGGATGGTTTACGCTACGCCGGCACCATGGCGAACTGCTTTGGAGAAATGGCGGTGCAGGAAGAAAACCTGCTTACTCTACGCCAGCATTTACCCGGTGCCTTCGCGCTGGTTTGATCGGCAAAATCAGCGCATTTCCATTGCTCTTTCGCGCCATTGTCACCTTTAACGGGGGGTACAGGGGGGCACAACAGTGCAACGACCCAAGGCCCATCATTGGCCGATTGTGATGGCAGTCATCGCGCCTTACCTACTTATCCGCTGAGCCTGGGGGCGAGGAATGACACCTAGCTCCGACAGGGTATCCATTACCTGATTCACTGTAATGCGCTGCAGGCAGGGGTAGCTATCTCGAACGCAATTGCTGCGCTGACATTTAGCGGCGCAAGGCTGCCAGCGTAATACTCGAGCCTGGTCAGATAATGGGTGCCAAATGTGTTCATCCGTGGGGCCGAATAGGGCGACTACAGGAATGCCGCAGGCGGCAGCCAGGTGCATTGGACCGCTGTCATTGCCCACATAGCCCTGGCTGTGCTGAAGCAGCGAAATCAACTCCGACAGAGTGAGTTGATCGCACAGATCCAGCACCGGTTCGCAGAGAAAGGATTGTACCCTGGCGATTTGCATGCGGTCTTTGTGCCCTGCACCGATCAGGACCGGTGTAAGACCGGCGCGGCGTGCGCGCTGGCAGAGTGAAGCGAACTGCTCCGGGTGCCACATTTTGTAGGTTTTTGTGGCGCCGACATGGACCACTAAACATGTGTTTTCTGCCTGGCCGGATAGCAGGTTGCGCACAGCCGCGTCACTGCCGGGACAGTCCGCAAGCGGTAGGTAGCGGGCTGACGGCGCAGCAGGTTGGCTCAAGCTGGCGTAGCTGTGCCAACGGTGTCCTTGCCAATCCGGCTCCAGCGACAAGCTATAAAACCAGCGGCCATGACGGCGCGGTGGGCCGATCCGCGTTGCTGCCCCACAGAGACGGCTTAAGGTGGCGGATTTTTGTTCACCTTCGATGTCCACACTGATGTCGGCCTTAAAGCGTCGCATGGCCCGCACAAACGCAAGGTAGCGACGAATCCGTTTCCACAAAGACTGTGAGCGTGAGAGCGCTTGTTCCGGATAAAAAAGCAACCGCTGTTCTCCCGGCAGACTTTGTGCCACCAGCGCCTGATAGCGCTCATCTACCACCAGCAAAGCGTCTGTGTGAGCACAGAGCATGGCACGCAAATGGGGTAACGCAATCAGAAGATTACCTAGATGACTACACGGAAATAAAATCAGCAGGCGAGGCATGAAACAAATACTGTTATCAGCGGAAACGGTGTTTAGGCTAGGCGGCGGGGATGACGGTTAAATGACAGGCGACGAGCTGCGATCGATTGGATAGGGCAAAGTGGAATAGGCCCCGTGTTTACTTTTTCGGCTTGTTGTTTTGCGCTTTCAACAGGATCTCGCGGGCAGGGCGGTCACCGTGTGGTGCCGTTACTAACCCGCGTTGTCCTCGCTGCTGTTAATCTCGCTCGATCAACCAGTCCGCGATTCGACCCCAGCTTTGTTTTTGGGCGGCGGCGCTGCCGAGGATGCCCATGTGCCCGCCATCAATGGTCAAAAAAGTTTTGTCCTTGCTGCGAATCAGGGGCTTCATGGCTTGGCTGCATTCTGGCGTCACGATGGGATCGTTGGCGCCGGTGATGTTCAGCACATTGGCAGTGACCCGGTCCAGGTGGCCGTCGGTTCCTTCCATGGGGAGCTGGCCATGGGCGACTACGTTGTCTGTCCATAGGTAGTGGACGATGTCCTGAATCACACCGCCAGGATAAGCCACCATGTCATCGAGAAAGGCCCCGTTGGTGGCATGGGAGGCGACGAATTCTCGGTCGTGCAGGTTCTTAATCAGGCTCCAGTAACCTTGCAGGCTACCTATTGGATTGGTGAATTTGAACGCGAGGCTGTTCACCCAGCCCGGTGAGCGCAGCAAGTTGGAGGGGACATTATGGATGCGTAGGCCGGTGCGGCTGCGGATCCACTTTGCCCGGCGGCTTAGTGCTCGGTACTGGCTGCCCAGCGAGCCGTTGCGGTGATAATCCGTGGGAGCCCCCACCAGCACTAGGTTGCTGATATCAGGGTCTTTGCCTAGGGCTGCGTAGCATAGGCTGAAGAGTCCGCCGAAGCTCCAGCCGTGTAGGCTCAGCTTTTGTTCGCCACTGTGTTGGCGAACATGCACCAATAGCTTGGGCAGATAATCGGCAAAGTAGCTGCTTAAATGTAGGTGGTTGTGATGCTTGCCTGGGCGGCCCCAGTCGACCATATACAACTCAAAACCTCGAGCACGTAGGTAACGGACCAAGCTGCGCTGGGGAAACAGGTCATAGATCAGCATGTTTACGGCGAGCGGTGCCACCAATACTAGCGGGGTGCGCTGAGGCGCTTGGCTGACGGGAATGACGGTGCCGTCCGCCAGAGGAATGGCGCTTTCTTTCAGTGGCGGGTAGTAACGCAATTTGACCAGACCGTCGTCAAACAGGGTCTGGTAGGGCGTTTGTTCTGCCTGGCTCAGTTGTTGAGCGTCAAACAGCCGAGCCCGGCCATTGTCTAGGCGTTGCCGCCAGGGGCGAGTTCGTTTGTAAACGGCCTGCTGTAGGGTGTTTGTGAGCATGAATTGCACCGGCAAAAGATCAACGGCCGGTTATTGTAGGGTAGATCCACGGGAGGGCAGTTGCCGTGCGGACCGGGGGAAGTGTCAGGGGGGATACTCGCCCGCCGCAATGAACGCTATTGCGGCGGACAAGGGGGTGGGGCGATCAGTGTTTGTTTTCGTTGGTATAAGCGCCAAGTTTGCCGCGCACTCGTACTTGGCTGCCGGGTTTCAGGTTTGGTGCAAATTTGGCTTTGCCTTCCGGGAACAGCATGACCACGGTGGAGCCCAGCAGGAAACGGCCTAGCTCTTCCCCTTTTTCCAGCGCGATGGGTTTGCTACGCAGGTAGTCGGTGGTGACCACTTGTTTGGGTAGCGGTGTGACCTGACCGCTGAAGACCGTCTCGATGCCGGCCACGATCATGGCGCCGACCAGAATCACCGCCATGGGGCCCTGTTCGGTATCGAAGATACATACCAGTCGTTCGTTACGAGCAAACAGGTTGGGTACGCCGTTGGCGGTGGCTTCGTTCACCGAAAACAGGTCGCCGGGTACATAGCGAGTTTCACGTAGGGTGCCAGTAAAAGGCATATGCACCCGGTGGTAGTCACGGGGAGAGAGATAGACGGTGGCGAACTGGCCGTTGGTAAATTCACTGGCTAGCGCACTGTCGCCGCCGAGCAAGTCATACAACGAGTAGTCGTGACCTTTGGCTTGGAAGACTTGATTGGCGCGAATAGCACCCAGTTGGCTCACGGCACCGTCCGCAGGGCTGGCGATATCGTTGCTCTCGCTTGCCTCTAGGGGGCGGGCATCGGCCTTCAGGGCTCGGGTGAAAAAGGCATTGAAGGTGGGGAATTGGTCCGCGTCTTCAATTTGCGCTTCCGATAGATCAATACCGAACCGTTTCATGAACATGTTGATGAAGGTGGTCTTGATCCACGGTACTTCGCTGCGGGCCAATATCCCCACCAGTCGAGACAAAGCATGTTGGGGAATAAGGTATTGAAGGGTAACGAACAGTTTGTCGCGTAAGCTCAAGAGTGACGTCCTTTAGCATTTTTCAGAAGGCGGAAATTGCCGCTAGGGGGCTCCGCCGTCAACGATGGGTTTAGGCACTTTTTTCTGCAGGGGTGTCCGGGTGGTTGCCCCATTCCGCCCAGGAGCCGGCGTAGCCACGCATGCGTTCAAAGCCTA
Organism: Alcanivorax borkumensis SK2; assembly: GCF_000009365.1. NCBI lineage: Bacteria > Pseudomonadati > Pseudomonadota > Gammaproteobacteria > Oceanospirillales > Alcanivoracaceae > Alcanivorax > Alcanivorax borkumensis. The sequence goes on along the minus strand of NC_008260.1, from coordinate 2,525,757 downwards.
GCAATTTGCCCACCAGCCAAGAAAAGCTGGATCGATGGTGGGTTTGGCAATGGGTGATCACTTCCTTGTCGCCGCTGATGCCCAGAGCCGCCAGTTCAGCACGGATGTCGTCCAGTGGGCGCAAGCGCAGGTTGTTCTGCTTGTCCATGGGCTCGGTCCATTCGTGGTGGCGAGCTCCGGGAATGTGCCCGGCTTTTTTAGCGAAGGCGCGCACGCCGTCGAATTCGTCCAGGGAGCGGGAATCCCAGATCACCACATCCTCATCCTGATAGTGAGCAAGCAGGTAGTTCAGATCCACTTCGGTGAGCGGATCATGGGCGCCCACCTGGTAATCGCTGGGGCTGGGCTCGTGGGCTTCGCTACTGGTGGCGTGGCCGTCCGCTAGCCAGGCGTGGATGCCGCCGTTCAGGTAGCTGTAGTGCTTGTGGCCGATGGCATCCAGGGTCCACAGTAGGCGCCCAGCCCAACCGCCACCTTCATCGTCATAGGCGATCACATGGGTGTCCGAGGTCAGGCCCAGCTCAGAAAAAAGATCGCTCAGCGCATCATCGGAAGGGATCATCCCCGGTGCCGGCTGGGCGCCGCTCTGCAATCGCTTGAAATCCAGATGAATAGCGCCGGGAACATGGGCCTGAACGTAAACGGGTTGTTTGCTCAAATCGAGAATGAGCAGGTTGCCGTCGTCAAGACGGTTGGCGAGTTCGGTGGGTTCGAGCAGCAGTGGCAGCATAGGCGATCAGTTGGCAGTGAGCAGTTGATGATTATTGACGAAGGCGTGCGCCTTCGTATCGGCAATGCCTTCATTATCCATTATCCGGGGTCTTTCTTATACCGTGGGGGCTGAGTGGGCCGCGATCAACTGTCGGTTGAGTACCGCTCGCGGCCATCCTCGTTCAAGGTGTCAGAAATCTGGTAGAAGTTGGCCAGCCGTTCTTCGTCGATATCCCCGTTCTGCGCCGCGAGGATCAGGGCGCAACCCGGTTCGTTGCGATGTGAGCAATTACGGAATTTACAGTAGCCTGCCAGTTCGGACAGTTCCCGGTAGCCGTGTAGCAAGTCGTCTTCACCAATGTGCCAGAGACCAAATTCTCGAATCCCGGGGGAGTCAATCAGCTGGCCACCGGTGGGCAGGTGGACTAGCCGGGCGGTAACCGTTGTGTGCTGGCCAAGGCCGGAGTTGCTGGAGAGTTCACCCACCTGCAAGTCAGCTTCTGGCAGTACGCCATTAATAAGTGAGGACTTGCCAACCCCGGATTGCCCGACAAAGACGCTGGTCTTGCCAGCCAACGCTTCGTGCAGTGGTGTGAGACCTTCACGTTGGTGGGCGCACACTTCCAAAACCGGGTAGCCGAGGTGGCGATACATGTCAGACAGTTCATCAACAAAGGGGCGTAGGGTGTCGTCGATCAGATCGGCTTTATTGAGCACTAGCGTGGCGGCAATGCCGGACAATTCCGCCGCCACCAGATAACGGTCCAGCAGCGAGCTGGAGGGGGTGGGCAGTGGGGCGAATACCACCAGCATTTGTTCCACGTTTGCGGCCACCGGTTTCAGGTTGCCGTACATGTCCGGGCGCTTGAGCACGGTGTCGCGGGGCTCAATGGCCACCACAACACCCAGACCCTCGCTTTTTGGCGGTTGCCAGATCACTTTGTCACCCACCACCAGCTGCTCCAGGGTGGCGCGGAAATGACAGCGGCGTGTTGTTCTATTTTCAGCGCCAGGGCCGTCAGCACTTTCCACTTCCACTTGTTGGCCGAAGTGGGCGGTGATGACCCCGTGTTGCTCATCGCCTAGATCATCCGCTACCAGAATCTCCTGCTGGTCGGTACGGCGGTTGGCGCGGTCGCGTTTTTCCGCCTGGATCTTTTCGATGCGCCAGCGCTGGCGACGATTGAGTTTGCGTTTGGCCACGGGTTTTGCGGTCCTGTGTTCGGGTGTGAGATCTGTTATGTGAATAGCGCCATGCTACCATGAAGCATCAACAGACCTTCACCCTGCGTAGCAAAGAGATGCCGAGCCCATGACCGACAAGCGCAATAATCTGATTTGGATCGATCTGGAAATGACCGGCCTGAGCCCGGAAAATGATCGCATCATCGAAATCGCCACTATTGTTACTGATGCCGAGCTAAACGTGTTGGCAGAAGGGCCGGTGTTGGCGGTTCATCAAAGCGATGCGCTACTGGATGGCATGGACGAGTGGAATACCACCCACCATAACAACTCCGGGCTGGTGGCCAGAGTGAAGGCCAGCACGGTGAATGATGCGGCCGCGGAGTCTCAGACTATTGCGTTTCTGGAGCAGTATGTGGAAGCGGGTATGTCGCCCATGTGCGGCAATAGTATCTGTCAGGATCGCCGTTTTCTGGCCAACTATATGCCGAAACTGGAAGCCTTCTTCCATTATCGCAACTTGGATGTGTCCACCCTGAAAGAATTGGCGCGTCGCTGGAAGCCGGACATCCTGCCGGGCTTCAGTAAAGAGAACAAACACCTGGCGCTGGATGATATTCGCGAGTCCATCGCCGAACTGGTGTATTACCGCGAGCACTTTATTGACGCTTGATCGGCGTCGCTGCATCGCGACCACAGAGTGAACCCATTGCTTTCCTTTGTGATCTCTGTGGTAAATCCTAGCTTGCTTGGTGCTGCTCCAGCGCCCACCGCACATGCTCGCGCACCGTTTCATCCGGGTAATCCAGTTTGTCCTTCAGCGCCTGTACGATTCCCTCTGTCGTGGGCGCATTGCCCAGCGCCACGGCAATATTGCGAAGCCACTTCAGATACCCTGCGCGGCGGATCGCCGAACCTGCCGTGCGCTCCAGAAATGCCTCTTCGCTCCATGAAAACAGTGCGACCAGATCACTGTCTCCCAGCCCGTGGCGGGGTTGGAAGTCACTTTCTTCCGTATGCTGGGCAAAGCGGTTCCAGGGGCACATGAGTTGGCAATCGTCACACCCGAAAATGCGGTTGCCTATGCCTTTGCGCAGGTCCTCAGGGATGCTGCCTTCATGCTCGATGGTCAGGTAGGAAATGCAGCGCCGAGCATCCAGCTCATAGGGGGCCACAATGGCGTCAGTGGGGCACACAGTGATGCAGGCTTTGCATTTGCCGCAATGGTCTTCCCCCGGGCTGTCTACCGGCAAGGCAATGTCGGTGTAGATTTCTCCTAGAAAGAACCAGCTACCCGCTTCCCGATTCAGCACCAGAGTATGCTTGCCCTGCCAGCCCAGCCCTGCTTTCGCCGCCAGCGGTTTTTCCATTACTGGCGCGCTGTCCACAAAGGCTCTGGCCAGTTCGCTGTCCGCAACGGCTTCGCGAATGCGTCCGGCTAGAATCGCCAGTCGCTTGCGAATCAGCTTGTGGTAATCGCGGCCCAGGGCATAGCGGGACACATAGGCCTTGTCTTTCTGCTGTAGCAATTTCACCGGTTGGGTGCCCGGGGGCAGGTAATCCATGCGCGCAGAAATCACCCTCAGTGTGCCCGGCTCCAGCTCCCCTGGCCGAAAGCGTTTATTGCCGTGGGCTGACATCCAGTTCATTTGCCCCTGGTAGCCCTTCGCCAGCCAGGCTTTGAGCTGTACTTCTTCGGCATGCAAATCCGTATCGGCAATACCGATCTGCTGAAAGCCGAGTTCGCGGCCCCATTGCTGGATTTGCTCTTTCAGTTGATTCAGGTCCATGACGTTTCGGGGCAGCCGGCTCTCGTGCGTATAATGGCGGGAACTGTGTTGCAGCGCTCCGGGAATACCGAGGCGCCCTTAATAACGCGAAGGATAACAGGTGACTGAGCTACCTGCTGCTTTATACACCGCGGCGCAAACCCGCGAATTGGATCGCCTAGCCATTGCTGCCGGCACCCCGGGTGCCGACTTGATGGAGCGAGCAGGGCAAGCGGCGTTCGATGCCCTATGCGAACGCTGGCCGCAAGTGAGCACATTGGCGGTATTGTGTGGCGGCGGCAATAACGGTGGTGATGGTTATGTGGTGGCTCGGCTGGCCGCAGAGGCTGGCCTGCAACCGCAGATATGGTTTACCTCTGCGCCGGATCAGCTCAAGGGCGATGCCCTGACCATGGCTCAGCGCTGCCAAGAGGCGGGCGTTCCCATGCAGGCGCTCACCGCCGACGCCTTGCCGCATGGGGCGGATCTGTTGGTAGATGGCCTGCTGGGTACTGGTCTCAAAGGCCCGCTGCGTGATGATGTGGCGATGTTGTTACGTGCCCTGAATGCCTTGTCGATTCCCGTGATGGCGTTGGACGTTCCTTCTGGGTTGAGTGCCGATAGCGGCATGCCCCTGGGCGCGGTGTTGCAGGCTGAAATGACCTGTACCTTTATAGGTCTCAAGCGTGGCCTACTCACCGGCGAAGGCCCTTTGCATTGCGGTGTGCTGCGTTTTTTTGACCTGCAGGTGAGCCGGAATATTTATGCTCAAGTGCAACCGGACAGTGTGAGTCCGTCTGCTGAACTATTGCAGCAGTGCCTGCCGGCCCGCCGAGTGGATGGCCACAAGGGCGATTATGGCCATGTGTTGGTGATGGGTGGCGATCACGGTTTTGCTGGCGCCCCGGTTATGAGTGCCCAGGCTGCGGCGCGCTGCGGCGCGGGCAAGGTGACGCTGATTACCCGCCCGGCCCATGTGGCGGTGGCGCTGATTCGGCAACCGGAAATTATGGTGCGCGGGGTGGATCAGGCACAAGAGGCCATCGAGTTAATGGACGCGGCCACGGTGATCGCCATTGGGCCGGGGCTGGGCCGCGACGCTTGGGGCCGGGAGTTGCTGGCGGCGGCACTGTCGGCAGGCAAGCCGTTGGTGGTAGATGCGGATGCATTGAACCTGATCGCCGGCCAGCCCGATATTGGCACTGCAGACTGGGTGCTTACCCCGCATCCGGGCGAAGCGGGCCGCCTGTTGGGCGTCACCGCCGCAGAGATTCAGCAAGATCGTTTTGCCGCGCTGGAAAGCCTTTGCGCCCGCTATGGTGGCACCGTGCTGCTTAAGGGGTTGGGGACCTTGGTGCAGGGTGACTCGGCCGCGGGGCTGGGCCGGGCACTGATTCGCGATGGTAATCCGGGTATGGCCTCTGGAGGCATGGGGGATGTGTTGACTGGCGTAATCGCAGCCCTGCGTGCCCAGGGGCTGAGTGGGTTTGATGCGGCTCGGCTAGGGGCTATGGTGCACGCCCGGGCAGCCGATGGTTGTGCAGCAGCGCAGGGTCAGAGGGGCTTGCTAGCCACCGATTTGCTCCCGGCCCTGCGCCAACAATTGAATTATGGATTGCCGCAAGGAGTCGGTCGCCAATGAGTGTGGAGTGCTACGCATTAGCGGATGAGGCGGCAACGCTGGCACTGGGGGCTGAATTGGGCCACCGCTTGGCGGCGGGCGGCTGCGTTTATCTTGAAGGCGATCTCGGGGCGGGGAAAACCACCCTGGTTCGCGGTATCCTCCGTGGCCTGGGGCATAACGGAGCGGTAAAGAGTCCGACGTATACTATTGTGGAACCCTATGAGATTCGGGGCGTCCATATCTATCACTTTGACCTGTATCGTCTGTCGGATCCGGAAGAACTGGAGTTGATCGGCGTACGGGAGTATTTCGATGCTGGCTCGCTGTGTCTGTTGGAGTGGCCGGAACGCGGAGCAGGCGTGGTGCCAGCACCGGATTTGACCATTACACTGGCCGTGAATGGCCACGGACGAAAAGCGACCCTGGAATGGGGTAGCGATTAAACGCCTATGACAATGCGGAAAACTGTAGCGGTAGCTTTTCTTTCTCTGTTGGCTTTGTGCTGGAGCTCACTGGTGTTTGCCCAGACCACGATTGATTCCGTACGCCTGCACCGGGCTCCGGATCACACTCGGATCGTATTCGATCTGCCCGGCCCGGTGGACCACAAGCTCGACAAGCTGGCCAACCCGGATCGTATTGTGTTGGATCTGCAGAACGCCGCTCTGGATTTTGATGTGAAAACGCTGGACTACGCCAGCAGCCCGATTGCCAATATCCGGGTCGGCAAACACACTGATAAAACCCGAGTGGTGCTGGACATGAACGAGTCCGTGCGCACCCGTACTAACCTGCTGAAACCCATTGAGCCCCATGGCTGGCGCTTGGTGGTTGACCTGTTCGATAAAGAGCTCACCACTGCGACCGCTAACGATAGTAAGCCAACGCCGGAAAAGTCGAAAAAGTCGGCTGAGCCCAAAGCCCAGCGATTAATGGTTGTGGCCATTGATGCCGGCCATGGTGGGGAAGACCCCGGTGCACGCGGGCCCAGTGGGGCCTATGAAAAAACCATTGTGCTGCAGATTGCCAAAAAGCTAGAGGCGATGGTGAATGAGAAAGCCGGCATGCGGGCGGTGATGGTGCGTGATGGCGATTACTATGTGCCGCTGGTGGAGCGCCGCAAAATTGCCCGGGAAAAGCACGGGGCGGATGTGTTCGTTTCTATTCACGCGGATGCTTTCACCGATGCCCGCGCCAATGGCGCTTCGGTATTTGCCCTGTCCAACCGGGGGGCCACCAGTGCTCGGGCCCGCTATCTGGCCAAAATAGCCAACGAGTCGGACCGCGTGGCCGGGGTGTATGAAGAAGAGAAAGACGACAGCTCGCTCTACAGTGTGCTGGCGGATCTGCAGATGAACGGTTCTATGGCCGGCAGTCTTTATCTTGGCCGGCAGGTGCTGTTGGAAATGGGTAAAGTCACCAAGCTGCATGGTAACCGCGACAAGGTGGAGCAGGCAGGTTTTGCGGTGCTTAAAGAGCCGGAAATGGTGTCGATCCTGGTGGAAACCGGGTTTATTTCCAACCCCACTGAAGAGCGTAATTTGCGCTCTTCAGCTCACCAGACCAAGCTGGCTCGTTCAGTGGTCAAAGGGATTGATGCCTATTTTCGTAGCCATCCAGCACCTAATAGCTGGTATGCCGCTCAACGACGGGAGCAGGGCGATGAGTATCGAATTCAGCCCGGTGATACACTGTCGGAAATTGCTCGGCAGTACAGTGTTTCTGAGCAGTCGATTCGTTCGGCTAACGGCATGGATGGCGATCGCATTATGGTCGGCCAGGTACTGAAAATTCCCCGTTCGTGACATTCCGCTTGCACGCAATACGCGCCATGCTGGCACGCTAATTTCCAAACGTGCTGGGTGCGGTGTGGCGGGTCAGATAATTTCCTAAAGGGTGTGTTTTGTCCAAAATTCAGCTGCTTGATTCCCGCCTTGCTAACCAGATTGCCGCCGGTGAAGTGGTTGAGCGCCCCGCGTCTGTGCTCAAAGAGCTGCTGGAGAATGCGCTGGACGCTGGCTCGGAATCCATCAGTGTGGATGTGGAGCAGGGCGGGGTGAAACTGCTGCGGGTACGCGACAACGGCAGTGGCATCGAGCGCGATGATTTACCGCTGGCTCTGTCGCGCCATGCCACCAGCAAAATCCGGGGGCTTGATGATCTGGAAGCCATTGGCACGTTGGGGTTTCGCGGTGAGGCTCTGGCGGCGATCAGTTCTGTCTCCCGGTTGAGTCTGGCCAGTAATGTGGAGGGGGAGCCGGAAGGTTGGCAGGTGACCGTGGAGGGGCGTGATATGGCGCCGTCAGTATCGCCGGCAGGGCATCCCCGTGGCACCACCGTCACCATGCGCGATTTGTTCTTCAATACTCCGGCGCGGCGTCGTTTCCTGCGCACCGAAAAAACGGAATTCAATCATCTCGAAGAGGTGTTCCGGCGCATTGCCCTGAGCGAATTCAATACCGCTTTTCGTCTTACCCATAACCAGAAAGTGATTCACCAGCTGCCTGCTGGGTTGGATGACACTTTGCGGGCAGCGCGGGTGGCCAAGCTGTGTGGCAAGGGCTTCATTGAGCAGGCGGTACCGGTGGATGTGGAGCGTGATGGTTTGCGGCTGCATGGCTGGATGGGGCTGCCCACTTTTTCCCGGTCCCAGGCGGACCTACAGTATTTCTATGTAAATGGTCGGGTCATCCGGGACAAGGTGGTTAGCCATGCGGTGCGTCAGGCTTACTCGGATGTGCTTTATCATGGCCGCCATCCAGCCTATGTGCTGTTTCTGGAACTGGATCCGGCCATGGTGGATGTGAATGTTCACCCCACCAAGCACGAAGTGCGTTTCCGCGAGCAGCGCATGGTGCATGGTTTCTTGTATAGCTCGCTGCACCGTGTCATTGCCGGGGTGCGGCCCGGCCAGGAACTGGCGGGTTCAGTGGCCGATGAAGGCGGGCCAGCTGCAGGGATGGATGCAGCCATGGCGCCGAGCCAGGGTAATATGTCGCTGACTTCGCCGACGGGCTCGGGGGGCTCCCTGTCTCATCCTCCCGGGCAGGCTTATCCTTCCACGGGGGGAGGCGTGTTCGGCTATGGCCAGGGCGCACGTCAGGCGGATGCTTATGGGGCGTTGGTCCGTGGGCATGTAGGTGAGTCGGCGCCGGCGGTAATGCCGCCGGCCAACGAAAATGAAACGGTACCGCCATTAGGGTATGCGGTGGCGCAATTGCACGGCATTTTTATTTTGGCGGAGAACGAGCAAGGGATGGTGGTGGTGGATATGCACGCCGCCCACGAACGGATTACCTACGAACGGCTCAAGCAGAGCTGGGCGGAAGACAAGGTGCGTAGCCAGCCGTTGCTAGTGCCGGTGTCGCTGGCGGTGTCATCCCGGGAGGCGGACTTTGCTGAGCAGCAGCCGGAGGTCTTTTCCAGGCTGGGGTTTGTGGTTCAGCGTGCTGGGCCGGAGACTCTGGTGGTGCGCGAAGTGCCGGCCCTTCTTCGTAATGGCGACAGCGAATCCATGGTGCGAGATGTGCTATCGGACCTGCTGGCCGAAGGCAGCAGCGAACGCATTGCGCAAAAGCTCGATGAGCTGCTGTCTACTATGGCCTGCCACGGCAGTGTGCGTGCCAATCGCCGCCTCACCATTGCAGAAATGAACGCGCTGTTGCGTGATATGGAAGCCACTGAGCGTTCCGGCCAATGCAACCATGGCCGGCCCACCTGGACCCAGATGAGTATTAAGGATCTGGATCGACTGTTCATGCGGGGGCAATGAACCATGACCGCTTGCACGCGACACCCAAGCAGGCAACACGTGGAGGGCACGCGGTCTTTCGCGTGTCAGCGTGATGCCTGAAGCGTCTCTGCCTATTTTATTGCTCATGGGGCCCACCTGCTCCGGTAAAACCGCGTTGGCGATTGAGGCGGCGCAGACGCTACCCATCGAAATTATCAATGTGGATTCGGCGTTGGTGTATAAGGGCTTGAATATTGGTGCGGCGCGCCCCACTGAAGAAGAGCTGGCATTGGCGCCACACCGGTTGCTGGGTTTTCGTGATCTTACCGAGCCCTATTCCGCTGCGGATTTTCGCGCCGATGCGCTCAAGCACATTGAACAGATCCACAACAACGGCAAATTGCCGTTGTTGGTGGGTGGCACGGTGCTGTATTTCAAAGCCTTAGTGGAGGGGTTGGCTCCGTTGCCGGAAGCGGATCCGGTGGTGCGTGCCGAGATTGCAGCACTGGCCGATGCGCAGGGCTGGCCGGCGGTGCATCAGGCGCTGGCTGAGGTGGACCCGGTCACCGCGGCGCGGCTCAAGCCCACGGATAAGCAGCGGTTACAGAGGGCGCTAGAGGTCTTTCGTCTAACCGGCAGACCGTTGGCTGCGTTTCATGCGGAGCATGATAAAACGCTAACAAAGAGCCGGGATGGATTAAGTCAGTTCAGCGGATTGCCCTATCCTGTGCTCAGCACGGCCCTAGCGCCGCAGGATAGAGCCTGGCTCCATGAACAGATTGCATTAAGGTTTCGCGCAATGCTGAATTCCGGTTTGCAGGAGGAAGTAGAGGCGTTGCGACAGCAGCCCCAATTGAATGCAGATTTACCCGGTATTAGGGCCGTGGGATATCGCCAGATGTGGGAATATCTGGATGGTATGTACGGCTACGATAGCATGGTGGAGCGGGGCATTATTGCCACCCGGCAATTGGCTAAACGGCAGTTTACCTGGTTGAGGAAATGGCCGGAACTACAGTGGTTCGACAGTAATGATCGGTCACAACGAGACGCTCTGTTTGGATTGCTTGCGAAGAACTGTAAATCTGTGTTTAGTTAGCTCTGAAAGCATGCGTTTTAGTTTATAATGCAATGACTGCATAGGTCTGTGGCATTGCTGGGAAGGTGTCGCGGCTATGGATGGGGCGGGATTCGGAACCTTTTATGCTGACTGTTGACAAAATTGGCCCGGTGGCACACTGGGTTGAAGCTGTGCTTGATTAGGCACGGCTTTGCGGCGGCATCGCGCTGATTGCCCGAAGTGTTGGGCGCTACTTTTTACTGTTATTTCAAGGAGATCTACCATGTCAAAGGGGCACTCGCTACAAGACCCTTTCCTGAACGCGCTGCGTAAAGAGCGTATTCCGGTTTCTATTTTCCTGGTAAATGGGATAAAGCTGCAGGGTCAAATTGAATCTTTTGACCAATATGTCGTGCTGTTGAAAAATGCAGTAAGCCAAATGGTATACAAACACGCTATTTCTACCGTGGTTCCGGCCCGCAATCCGCGCGCAACGGGCAACCCGGCTATGGCTGCGGGTGCTACTGCTGCGCCAGCTGCCGATGAAGGGTACGGCAACCAGTAACCTGTTTGTTTTATTCGCTTCATTATACAGGGCTGCCTTCGGGTGGCTCTGTGCGTTGTGCTCTGTCTTCTTTAGCTGACGTATTGAAATGTTACGTCAGCCACTCGTGCTGCGTGGTTTAGTGACCGATTCCAGCCCCTATCCTTTGGGAGGGGCTGGACGCTTGTATAAGCAGTGAGATGGCTAGAATCATGTTGTTCTTTCTCATCCAAGAAGAACACGATGCATTTCCTGCCTTTCCACCACCTTCCTGGTTTAAACTGGGGGTACCTGTCCCCATATCCGCATCCTATGGACTTATTTGATCGTACAGAACAAACACGCACCGAAGCCGGCGAGCGCGCTATTTTGGTTCATCTGGAGCTGCCTGATGCTATGGGGCGTGAAGATCTGGATGAATTCCATCATTTGGTGACCTCCAGCGGTGTCCTGCCTGTTATCCAGCTGACGGGCAAACGAGACCGGCCTGATCCAGCATTATTTATCGGCACTGGAAAAACCGATGAATTGGCGGCCATGGTAAGTGAGCACCAGGCTGATGTGGTGCTGTTTAATCATGCCCTTAGTCCGGGTCAGGAACGTAATCTGGAACGGGTAGTGAAATGCAGGGTGCTGGACCGCACCGGTTTGATTCTGGATATCTTTGCTCAGCGGGCTCGAACCCATGAAGGGCGCTTGCAGGTGGAGTTGGCGCAACTTCGCCACTTGTCATCTCGGTTGGTGAGAGGCTGGACCCACCTGGAGCGTCAAAAAGGCGGTATTGGCCTGCGCGGCCCTGGTGAGACACAACTGGAAACGGATCGCCGTTTATTGCGTGATCGTATTCGCGGAATCGAATCGCGATTGGAAAAAGTGCGTAAGCAGCGCGCTCAAGGGCGTCGCGCCCGGCAACGGTCGGAAACTCCGCTAATTTCTCTGGTAGGTTATACCAATGCGGGCAAGTCGACCCTGTTCAATGCCATTACTACGGGTGATGTGTATGTGGCAGACCAATTGTTTGCTACCTTGGACCCGACGTTGCGCAAAGTAAAAGTGCCGGGTGTAGGGCCGGCCATTTTGGCAGATACCGTGGGTTTTATCCGGCATTTGCCGCACCGGTTGGTGCAGGCATTTCGAGCCACGCTTGAAGAAACCGTGAACGCTAACCTGTTGCTGCACGTGACTGACTGTAGTGCGGAAGAGCGGGACAATAATGTGGTTGCTGTGAATGAGGTGCTGGAAGAAATTGGTGGCGATAAGCTACCGGTGCTGCATGTTTATAACAAGGTCGATAATCTGGACCAGCCTCCCCGACTGGAGCGTGATGAACACGGCCAGCCTTGGCGAGTGTGGGTTTCTGCGCAAACTGGCGATGGGTTCGATCTGCTGTTTGACGCGATCGCAGAGCGGTTGGCTGCTGGTTGGGTGGATTGCTGGGTGCGGCTGCCCGCTTCAGCGGGGCGTCTGCGCGCTCGTTTGCACGAAGCCGGCGAAGTGCTTGAAGAGCAAACCGGCAACAATGGCGATATGTTGCTGCGTGTTAATGTGAATCGGGTGCATTTTGAACGCCTGCTTCGCGAACAAGGTTTAAAAGAGGAAGAGCTGGTAATTCCGGCACCTGCGGTTGCAGCTGAGGACGCCCCTTCCTACAATTCGGAACACTCGACAAACGCGAGTCATCATTAGGCTGGAGCCCTTTGGCTTTGGCGGACTGGAGATCTACATGGCGTGGAATGAACCCGGCGGCAATAAGCCGAAGGACCCTTGGGGTGGTGGTGGCGACCAGGGGCCGCCGGACCTAGACGAAGCCCTGAAAAACCTGAAAGACAAGATTAATAATGTTTTCGGCAAAAAAGGTAACAAAGCCGGCGGCGGTGGTAGCCGCAGTGGCGGAGGGTCGCCTTGGCCGATGCTGGTTATCGCGTTGGTTATTGTCGCCATTGGTTATGGCCTGATGGGCTTTTTTCAAGTGGACCAGCGTGAACGTGCTGTGGTGCTGCAGTTTGGTAAGTTCGATCGTATCGTGGAGCCGGGTTTGAACTGGCGAGCGCCTATCTTTGAGCAGTTCGAGAAGGTGGACGTGGGGCAGAACCGTCGCTACGAAATTACCGAAGAAATGCTCACCAAGGACACCAATATCGTCAGTGTGACCTTGCAGGTTCAGTATCAGGTGCTTGATCCGCGCCCGTTCCTGTTGAAAGTGGCGCAGCCTGAAGAAATTCTGCAGCACGCTACCAGCTCGGCGTTACGCCACGTGGTGGGGTCGTCGTCTATGGATGATGTGCTCAAGGATAATCGTGAGGCGATCCGGGTACAGGTGCGCGAGCGCTTGGATGACTATTTAAACCGTTACGACACTGGCTTGGTGCTACGCCAAGTGGTACTGGATAAAACCGAAGCGCCGGATGCTGTGCGTGACGCCTTTGATGATGTGTCTAAGGCCAAGGAAGATGAAGATCGCTTCAAGAAAGAAGCGGAAGCGTACAGCAATGCAGTGATTCCCCAGGCTCGAGGTGAAGCTCAGCGGATAGAAGAAGAGGCGTTGGCTTATAAACAGCAGGTTATTGATGAAGCCAAAGGTGATGCCAGTCGCTTCACCGATTTGCTTACTGAGTACCGCAAGGCTCCGGAAGTGACTCGCGAACGTTTGTACCTGGAAACCATGACTCAGGTCTTCAGCAATACCAGCAAGGTAATGGTCGATGTGAACAAGGGCGACAGCCTAATTTACTTGCCATTGGACAAGCTGATGAAGAATAGCGACGGCAAGACCAAGGCTCAAAATCCCGGGGCTTCAGCGTCCAGCACCACCTCCAGCGCCGGTGCGGATGACGGCGGCAGCGGACGTAGTAGCGGCCGCAGCTTGTACAACAACCGTAACCAGGAGCTGCGCTAATGAATAATCGTGGATGGATGGCGCTACTGGCCTTGGGCGTGCTGGCTCTTTTGGCGATGGACTCTTTTTTCATCGTAAACCAGAAAGAAAAGGTCGTGCTCAAGCAGTTTAGTCGGATCGAGAAGACCGATATCCAGCCTGGTCTTTACTTCAAGTGGCCTATGGTGGAAGAAGTGGTGAAAGTGGATGGGCGTGCGTTGGTCTATGACGTACCTACCCAGTCTTTCCTTACCGCTGAGAAAAAACTGCTGAATGTTGATGCCTTTGTTATTTGGCGCATCAGTAATGTGCAGCGTTACATCGTTAGTGTGGGGGGCGGTTCTTCCAATCCTCAGGTAATGGAGCGCCGTGCTCGTGAACTGCTGGACCCTCGTGTGAACGAAGGCCTGCGCAACGAGTTCGCTTCACGTACCGTCTTTCAGGTGGTGGCCGGCGAAAGTGACGTGGAAAAGGTGGAGGGCGATACGGCTATCCTCCGTGACCCGACCACTGGCGAAACCGTGGAAGTGCCCACCGACCAACTGGATGAGTCGGTGTTGCGTGGAGCGGGAGCCGGTCAGCAAGAGGGGAGTGAGCCTGCTGTAGATAGTGTGGCCAATGATCAACGTGAGGCGTTGATGGATCAGGTTCGCGCTGAAGTAAACAAGTCGACCTTGGAAGATCTGGGTATTGAAGTGGTGGATATCCGTGTTAAACAGGTGGACTGGCCGGAACAGGTTCGCGGGCGAGTATTCGACCGTATGCGCGCTGAGCGTCAGCGAGATGCTGCGGCTCATCGTTCACAGGGTCGTGAAGAAGCGGAAAAAATCCGTGCCTCTGCAGACCGCCAGCGCACTGAAACATTGGCCCAGTCGTACCGTAAGGCTCAGAGCGCTCGCGGTGAAGGGGATGCGCAGGCAGCGGCAATCTATGCCGAAGCCTACAATCAGGATAAAGAATTTTTCCGTTTCTACCGTAGCTTGAGAGCCTATAAGGAAAGTTTCGATCAGCCGGAAGATGTGCTAATCCTGGAGCCGGATAGCGACTTTTTCCGCTACATGAAAGGGGCGAAGGGCGCGCCTTAATAGGGCCTTTTGTTCAAATAGCGTCTGGTTTGCCCCTGCGGCACCGGGCCTATCACAGAGCCCCGCCTAGTGCGGGGCTTTTGTTGTTTGTTTTATCGATTTGTGTTGGCAAACGTTGCTGGCGAGGCTCGTCTATCCTGAGCCTATCTGGCGCTGGAAGACCATGATAGAATGCGGCAACCGAGCCTGAGGGTTCGGTTTTTTTGTGGCTGTCTGGCGGGAACCATGGACGCGTTGTTAAATGGCGGAAGCGTGTTGATCAAAGCACTGTGTTTGGTGTTGGTCATCGAGGGTATTCCGTTGTTTCTTGCGCCTGGCCGAGCCCGTCGCGCGGCCCTTCAGGTGGCGCGTCTGGATAGTCGCCTGCTGCGAATTATAGGGCTGGCACTCATGGTATTGGGTGCGGGCTTGTTATTACTGATGCGGTCGTAAATGATGAATCAGGAAGAACAGTGGCTACTGCCCGACGGGGTAGAAGAGGTCCTCCCGGGTCGCGCCCGGGCCATCGAGCAGCTGCGTCGGCAGACGCTGGATCTGTATCAGCGTTGGGGTTACGAACTTGTTTTCCCGCCGTTGATTGAGTTTATGGAATCCTTGCTGAACGGCGGTGGCCGTGATCTGGAGAGGGAAACCTTCAAGATTACCGACCAGCTCACCGGGCGCCTGATGGGTGTTCGTGCGGATATTACCCCGCAAGTGGCGCGTATGGATGCCCATAGCTTGCGCCGTAACGCACCTTCTCGTCTTTGTTACTGCTCCAGCGCCCTGCGCACCCGGCCGGTGGTCGCCGGTGGCACGCGCCTGCCCTATCAGTTGGGCGTAGAGCTATTTGGTCACGCCGGTTCAGACAGTGATCTCGAGGTGATTTCCTTGCTGCTGGAAACGCTGGCATTGTCAGGCGTCGAGCAACAGGTGGTACTGGATTTGGGCCACGTGGGTTTGTTCCGTGGTCTGCTCGAGGGCTGTGATTTGAGCGAAACTGAGCAGAACCAATTGGAAGATATCTATGTGCGCAAAGCGCGGGTAGAGCTGGATTCTTTTATTGCCAGCCATGATTTGCCTGCGCCTGCGGCCAAGGCCTTGGCCGCCTTGCCTTGGTTAGCAGGTGGCGTGGAGGTGCTCAATGAGGCCCGTGCGTTATTGTCCCACTTCTCTGGCGCCCTAGCGGCATTGGATGAGCTGGCGGTGCTGGCCGATGTGCTCGGCGCTCGAGGGGTGCGGCTGCACCTGGACTTGGGTGAGCTGCGTGGTTATCACTACCACACCGGTTGCGTGTTTGCGGCGTACTTGCCCGGTGAGAGCGAGCCCGTGGCCAAGGGCGGTCGCTACGATCACATTGGTGAAGTATTTGGTCGGGCCCGCCCGGCCACCGGCTTCAGTGCGGATTTGAAGATGCTGGCTGAGCGTGCGCAATCTGCCGCGCTTACCGGTATTCTGGCTGAAGGGTCGCTGCAGGACGCCGCGTTCGCGACTAGGGTTGCGGCTCTTCGTGAGCAGGGCGAGCGTGTGGTGCTGGCCCTTCCCGGTGCAGATAATGATCCGGCTGAACTAGGGTGCCAGCGTCGTCTGGTTGCTCAGGCCGATGGTTGGGTTGTGACCGACCTCTAAAACCGAATTTCTTTTTTCCTGAATAGATGGCAGCAAGCAATCATGGGTAAGAACGTAGTCATTCTCGGCACCCAGTGGGGTGATGAAGGCAAAGGCAAAATCGTCGATCTGCTTACCGATCAGGCCTCATTGGTCGCCCGCTTTCAGGGTGGCCATAACGCTGGCCATACCCTGGTGATCGATGGCAAGAAAACGGTCCTGCACCTGATTCCGTCAGGCATTCTTCGTGAAGATGTGCAGTGCCTGATCGGTAACGGCGTGGTGCTTTCTCTGGAAGCCTTGCTTAAGGAAATTGGTGGCCTGGAAGATCAGGGTGTGCCGGTTCGCGATCGCCTGCGTTTGTCCGCCTCCTGCCCGCTGATCTTGCCTGTGCACGTGGCTCTGGATCAGGCTCGGGAAGCGGCCCGTGGCAACAAGAAAATAGGCACCACGGGCCGGGGCATCGGCCCGGCCTATGAAGACAAGGTGGCTCGTCGAGGCTTGCGCCTGGGTGATGTGTACCAGCGTGAGCTGTTTGCCGCCAAGCTGGGCGAAGTGATGGATTACCACAACTTTGTTCTGCGCAGCTATTACAATGCGGAGCCGGTGGATTTCCAGAAAACCCTGGATGACACCTTGCAGCTGGGCGAAGACGTTCGCAGCATGGTGACTGACGTGACGGCGGTGCTGCACGGCGCCCGTGAGCGCGGCGAAAATATCATGTTCGAAGGGGCCCAGGGCACCCTGCTGGATATCGACCACGGCACCTACCCTTATGTCACCAGCTCCAATACCACCGCTGGCGGTACCGCTACCGGCACCGGGTTTGGTCCTCTGTACCTAGATTATGTGCTGGGTATTACCAAGGCCTACACCACCCGGGTGGGGAGTGGCCCGTTCCCCACTGAGTTGTTCGACGAGAATGGCCGCTACCTGGCCGAGAAGGGGCACGAATTTGGTTCTACCACGGGCCGTGCTCGCCGTTGCGGGTGGTTCGATGCGGTGGCGCTGAAGCGCTCCATCCAGATTAACTCCATTACAGGCCTGTGCCTAACCAAGCTGGATGTGCTGGATGGCCTGGAAGAGATCAACATCTGTGTGGGCTACCAGGATGCGGCCGGCAACTCGCTGGAGTGTGCCTGGGATGCGGATAGCTACGAAGAAGTGAAGCCAGTGTATGAAAGCCTGCCGGGCTGGAGCGAATCTACCTTGGGGGTGAAGTCAGAAGATGATTTGCCGCCCAACGCCAAGGCTTACCTGAAGCGTATTGAAGCAATTACCGGTGCGCCCATCGATATTATTTCCACAGGCCCGGACCGTGTGGAAACCATTATCAAGCGCCATCCGTTCTCCTGAACCCGGCGCAAATGGAAAAGCGGCCCAAGGGCCGCTTTTTTTATGTCCGACGCTACGGTTTTTGTGTTGAACAAATTCTTCTTATCTCCGTGACAGATTTGTCATAAAAAAGCGCTTCACTGTTCGCCTCTGAAAACAATTCACGGGGAGAACGCTCATGTACCGGATTCCGTTTGCCAAAACAGCACTGGCTACCAAAGTCAGTGCTGTAACTTTAACTGCTATTCTAATGTCTGCCTGTGGTGGTGACAGCGATTCTAACGATCCTGCCGTGCCTGCGGACCCGGTTGGAAAAAGTCTTTCCTTTACCGCGGTGAAAGCCCCGGAAACGGATCTGGAAAAGCGTCAGATCCTGGCGTCTCCCTCCGTTGAAGTAGATGGTGAAACCTACGAGATCGGTTTCCATACCCTGCTGCGTTCCGGCGATGCGGTAAACGGGGATGTGGTCTTCGGTCAATTGGTAGACAAAATGGGGCAGCCGCTCTATGGCAACGACGGTAAGCCGAGTGTTACCGATTCCAATGAGCATACCTCCCTGTTGCCGATCGGTGATCGTTTGTTCTCCGTCTCTCAGATGGAAACTCGTCCTGGTGCCATGTTCCTGATGGAACTGGATCAGAACAAACAGACTGGCCATCTTTCAGTCAAGGATCTCTGGCAAATCGATCAGTCCGGTGTGGATGGTGGTTGGGTGCACTGTGCTGCCAGTGTGACCCCTTGGAATACCCATTTGGCTAGTGAAGAGTACGAACCGGATGCTTCCGAGCGTGACCCGGTAACCGGTGAAATTGATGGCTACTACGAGCCGATGGCAGATTACTTTGGGGGTGATCTGACGGCCATGAATCCTTACTGGTGGGGCTGGAATATTGAGATCGCCGTGGCTGCCGAGGGTGATAGTGCACCCACCAGCGATCTCGTCAAACATTACGCCATGGGCCGTCTGGCCTTCGAGCTGGCTTACGTAATGCCTGACGAAAAAACGGTCTACATGACCGATGATGGCACCAACGTGGGCCTCTACATGTTTGTTGCGGATACGGCCGGTGATCTGAGTGCGGGTAACCTTTATGCCACCAAATGGAACCAGACATCGGCAGCGGGTATCGGTGAAGCGGACCTGGAATGGATAAGCCTGGGCCACGCCAGCAACAGCGATATCGAAGCCCTATTCGCCAGCCCTGACGAGCCGGCATTTACTGATCTTTTCGAAACCGCGACCATGACCGGTGAGGATTGCCCGGATGGTTTCACGGCCACTGCATCCAATGGCAATAAGGAATGCCTGAAAGTAAAACCCGGTATGAAGTTGGCGGCATCCCGTCTTGAGACTCGTCGCTATGCTGCGTTGATGGGGGCGACCACAGAGTTTCGTAAAGAAGAAGGTGTGACTTTCGACCCGGATGGCGGCAAGCTTTATGTGGCCATGAGTGAAGTGGGGCGTGGCATGGAGGATAATTCTTCCAACGATCTGTCCACGATCAACCATGTTCGTATTGCCGAGGCCAATAAGTGTGGTGGGGTCTATGCCCTGGATGTTGCCGCCGATGCGGGCATCGGTTCTGATTATGTGGCGCAGAACATGAAAGGCTTGATTGCCGGTCAGCCTGCCAGCTACCCGGCTGATAGCCCGTTTGCCTCTTACTCCTGTGACGCTGACGGCCTGGCCAATCCGGATAATGTGACCTTTATCACTGGCTATAACACCTTGGTTATTGGTGAGGACACTGGTTCCGGGCACCAGAATGATGTGATCTGGTCACTGAATCTGGACCAGGTAGATGCGACGGATTTCTCTGCCGGTCTGACTCGTATCCAGACCACCCCCTACGGGTCGGAAACCACCTCTCCCTATTGGTACCCCAACGTGAATGGCTTCGCCTATCTGATGAGTGTGGTGCAGCACCCCTACGGCGAATCTGACTCCGGCAAGATCCCGGATGGCTCATTGGATCACCGTGCCTATACCGGGTATATCGGTCCGTTCCCGGCCATGGATTGAATATTAATAACGATAACGAGGAGGGCCGGGGTATCCCCGGCCTTTTGCTGCTATGAAAAAGATTTTTTTTATTCTGGGTATGTCTGCTTTGGTATGGCAGCTGAGCGGTTGCGGCCAATCTGATGCGTCGCAGGCGGAAAATTTGGGGCGCCTGTATTTGTCCAACCCGGCGGCGACGATTCCGCCACAGTGTTATACCAAAACCGAAGATGCCAAGGGGGTTGAGAGTAACCCCTGTTATGTCTGCCATACCGCCAGTAAAGAGCCGAATTTCACTAACGATCTTGATTTGCAGCTGGCCTACGATTTTGCCGGGCCCGCTACCGTCAATCGCTGGGAGAATCTTTTCGTTGATCGCAGTGAAGCGCGTGAAGCGATCAGTGATGAGGCGATTTTGGCTTATGTGCGAACCGATAATTATCAATCCGGGGGCGCGGTGCAGCTGGCCGAAACCCTGACAGGAAAATTGCCTGCGCATTGGGATGGTGATGGTAATGGACACTGGGATGGTTACGTGCCTGACGTGTCCTACCGCTTTGATGAGCATGGCTTTGACCTCGACGCAGAAGGTGAGCCGACGGGTTGGCGTGCATTGGCCTATACGCCGTTCCCGGGGGCATTTTTTCCCACTAATGGTTCTGCGGATGATGTGCTGATTCGCTTGGATTCTCCGTATCAACAGAACGAAAAAGGCGAGCCCGACATGCGGGTTTACCGTCTCAATCTGGCGATTGTGGAGTCGCTGATCAAGCGTGAGAGTGTGGCGATAGAGGCGGTGGCGGAAGCCGAGTACGGGGTCGACTTGAATCGCAACGGTGTACTGGATCGTGCTACTGAAGTGGTATTCGACTGGGCTCCCCTTGAAGGGCGTGAGATGGAGTATGTGGGGCTGGCCAGGGTGGCCCAGCAACAGGGTGCAGCGCCACTGTCAGCAGGGGCTTATCCGCTGGGCACCGAGTTTGTACATAGCGTCCGCTATCTGGATATTGCCGACGATGGCGAAGTGGTTATGGCGCCGCGAATGAAGGAGCTGCGCTACAGTCGTAAAACACGTTGGCTGACATATTTTCAGCACCGGGAGCTGGCGGATGATGAGCTCAAGGATGCCCATGATTTTCCTGATCGCATGGAGCCTGTCATCGGGGATATAGAGCGCGGGGTGGGCAATCGCCGTGGCTGGCGTTTCAGTGGCTTCATCGAGGATGACCAGGGCGAGCTGCGGCCGCAGTCGTATGAGGAGCTGGCCACCTGCGCCGGATGTCATGGGGCTGTGGGTGCGCTGACCGATAGTACCTACACCATGGAAAGAAAGCTGGATGCCAGTCAGGGGTTTCAGCGGGGCTGGTATCACTGGAATCAGAAAAGCCTGGGAGGTATTCCCGAGCCACAACGGGAAGATGGTCGTGGCGAGTATGCGTTTTACTTGGAGCAGGTAGGTGGAGCGGATGAGTACCGGTCCAATCAGGAGGTGCGTGAGCGTTTCTTTGATGAGGAGGGGGGCTTGAGGCCGGCCATGTTGACGCAACTGGAAGGTGATATCAGTGCGCTGGTGGTGCCCTCCGCCCGCCGGGCACTGGAATTGAACAAGGCATACCTGTCTGTCGTTGAGGAGCAGAGTTATATCCGCGGCCGCGATGCGGTGCTCGCCCCAATGGTCAATGTGCACAAAGAGGTGGAGGCCGGGCAGCGTACAGCCATAACCGAACCGGTGACCTATCGCTGAGACCGCGCAGCGTGCCTGCTTCGCAGATCTGTCGAGAGCGAATGGAGATTTCCCGTCGCAGGTTTACTTGCGGCGGGTAATCACAATCAGGGCCACGGTGACGCCAACCGCGGCGATCGGGAAAAACAGCAGGTAGCGTTTACGACGGGCTTCTTTTGCCCGGTGGGTATTGGCCTGCTCAATAGCGGGATGGACAGATTCGGTGGCCTGCACCGTATTGCCCGGTTCGGCGTAGGTAGCCACGGGAGCCAAGGCCAGGCCGCAGGCGAGGAAAAGAGCAGCGATCACGGGGCGAAGGAGAGTCATATTGACTTGCGCTATCAGTGATTGAGAGGGGCTAGGCCGGGGCTGAAACGAAAAAGGGCCCCCGCTTGGGAGCCCTCTTTCTTAATTGGTGCCGAGGAGAGGACTTGAACCTCCACGCCCTTGCGAGCACTAGCACCTGAAGCTAGCGTGTCTACCAATTTCACCACCTCGGCTTTGCTATGCATTGACTAAATTTATTAGCCGTTCATCGCGAAAGCGGGTGCATTCTAGTATATGATGGCCCAATGTCAAATTCCTTTTCAAAAAAACCTTCGATGACCTCAAAGAAACGCTATAGCGATCCCCATGCCGACCGAGAGGCGGAAAAGTACGAGAACCCCGTTCCCAGCCGGGAGTTGATTCTGGATGTGCTCAATGATCAGGGTAAGCCCCTGTCGTTTGAGCTGCTGGCTCAGCTGCTGGAAGTGGATGAAGAGGGGGAAGTCGGACTGGATCGTCGTATCAAGGCCATGCTTCGTGACGCTCAGCTGGTTCAGAACCGCAACGGTAAAGTCGGCGTGGTGTCTCGTATGGACCTTATTGCCGGTCGAGTGCAAGGCCATAAAGATGGCTTTGGCTTTCTGATTCCTGACGACAAAACGCAAGGCGACCTGTTTCTAGCGCCCCGGCAGATGGAAAACGTCATGGACGGTGACCGGGTGCTGGTCAGCAACGCGGGCTATAACCGCTTTGGCAAGAAAGAGGCCCGCATCGTTGAGATCACCGAACGGGTGGCCACCGAAGTGATCGGTCGTTATTCCCGGGAAGCGGGAATCAGCTTTATTGAGCCAGAAAATCGCCGCATTACCAAAGAAGTCCTGATCGAAGACAAAAACGGCATCAAGCCGAATCCGGGCGATCATGTCCGTGCCACCATTACCCAATACCCCAGCCGAGACCACCATGTATTGGTTCGACTGGAAGAAATTATTGCTACCCCGGACGAGGCAGGCATGGAAGTAGAAGTGGCGCTACGCCGTTTTGAAATTCCTCATGTTTGGCCGGAAGGGGTGGAGGCCGCCGCTGAGAAATTCGGTGACAAGGTTCCTCATGAGCCCAAGGCCCACAGGGTGGATCTACGTGATCTTCCGCTGGTAACCATTGATGACGAAACCGCCCGAGATTTCGATGATGCAGTCTATGTAGAGCGTCGTCCCCGCGGTGGTTGGCGCTTGATCGTGGCCATCGCCGATGTGAGTCATTATGTGCAGCCAGGCTCCGAGTTGGATCAGGAGGCGGCCAAGCGCGGCAACTCAGTGTATTTCCCCAATCGGGTGATTCCGATGTTGCCGGAGGCGCTGTCCAACGGGTTGTGTTCCCTGAACCCCCATGTGGACCGTCTGTGCCTGTATTGCGATATGAAGATTTCTGCCAACGGCCGCCTCACCCGGTTTATTTTCCGTGAAGGGGTGATGCGCTCGCGGCACCGTCTGACTTACAACAAGGTCGGCGCGATCATTGAAGAGCCTGAGTCCGAGCTGGCGCAGGACACCGTGGCCAGCCTGGACGATGAGTCCCTGGACATGATCTGGTCGTTCCATGAAATGTTCCTGGCCCTGCGCCGTCGTCGCGCAGAGCGCGGAGCCATCGATTTCGACAGCGATGACACCCGCATCATTTACGACGAGAACAAAAAGATTGAAGCCATTGTGCCGGTGCAGCGCAATGTGGCGCATATCATGATTGAGGAGGCCATGCTGGCCGCCAACATCTGTTCCGCTAAATTGCTGGAAAAAGCCGGTGTGCCGGCGCTTTACCGTAACCATGAGCCGCCCAAGGAAGAGCGCCTGAGCAAGTTGCAGCAATTTCTGGGTGGGTTGGGCTTGAGTATCGCTTGGTCGGAAGGGGCGGCGCCAAAGCCGTATGTCTTCCAGGACCTGCGCGAAGAAATTCTGGAGCGCCCGGATCGCAACGTGATCCAGACCATGATGTTGCGCACCATGAGCCAGGCCAAGTACGAGGCCGAGAACAAGGGGCACTTTGGGTTAGCGTACAAGGCGTATACCCATTTCACTTCGCCGATTCGCCGTTACCCGGATTTATTGGTGCACCGTGCCATCCGCTTCCTGATTCGCAGCAATGGTGAGCCGAACCACGTGGATAACCCTGGCAATTTGCCGGAAATCCCGCGTCAGAAAATCCTGCCTTATAACCAGGCGGATATGGTGGCCATTGGTGAGCAGTGCTCCATGACTGAGCGGCGTGCGGATGAGGCCACCCGTGATGTGGTGTCCTGGCTCAAATGCCAGTTCATGGAGGCACACCTGGGGCAGGTGTTTGAGGGTGCCATCAGTGGTGTGGCCAGTTTTGGGTTGTTCGTGCAGCTTAGTGATCTGCATATTGATGGCTTAGTGCATGTGGCGAACCTGGATAGCGACTACTACCACTTTGACGAAGTGAGCCTTACTCTCACCGGTGAAAGTACTGGTCGCCAGTTCGGATTGGGCGATGCGGTCACAGTCTGTGTGGCGGCGGTGCACACGGAAGACCGTAAGATTGACTTGCAGTTGGAGTCCTTTACCCCCAGCGGCAAAGGCCGGCCCAAAGCTGCCAGCAAGAAAAAGCCGTCCGGTGGCAGAGGCAAAGGTGGGCGCTCTGGGAATGCCGGCAAGGCAGAGTCGGGCCAGTCCGAACGGGAAAAGTTGGCCAAGGGCGATATCCCCAAGGCTAAGGCCAAGCGCAAGGGCCCGCCCCGCGGTAAAAAGGCCGCGCGCCGCACCAAAAAAAGCTAACGGCATTGCCCGTAGGGGCGTCGATTGGGTCGCGAATAGATTGCCTTGATGGCATTAATGCGCGGCTTAAGCGCTGCTCCTGCGTTTTGATTCCATTTTCACTGCGTATCGCGTGCTTGCGTGGTGCGTTTAGCGTGCAGGCGTCGTTATGAATAAACCCCTAATGTATTCCGGCTTCCATGCGGTGGAGGCGCTGTTGCGCCATCGGCCGGAGGCAGTGCTGGAGCTGTTCGTTCAGGATACCCGGGCCGACCGGGATGATCCGCGTCTGGCTGCTCTGATGCAGGCAGCAAAAGATTTCGGTATCGCTATCCAGCGAGCTCGGCGCGAGGTGCTTGAAAAGCACGCAGGGCCCCAGAATCAGGGCATCGTGGCGCGGGCGCGACCCCGTCGCCCTTTAGATGAGAGCGCGTTGTTGCAGTGGCTGGACGGCAAGCCGGCCAAGCCGTTGCTGCTGGTTCTGGAAAACGTTACCGATCCGCATAATCTCGGCGCCTGCCTGCGCAGTGCGGATGCTGCCGGGGTTCAGGCAGTGATTGTGCCGCGCCGTAATGCGGCAGGCCTGACGCCGGTGGCATGTCGCACTGCGGTTGGGGCGGCGGAGAGCCTGGCGTATTACGAGATTGGTAATTTGGCTAGCCTGCTGGACCAGCTGCGCGATCGAGGGGTTTGGGTGGTTGGCACGGCTTTAGAAGAACGAAGTGAGTCCCTGTTTACCTTCCAGGCCCCGGAATCCCTGGCCGTGGTGATGGGGGCTGAAGGGAGTGGGTTAAAGCGCCTGACCCGTGATAAGTGCGACCAGTTGTTGGAGATACCCATGGCTGGGGAAGTGCAGAGCCTCAATGTGTCTGTTGCTACTGGGGTTATGCTGTTTCAGGTGCGGGCTCAACGCAGCGTGGAATGACGCAGTAAGTTGCTGCCGGCCACGCTCCGGCGGCGCGCCCTTGCGACTCTCAACCCTTTTTTATTGCCGCCGCCTCGCTCGAGTGTGCATGGTCGTGTTCCGTTATTGTTTTCCCCTTTATTTCAGGGGGTTGCGAGCGGCATCGTTTTCTTTATACGTGTGTAGAGTTGAATTTTATCCGCGCATGCGTTCGTGATGACTAGATGGCAATGGATATGCCTTGAGGTTGCCCCCTGCAATGGGATAGAATCGCGCGCTTCCTGCGTCTCCCCCGGGTTTCGGGCCGGGATGCAGGTCTCCTTGCTTCACCGTGCGTTGATTGTGATCACGGCGGGAAGCTGAATTGGCGTCGTGAGGCGTCGCAACCGTAAGGAGCTAACATGCGTCATTACGAAGTTGTGTTTCTGGTTCATCCGGACCAGAGCGAGCAGGTGTCTGCTATGGTCGAGCGCTACAGCGCGATCGTGACCGACGGCAAAGGCACTATCCACCGTGTTGAAGATTGGGGCCGTCGTCAGCTGGCTTACCCGATCAACAAGATCCACAAAGCTCACTATGTGATGCTGAACATCGAATGTGACGGCGAGACCCTGGGCGAGCTGGAAAACACTTTCCGCTTTAACGATGCCGTAATCCGTCACCTCGTAATTCGTCGCGACAACGCTATTACTGAGCCGTCGCCGCTGGCGAAGCATGACGAGAAGGAAGGGGCTGCCAGCTAACTTTGGAAAGCAACCACTGCGAACTCACTGGTGTGATCGTCACCTTAGAAAAGGTGGCCCTGACTCCAGCCGGAGTGCCCCGCCAGAGAATCTGGTTGGAGCATCGCTCTCGGCAACTGGAAGACGGACATCCCCGTGAAGTCCAGGCCCGCATTGCCGTTATTCTGGCAGGTGGGATGACCCAGCAGGCCGCAGGCCTGAAAGAGGGTCAGCGAATCAAGGTAATCGGATGCCTCAGCCGTGCCGGTTACAAGGGAGACGCCCGGGACCGTTTGCAATTGCTTGCCCAAACGCTGCAAAGCCTTAACTAAGGATTCGACAGGAGATTATCCAATGGCCCGTTTTTATCGCCGCCGCAAGTTCTGCCGCTTTACTGCGGAAGGTGTTGAGTACATCGATTACAAAGATCTCGACACCCTGAAAGCCTACATCACCGAGACTGGCAAGATCGTGCCCAGCCGTATCACCGGCACCAAGGCACGCTACCAGCGTCAGCTGGCCTCTGCTATTAAGCAGGCTCGCTTCCTGGCGCTGCTGCCGTACTCTGACAGCCACGACAATTAAGCCGAGGGGACCATCATGCAAGTGATCCTGCTGGAAACGATCAAGAACCTGGGCGATTTGGGCGCAGTTGTAGACGTACGTTCTGGTTACGGCCGTAACTTCCTGATCCCGCAAGGCAAAGCGCTGCCTGCCACCAAAGCCAATTTGGCTGAAGTGGAACAGCGTCGTGCTGAGCTAGAAAAGCACGCTGCACAGCAGCTGGGTGCTGCCCAGGAACGCGCCGAGAAGCTGAACGAAACCACCGTTTCCATCGCCGCTAAAGCTGGTGACGAAGGCAAGCTGTTTGGTTCTGTGGGCACCCGCGACATCGCGGAAGCCATTTCTTCTTCCACTGGTGTGGATGTTGAGAAAGCAGAAGTGAAGCTGCCTCATGGTGCGTTGCGCACCACCGGTGAGTTCGAAATTGACCTGGCGTTGCACGCCGAGGTCACTGTGGCCATCAAACTGGCTGTGGTTCCTGCCGAGTAATCGACAGAACTGACAACCGGTTTGCCCCTGCGGGGGTGCGGTGACAGAATCAGGGCATTGTCTGAAAGGACAGTGCCCTTTTTAATGGTAGCTACAAGCAGAAAACTGCAACGCGACCAGAATGCCTCTTAAATTTGGATGCCAGCCGCCGCGCCTAGCGTTTTGGCATGGATAAGGCCTTTCAAATGATTATGCCTTCTTTCTTGTTATGGTTTGTAGCTTGTAGCTCAAAACTTGGCTGTAGTTATTGCTATGAATGAACCCATGTCGCTGGACAAACATCTGCCTGAAAACCTGCGTATTCCCCCCAACTCTGTGGAGGCGGAGCAGGCGGTGCTGGGTGGTTTGCTGCTCAATAACAGCGCCTGGGATGATGTGGCCGAGCGCGTTGGCGCGAGGGACTTTTACCGTAAGGAGCATCGCCAGATTTTCGAGGTGATTGCCCAGCTGGTGGAAGAAGAAAACCCCAGTGACCTGGTTACCGTCTCCCAGGCGCTGAATAACCTGGGCCAGTTGGAATCCATCGGCGGCATGACCTACCTGTCTGAGTTGGCCCGCAACACTCCCAGTGCGGCCAACATTACTGCCTATTCGGATATTGTCCGTGAGCGCAGCATCCTGCGGCAGTTGATCAATGTGTCCCACAAGGTGGCAGACAGCGCGTTTAATACAGAGGGCCGCAAGTCATTGGAAATTCTTGATGAAGCGGAATCCGCCATCTTCAAGATTGCTGAGCAGCAGAAAAAAGGCGATGGCCCGCAGAACATCAAATCAGTGCTTAAAAAAGCAGTGGACCGGATTGATGAGCTGTACAAAACGAAGAGTTCACTTACCGGCCTGACGTCTGGTTTTGAAGAGTTGGATAAAATGACCGGGGGCCTGCAGCCGGCGGACATGATCGTGGTTGCGGGCCGGCCTTCCATGGGTAAGACCACCTTTGCCATGAACCTGTGTGAAAACGTGGCGATCAAGAGTAACAAGCCCGTGCTGGTGTTCTCCATGGAAATGCCGGCGGAGTCCATCGTAATGCGGATGTTGTCCTCGCTGGGCCGCATCAATCAGGGGGCAATTCGTTCCGGTAATCTGGAAAAGGATGATTGGCCGCGCATTACTTCTGCCATTCACATGCTCAGTGAGCAACGCTTTTTTATTGATGATACCCCGGCACTGAGCCCGCTGGAGATGCGTGCCCGTGCTCGTCGGGTAGCGCGCGAATGTGGCGGTGAGCTGGGCCTGATCATGGTCGATTACCTGCAGCTGATGCAGGTGCCTGGGGTGGAAAACCGGGTGAACGAAATCTCGGAAATTTCCCGCTCCCTAAAAGGGATCGCTAAGGAGCTGAATTGTCCGGTGCTGGCGCTCTCCCAGTTGAACCGCTCGCTGGAACAACGCCCCAACAAACGCCCTGTGATGTCGGATCTACGTGAATCCGGGGCGATTGAGCAGGATGCGGATTTGATCGTCTTCCTGTACCGGGACGAGGTGTATAACAAGGACAGCAATGAGCGCGGTGTCGCCGAGATTATTATCGGCAAACAGCGTAATGGTCCTATCGGTACCGTACGCCTAGCCTTCCGCGGTGAGTTCACCCGCTTCGATGATCTGGCCCCGGAATATTATGCGCAGTTGGCCGCAGGGGATGAATAAAACGCAGAATGAAGGCGGTTGGATGCTGAATGCGCAGCCCTCTTTTTTAAAGGTTAACCGTCAGCCACTAGGCGCTGGACTGCAATTTTTATGAGAGGCACGCGCGTAGAAATTCGTCTCGCCGCGCTCAGGAACAACGCACTCCGCGCAGCGGAGTTGGCCGGTGATGCTCAAGTGTTTGCTATGGTTAAGGCTAATGGTTACGGCCATGGGCTGTTGCTGGCGGCAGAGACCATGCTCGATAGCGTGTCGGGTTTGGGCGTGGCAGTGCTGGACGAGGCGCGGACGCTGCGTGAGCATGGTATAGCCTTGCCAATATTGGTTGCCGAAGGGTTCTTCGATGCGGAAGAGCTAGAGGCAGCGGCGCGACTCTCGCTTGAGGTGGTGGTGCATTCCTTATGGCAAGTGGAGTTGCTGCTGGCGAACCCGTGCCCGGTACGTATTTGGTTGAAAGTGAATGCGGGGATGAATCGTCTGGGTTTGCGCCCGAATGAAGCTTTGAGCGCGGCTGCACGGTTAAGCCAAGCAGGTAACGCTCCGGTCGGCGTGATGAGCCATTTTGCCTGTGCGGATATGGATGAGGATATCCATTCCGAAAAACAGCTACTGCTGGCGGGAAGTGTAGCAGAGCAATTGCAGCTGCCGCTGTCTGCTTCAAACTCTGCTGCTTTACTGCGTTACCCTCGTGCCCATGCCCAGCGAGTGCGGCCGGGGATCATGTTGTATGGCTCATCGCCGTTTAACTGGCAGACTGCTGCGGAACTTGGTCTGCAAGTCAGCCATCGCTTCAGTGCACGCTTGATCGCCATTAATGCTGTTGAGGCTGGTGAAAGCGTGGGTTATGGCGCTACCTGGACTGCCTCAGATCCACGACAAATCGGGGTGGTGGCAGTGGGCTATGGCGATGGCTACCCACGCCACGCGCCCAGCGGGACGCCGGTAGCGGTGAACGGGGTCGTTACGACGCTGGTGGGGCGAGTTTCCATGGATATGATCACCATCGATGTGACCGGCTTGAGTGCCAGCGTGGGGGATGAGGTGGAGTTGTGGGGTGACGTGGTCGATGTGGATGACGTGGCCCGTGCCTGTGGGACAATCAGCTATGAGCTGTTCTGCCAGATCACGCAAAGACCGGAACGCACTATCGTCTGATCCGAAGGTCAGTTTAGGCGTCCCGCTTGAGGCGAGAACATCAAGTGCGAATTCATCACAGAGCGTGCTGAACGCTCAGAGTAAACCATTTTATCCTCAGCGTTTTTACGCACTTTGTGTAGAAAAGATTGGCTCCCTTCAGGCCCGAATTCGCACCTCAAGCGGCGTTATTCGCTGCGCTCACCCCTTTGGGGCCGCACTCCGTGCGTTACTCCGCTGCGCTACGTTCCTGCAGCGGCTTTGTAGATAGCAATACACAAGAAGGATTTGTTTGTGGCCAAGAAAAAGATCGCGTTTGTATGCACGGATTGCGGAGCGGATTTTCCCAAATGGCAGGGTCAGTGTCCGGCCTGTAATGCCTGGAATACCTTGCAAGAGTTTGTCCACGATCCTGCTACCCCATCATCAAAAGGGGCGGGCAGCCGGGGCGGCTTTTCCGGCCAGCTGTCAGAAGTGCAAAATCTCAATGATATTGTGCTCGAAGAAACCCCGCGTATCAGTTCCGGCATGGGCGAGCTGGATCGAGTGCTGGGTGGCGGGTTGGTGCCTGGTTCGGCCATTCTGATTGGTGGGCACCCCGGTGCGGGGAAATCTACCTTGCTACTACAAACGCTGTGTAGGCTCTCTGACTCCCAAAGCTGTTTGTATATCACCGGCGAAGAATCCTTGTCGCAAGTGGCTATGCGTGCTGACCGCCTGAAGCTACCCAAGGAAAAACTGCGACTGGCGGCGGAGACTGACGTGGAGCAGATTCTCGAATTGGCCCGCAAGGAGATGCCGAAGGTGTTGGTGGTGGATTCTATCCAGGTCATGTTTCTGGCGGCGTTGCAGTCGGCGCCGGGCAGTGTGGCTCAGGTTCGTGAATGTGCTGCCGCTCTGACTCGCTTTGCCAAGCAGACGGGAACAGTGCTGCTGCTGGTGGGCCATGTAACCAAGGATGGCACCCTGGCGGGGCCGAAGGTATTGGAGCACATGATTGATTGTTCCCTGATGCTGGAAGGATCTACGGATTCGCGCTTTCGTACCCTGCGTGGCCTCAAGAATCGTTTTGGGGCGGTGAACGAGCTGGGCGTATTTGCCATGACCGGCGAGGGGCTGAAGGAAGTAAAAAATCCTTCCGCCATTTTCCTTAACCGGGCCGAGGAGATCGCTTCCGGTTCTCTGGTAACGGTGGTCTGGGAAGGAACCCGTCCGCTGCTGGTGGAGCTGCAGGCACTGGTGGACGCCTCCCACTTCGGTAACCCTCGGCGTATCTGTGTGGGGTTGGAGGGGAATCGGTTGGCCATGTTGCTGGCGGTACTGCATCGCCATGGTGGCATTCAGGTAGGCGATCAGGATGTGTTCATGAATGTGGTGGGTGGTGTGAAGGTTACCGAAACGGCTGCAGACTTGGCCCAATTGCTGGCTATTGTGTCCAGCTTCCGTGACCGGGCGCTGGAGCGCGAGCTGGTGGTGTTTGGTGAGGTGGGCTTGTCCGGGGAAATTCGGCCGGTTCCTCAAGGGCAGGAACGGCTTTATGAAGCAGTAAAACACGGCTTTAAAAAAGCCATTGTGCCGAAAGCCAACTTGCCTAGAAAGCTGCCAGACGGGGTGGACATTATTGGCGTTAGTAACGTGGCTGAGGCGCTGGAATATCTGTAATTAGTTGAGAGTGGAAGAGTTAACCGCTCGCGAATCGATTTTTTATTTTAAAGGGTGGAGCCACGTCGAGAGACAGAGCGCGCTCGCGCTGCCGCTCTATGTTCGAGCCGCTGCGCACCGTTAAAAGATAGGCCCGTGCCTCGCAAGGGACGAGTGAGGGTTTCGTGGTAGGTGTCCTCCATGCCGTTTTCCTCTTGGTAGGGTGTGTTTACCGGTCGTTCAATGACCAGTTGTAGGGTAAAAATCGCACCTTGATACTGCCCTCGCCCAGTGCCGTTTGGCGGTTGTTGGGTATGTCTAAAATATTGGCATACCGCTGGAGGTAGAGGGATAAGCTGCCGGCGCTTTCTGCAAAATCCTCTTGGTACCAGTCAAATATTTTCGAAACTTCCAGGGTGTCTGTTTCGCTGTTGTAGCGGTTGCGTTCACGATCACGGAGAAAACGCTGGGTGCTATCGACCAACTGTTGCTCAAGTTGGTCGCCGACAAAGGCTTCCGGGCGCAACGCAGGGCAACCGATGGAGGCGCAATTGACCGCAAAGTGAATGCGGGGGTCTTTGAGGTTTGGGTTGCCGCGGATAAGTGTGTGCTCTACTTCATCAAGGGTTCTTTTTTGCCCGAGCAGGGTAAAAAAGCGCTGGTCCCAAGGGCCGGAGAAAAAGGTGCCAATATCGCGGATAGAATCAGGGCGCCCGGGTTCTCGCAGAATTAACTCAATGGTGTACGCGTTGTAGGCGTTGATCAGGAAGGCGAGTTGCTGGTCGTTGCTAAACTGAGAGAACGCGTCGGCAGACACTGCGGAGAGGCTGTTGAGATATTTCTTAAGAGCCGCTCGTTCCGCTGCTATACCCTCGTAATTTACTGCGCTGGCCACACCGTTTCGTTGCCAGCTGACGTGCTTTTTCAGCAGGGCGTCCCAGCCACTGTGATCAAACGCCAGTAATGGGCTACTAAGCAATAACAACAAGGATATTAGCAAGCGCATAAACATAGTTACTCCTACTGGTTTTTGCCATGCAAGTGCGGTCTGCCAAAGCATGAAAGGTGTTCTTCAGAGACCGCTTATCGTCGCACGTTATGAATCCGTTCTACCCAACGTAACAGTCCTTCAGGCTTGCGTGCTTTTTTCCATTCTCCGGCGGCAAACTTGTTAGCCTCGGCCATGGTCGGGTAAATGTGGATGGTGCCGAGGATCTTGTTCAGGCCTAGCCCGTGTTTCATGGCCAGCACATATTCGCTGATCAATTCACCCGCATGCTGGCCAACGATGGTGACACCCAAGATTTTGTCGCTGCCTTTGGCAGTGAGGACTTTTACATAGCCAAGGT
Organism: Alcanivorax borkumensis SK2; assembly: GCF_000009365.1. Classification (NCBI taxonomy): domain Bacteria; kingdom Pseudomonadati; phylum Pseudomonadota; class Gammaproteobacteria; order Oceanospirillales; family Alcanivoracaceae; genus Alcanivorax; species Alcanivorax borkumensis. The sequence goes on along the minus strand of NC_008260.1, from coordinate 2,493,039 downwards.
CCGCACTGTCGGCAATAGCTCGGTCCAGATCATCAATCCCGTAACGAGTGATGTCGTATTCGATGCCTTGTTCGTCAGCTTCTTGCTCGTTGACGCCCACGCGCGCCACTTCCGGGTCGGTAAAGGTGCACCAGGGGATCACCCGGTAATCCACCTTGAAACTTTTCAGGAAACCAAACAGGGCATTGACGCTGGCATACCAGGCTTGGTGGGCGGCGGTATGGGTGAACTGGTACGGGCCGGCCACATCGCCACAGGCATAGATGTTGGGGTAGCGGCTTTGTAGGCGATCATTGGTCTGGATAGTGCCATTGGTCTCGGTGGGCAATTGCAGGGCATCCAGGCCTAGGCCATCAGTGTTGGCCTTGCGACCCACGGCCACTAGCACCTGGTCAAAAGGCAGGGCAGTTTCTTTGCCATCGTGTTCAACCAATAATACTTTCTCGCTGTTCTCTTCGCTGAACCGAACGGCTTTGTGATTAGTAAGTACGTGTACGCCGCTTTCCTTTAGTGAGCGGGTGACAATCTCGCTGGCTTCCGCATCTTCACGAATCATCAGTCGGGGTAGCATTTCGATTTGGGTGACTTCGCTGCCCAGGCGGGCAAAGGTCTGGGCTAGCTCACAACCGATGGGGCCGCCACCCAGTACCAGTAGTCGTTTGGGTTGTTCTTCAATCTGCCAAAGGTTGTCGGAGGTGAGGATATCGATGTCTTCGATGCCCGGAATCGGTGGCACAAAGGGGCGGGCGCCGGAGGCAATAATAATGCTGCGGGCGGTGAGGGTTTCCACGTGATCGCCGTTGCGGATTTCCACTTCCCAGGGCGAGAGGAAGCGCGCTTCGCCTTGACGGCAGTCCACCCCTAGTTCGCTATAACGCTCCACGGAATCATGGGGTTCAATTTTCTCGATCACCTGTTGAACCCGCTCCATCATGCTGGAGAAGCGGAAGCGGCTATTGATAGCCTCGAAGCCGTACTTTTCGGCCTGCTTGTCATTGAACGCAACACGGGCGCTTTTGATTAATGCCTTAGAGGGTACGCATCCAGTGTTCAGGCAGTCGCCCCCCATTTTGTGTTTTTCGATCAGGGTCACTTTCGCTTTCACGGTGGCGGCAATGTAGGCGCTTACTAGGCCTGCGGCCCCTGCCCCGATAACGATCAGGTTGCGGTCGAATTGTTTCGGTTTCTTCCAGCCTTTATAGACTTTGCGTGCTTGCACGCGAGCCATGATGCCCTTGGCGATCCAGGGGAATATGCCGAGCAACACAAAGGCGCCGATGAGTTCTACAGACAGCAGTCCTTTAAGACTGTCAATTTGGCCGAGCTGGGTTCCGGCGTTTACATAGACGGCCGTGCCCGCCAGCATGCCGACTTGGCTGACCCAGTAGAAGGTGCGTGCTTTGATGGGCGTTAACCCCATTACCAAGTTAATGATAAAAAACGGCACCACCGGCACCAAACGCAGAGTGAAAAGATAAAATGCGCCTTCTTTCTTAACCCCTTCGTTGAGTTTTTTCAGCCGTTCGCCGAAGCGGCTCTGAACCGCATCATGGAATAAAAAGCGCGATGCTAAGAACGCCAAGGTCGCGCCGGCAGAGGAGGCAAATGAAACCATCACCAGAGCGATCCAGAAACCGAACAGCGCCCCGGCTGCCAGGGTCATGATGGCAGCGCCGGGTAGGCTCAATGCGGTGACCAGCACATATAGCCCGAAGAAGCCGCCGAGAATGAGCGCGGGATTATCCTGATAGAGAGCATCAAAGGCACTTTGCTGCTGCTTGATATAATCCAGGCTGAAATATTGGCCGAGATCAAAAACAAAGTAGCAGGCAATCAGCGCGGCTAGGGCAGTGAAGAGGAGGCCTTTTTTGATACTCATGTCAGGTCCTGTTAGTGGTGCGTATAAGAGTAAGCATGACGGTTTGATGGTTTTTCTGGCCGGATGTTACAACCATGAAGAGACCTGTGACTTAGCAACAGGCCTCTGCTCCTGCGTTGCTGGTTTGCAAAAAAGGAACATCCAATCCGCAGCCTGCAAAGATGCCGTAATGGGTTTCGAAGTTACCGATAAATTCGAAGTGGTCAGCGAAACGGCTTTTTTCCAGCATGAGCCACGTGTTGCCGCAAACGGGGAAGACTTTTCCCGCTTCAATAGCGTGGTGATCATCCAGGGTGAACGTATCGCGGCTATTTGGGAGTGTGCCTTTATAGATTACCGCCTGGCCATAATCCTCACAGGCTGGCTCCAGAGTGTCGATATTGAACAGCCGATAGGTGGCCGAGTAGAAGCGGATGTTGCCTAGGGCTTTTTCGATTGCGGGGTTTTCAATGGTTAGTGGGCGGGATTCCACCAGCCGAGGATCTGCAAACCCACAGCGCTTGCTCAGGTTGATGAAGTCATTCCAGTACAAGGCTCCCGACAGGCACTCCCCATACAGGATGGGATCTTTGGCCAGGGCAGAAGGAATTCGACGATCGGCATAAACGTCAGAAAAAAAGAACTCGCCACCGGGTTTGAGTAACCGTTTTACGTCGGCGATGACCTTGGCCTTGTTGGTGCTCAGGTTGATCACGCAGTTGGAAATAACAATGTCGAAATAGCCGTCCTGTAAATCCAGTTTGTCGAGCTCTTCGATGTAGCCTTTTAGGAAGCGTACATTACTTTTGCTATGACCAAAGGCCTCGCGGTGATAGTCCAGATGACGGTTGGCGACAGCCAACTGCTCATCGGTCATGTCCACCCCGATCACTTCTCCTTCTTCGCCGACCAGTGCAGAGAGTAGGTAGACATCGCGGCCTGAGCCGGAGCCCAGATCCAAAATTCGCATGCCTTCCAGTTGCTCAGGGGCAACCAGGCCGCAGCCATAGTAGCGGCTAATCACTTCGTCATGGAGTTGCGCCAGCAGGGGTTTCAGGTATTCCGGTGGCGCCTGATCGCAGCAGGCATTGGTTTGCAGGTCGGCACTGGAGTGCAGTTGTTTACCGTAATAATTCTGCACGTCTTCATGCATTGCAGACTCTCCTCAAGATTGTTGTCCGGGTAGGGCTATTAGGATGCAGTAAACGGCCACAGGTTACAGTGCTGGTGAAATGTTTAATGACCCAGTAAGTCAATACCCTTGCGCTTGAAGGGCATCGATGTTCAGTGTCGCATCAAGGTCAGGCGGATAGCGTGAAGGCGACGGCATGACGCAATATACGGTGAGTTGAGACGGTACGTTGAGGTATCAGGCGTGGCCACTTGCGGCTGATGTAGGCTGCCCCTTCCTGAGAAGGGGGCAATCGTTATCGGCGGCTGTCGATGCTGAGCAGCGTGTCCTGATCACGGAGTAAATACAAGGCGATACAGGCGGCCAGCATCGGCCAGGCGGCAAAAAACAACAGGTGGTTGAATGGATCAAGATATTGTTGCCAAGAGGATAGGGTGGAGCCGGCGTGCATCAGCAAGATAGCACCATAGCTGTAACGGCGCAGGGCGCCAGCGACGAAAGCCAGAATGACGATCAATTGCAGGCAGGCCAATACCGTAAGGGTGCTGCCATCGAGCCCTTCTAGGCCATAAAACTTGGCAAACACCTTGCCGGTATGGGCGGGATTGATGAATTTGTCCAGGGTCCACATCAACATGACGATGAAGACGCCGAGCCTTAACAATAACAGTGAGAGCGCAAGTTTTTTTTCCATGATCTGCCTAAAGGGTGGGAAATGAATAACAGGGATGCGGTAACGCAGGCATTGTTACACGCGACGTCTTGCCTTAGGCATTTCAACCGTGAGCTAAGGATCTCTCGAGGTGTCGAGCTTTTCCAAGATGTCCCGGGTCTGGGCATCATCCAACCTATCCGTTTCGCGAGGGAGAGTGTTCACCAGCACGCGTAGCTGGTGCACATAGCGGCGACAGTGGTGGCACATCAGCAGGTGCATACGCAACGCGATGCGCTCACGCATGGTCAGGGAGGTGCCGTCTACGAGGGCATCCGCTTTTGCGACGACGTCTTTGCATTTCAACATTCGCCTGTCTCCTGAAAGTGGTCCACCAATTCAAACAATCGTGCTCGGGCACGGTGTAACAGCACTCGAACGTTCGATGCGCTAACGTCTAGCATGTTACAGATATCGTCGAAATCCATGCCTTGCAGGTCCCGCAGCTCCAATACCAGACGCTGATTGTCTGGCATTTTCCCTAAGGTTTTTTCCATGCAATGGCGCAGCTCGTCTCGGGTTAGCAGGGCATCGGGCCCATTTAGGTCCCAGTGTTGTGGCGGATGGTCCCAGTGTCCGTCGTCGCGAAAACGGTGGTCTAAAGGCGCCCGCTCATCGATGGGGTTAAATTGGATTTCCCGCCCCCCCTTGCGCAGCATCATACGTGCTTGGTTGATCACAATGCGGGTAAGCCAGGTGCGCAGCAGGCTGCGCCCTTCGAATTTGGCGATGGCCCGGTATGCGGCTATCCAAGCATCCTGTACGGCCTCTTCTGCATCCGCAGCCGACAACAGGGTGCGTGCGGTGGCCAGCAACATGTTGTGATGGGTTTTAACCACTTGGCCAAAAGCTACTCGGTCTCCCTGGCGCAGACGTTCAATGAATTCCGGGCTTTCCAGGGTTGGGTCCAAGGTGTTAGGCCTCCGGTGTGAGTAGGGAGGCGGGGTCATCTTCGCCGTCGTCGCCTTGATGGAGCATGACAATGCGGCGCAAGTGCTGCACGTCATCGATTGATGGCCGGTCGAACATGATCCCGATGTCCCGGCCCGCTAAACGTTTCACTTTTGCGGGGAGGGTCAGCGTGACATCGGAATCATCCAGGGTAATGCTCAGGGTGACTGAGGACGAGTCGGGTAGCGCCAGCGATGTGCTGCTGTTGAGGCGCGCGCCTATGATTGAAATGTCGTCCAGTGACACCGGGTGGCTATCCTGCTGGAAAGTCAGGGTGGCTTCTGCGTCGAAGTCCACCCGGTTGGCCCGTCGTCTTTCGTTCATGTTGTCACCCCTGTTGCGCCCCGATACCGGCATGCCTTTCCCCGGTATTGTGGCGTGCGAATCAGACTTCGATTCGCTTGTATTTCATCCGCTTGGGTTGCAGGGCTGCATCACCGAACTGCTTGCGCTTGTATTCTTCATACTCGGTGTAAGAGCCCTCGAACCACTCTACCCGGGCATCGCCCTCGAAGGAGAGGATATGAGTGGCGACCCGATCCAGAAACCAGCGATCGTGGGAAATGACGATGGCGCAGCCAGGGAAGGCCAGCAGAGCTTCTTCCAGTGCCCGCAGGGTTTCCACGTCCAGGTCGTTGGTCGGCTCATCGAGCAGCAATACGTTGGCGCCCTGTTTAAGTAATTTCGCGAGGTGCAGACGGTTACGTTCACCACCGGAGAGGTCGCCGACACGCTTCTGTTGATCGCCACCTTTGAAATTGAACCGGCCCAAGTAGGCGCGGCTGGGCACTTCATAATTACCTATGCGCAGGATGTCATTGCCGTCGGAGACTTCTTCCCAGACGCTCTTGTTGCTATCCAGGTCTTCGCGGCTCTGGTCCACGTAGGCCATCTGTACGGTGTCGCCGGTGATGATTTCACCGCTGTCCGGGGTTTCCTGGCCTGCCAACATGCGGAATAGGGTGGTTTTACCCGCACCGTTGGGGCCGATAATACCAACGATGGCCCCGCGAGGAATTTGGAAGTCCAAGTCTTCGTATAGCAGCTTGTGGTCGAACTGCTTGGCCACGTTTTTGATTTCGAAAACCTGTTCGCCCAAGCGCTCGCCCGGCGGAATATAAAGCTCTTGGGTTTCGTTGCGCTTCTGGAATTCCTGGCTGGCCAGTTCTTCAAAGGCGGAGACACGGGCCTTGTTCTTGGCGCGGCGGCCTTTCGGGTTCTGACGTACCCATTCCAGTTCCTTTTCCACTGTTTTACGGTGGGCCGATTCGCTTTTCGCTTCCTGCTCCAGGCGCTGTTCTTTCTGTTCCAGCCAAGAGGAGTAGTTGCCTTGCCAAGGAATGCCTTCGCCGCGATCCAGTTCAAGAATCCACTCGCAGGAATTATCGAGGAAGTAGCGATCGTGGGTTACCGCCACCACGGTGCCGGGGAATTCGTGCAGGAAACGCTCCAGCCAGGCCACGGATTCCGCATCCAGGTGGTTAGTGGGCTCATCGAGCAACAGCATATCTGGTGCGCTCATCACCAGCCGGCACAACGCCACTCGGCGGCGTTCGCCACCGGACAGGGTTTGCACGCTGGCATCCCAGGGCGGCAGGCGCAGGGCGTCGGCGGCGATCTCCAGCTTGCGCTCCAAGTTATGGGCGTCGCTGGCTTCGATGATGTCTTCCAGCTTGGCCTGCTCGGCGGCCAGTTTGTCGAAATCCGCATCTTCGGCGGCATAGGCTTCGTAGACTTCTTCTAGGCGCTGCTGGGCGTCACGAATATCGGCCACGGCTTCTTCCACGATTTCGCGGACATTTTTTTCCGGGTCCAGCTCCGGCTCCTGGGGCAGGTAGCCGATGTTGGTGCCCGGCTGCGGCCGCGCCTCACCCAGGTAATCCTGGTCAACGCCGGCCATGATGCGCAGCAGCGTGGACTTACCGGAGCCGTTCAGGCCCAGCACGCCGATTTTGGCGCCGGGGAAAAACGACAGGGAGATGTTCTTCAGGATGTGCTTCTTGGGCGGGACAACTTTGCCCACCTTGTCCATGGTGAAGATGTACTGGCTCATAAACTCCGACCGCAGTCTGTATCAATGTGCGAGGCTCGATGCAGGTTGGCTGCAGGCCCCGGCAGGGGTTCTTGGATTGGCGCCTAAGCTAACGGAAAGCGGCCGGGAGTGAAAGTGCATGGTCTGGGTTGATGCCAGAAAAGCAGGTGCGTTGAGCCATGAGATGACCGGCCGGTTTCCATGAGCGGACTTCAAGTGCCAAAGCGGCTAGATTTGGGTAGAATACGCGCCCCTGAATCCACCACTGACTCCGTAGGGTAGCCCATGTTCCCGAAATCCATGTCCATCGCCGAGTTTGACCCGGAAATCAAGGCCGCTATTGAGGCCGAAGAAGTCCGCCAGGAAGAGCATATCGAGCTGATCGCCTCTGAAAACTATGCCTCGCCAAGGGTTATGGAAGCCCAGGGCTCCGTACTGACCAACAAGTACGCCGAGGGCTATCCGGGCAAGCGTTATTACGGCGGTTGCGAGAATGTGGACGTGGTTGAGCAGTTGGCTATCGATCGGGCCTGTGAGCTGTTCGGCGCGGATTGGGCCAATGTGCAGCCGCATTCCGGTTCCCAGGCCAATGGCGCGGTTTACATGGCTATGCTCAAGGCGGGCGATACCGTGTTAGGCATGAGCCTGGATGCCGGTGGCCACCTGACCCACGGTGCTAAGCCGAACTTCTCCGGTAAGACCTATAACGCGGTGCAGTATGGTCTGGACAACGAAACTGGGCTGATTGATTACGATCAGGTGGCGTCTCTGGCCCGCGAGCACAAGCCGAAAATGATCGTGGCCGGCTTCTCTGCCTATTCGCAGATTGTCGACTGGCAGCGTTTCCGTGACATCGCCGACGAAGTGGGTGCGATCCTGCTGGTGGACATGGCCCACGTGGCAGGTCTGGTTGCTGCGGGTGTGTACCCGAGCCCGGTAGGCATTGCGGATATCACCACGACCACTACCCACAAGACCCTAGGCGGCCCCCGTGGCGGTCTGATCATGGGTAAGGCCAGCGAAGAGATTCAGAAGAAGATCAACTCTGCTGTGTTTCCCGGTGGCCAGGGTGGCCCGTTGGAGCACGTGATCGCCGCTAAAGCGATTTGCTTCAAAGAAGCCATGCAGGACGACTTCAAGGGCTACCAGCAGCAGGTAGTGAAGAACGCCCAGGCCATGGCCGGTGTGTTCATCGAGCGTGGCTTTGATGTGGTTTCCAATGGCACCGAGAATCACCTGTTCCTGCTTAGCTTGATCAAGCAGGACATTACCGGTAAAGATGCGGACGCCGCCTTGGGCCGCGCCAACATCACCGTGAACAAAAATGCTGTCCCCAACGATCCGCGCTCCCCGTTCGTTACCTCCGGCCTGCGTATCGGTTCCCCCTCCATCACCCGCCGTGGTTTTGATGAAGCGGATGCCAAGGCGTTGGCTGGCTGGATCTGCGACATCCTCGAGAACATGGGTGATGAAGGCGTGATTGAGCAGGTTAAAGGCAAGGTTAAAGAGATTTGTGCTCGCCTGCCGGTGTACGAGCGCTAAAAAAGCCGCAAGCAGCAATGCGGATAGATGTGCTCGTAGTTTGCCGTTTTGAGGGCCGCGACCGAATTTCGGTGGCGGCTTTCTTGTCTCTGAAATCTCGGTGTTGTGACGCTATCATTGGTAAGGTTTGTGTTTGAAGCTTGTTGCTTTCCGCTAGGCCGTTAGGAGACGTCCATGTACTGCCCGTTTTGCTCTGCTCAGGACACCAAGGTGATCGATTCCCGTCTGGTGGCGGATGGGGTGCAGATTCGTCGGCGTCGCGAGTGCTTAAGTTGTACGGAGCGCTTCACCACCTTTGAGACAGCGGAATTAGTGATGCCGCGGTTGGTGAAAACTGACGGGACCCGTCAGCCGTTCGATGAGGCCAAGCTGCGGGCGGGTATGTTACGGGCGCTGGAAAAGCGGCCGGTGAGTATGGAAGATCTGGAAGCAGCGATCAGTCGTATTTGCCATCGTCTACGGGCCACTGGAGAACGGGAGTTGCCCGCTCGGGAGCTGGGTGAGTTTGTGATGGAAGAGCTGCAGCAGCTGGATGATGTGGCTTATGTGCGCTTCGCCTCGGTGTATCGCAGTTTTCAGGATATTTCCGAGTTTTCCGCTGAAGTGGATCGCCTGAAAAAGGCGGGCGGCAAACCCGGTGACAAGCTGGGTGAGCCAAAAGAATCATGAGTTTTTCGGCTGCCGACCACCAGTACATGGCTCGAGCGTTGCAGTTGGCACGTCGTGGGCTGTATACCACGGACCCTAATCCGCGGGTAGGGTGCGTGTTGGTGCGTGATGGCGCGGTGGTTGGTGAGGGTTTTCATGCCCGCGCCGGGACTCCCCACGCCGAGCGTCATGCACTGGCACAAGCCGGTGAGCGGGCGCGGGGCGCTACTGCCTATGTGACCCTGGAGCCCTGCTCTCACACTGGGCGCACCGGCCCCTGTGCTGATGCGCTAATCGATGCCGGCGTCACGCGGGTGGTGGCTGCCATGGAAGATCCGAATCCGCTGGTGGCGGGGCAGGGTTTGCAGCGCTTGGCGGATGCGGGAATCGCCACTGCAGTCGGTTTGCTGGAAGCGGAGGCCCGAGCCCTGAATCCGGGTTTTGTTTCCCGCATGACCCGTCAGCGTCCCTATATCCGTATCAAGATTGCCGCCAGCGTGGACGGGCGCACCGCCATGGCCAATGGCGAATCCCAGTGGATTACCGGCCCAGCCGCCCGCGAAGACGTGCAGCGTCTACGCGCGCGCAGCTCTGCGGTGATAACCGGTGTGGGTACGGTGCTGGCGGATCGACCCTCTTATACAGTGAGGCCTAGACAGTGGCGCTTGGCCGAATACCGCCAGCATGCGGCTGACGACGATTGGGTGCGACAGCCTCTGCGGGTGATTCTAGATCGCACCCTACGCACGCCGCCGGATGTGCCGGTGGTCAGCGCCTTAGGGCATTGTTTGTTGGTGGCAGGGGAACAACACCCAGGACGCCAGAATGCGCTGGAGTCCGCCGGTGCGGAAGTAATGCTCTTGCCCGCCTCCGGTTCCGGGATCGACTTGCAGCAGTTGTTAATCGAATTGAACCGGCGCGAATGTAACGAAGTGCTGGTAGAATGTGGCGCCACACTGGCCGGTGCCTTTGTTCGCGAGGGTTTGTTCGACGAAATTCTTGTGTATATGGCGCCAACTCTGCTGGGTTCGTCCGCCCGGCCGTTATTGGGGTTGCCGCAACTGGCCAGCATGAGTGAGAAAGTGGCGCTGAAATGGCAGGATGTGCGCCAAGTTGGTGATGATCTGCGTCTGACGCTGGTTTCGGCCTGATCAACGACCCTCCTTTTTCCGCCCGAATTCAAGAGGTTTCCATGTTTACCGGCATTATCGAATCCATGGGCAAGGTGGCCGCGATGACCCCAAAAGGGGGCGATGTGACCTTGTTAATCAAGAGCGAAGGGCTAGATTTCGCCGATGTTAAGCTAGGCGACTCCATTGCGGTGAATGGCGTATGCCTTACTGCAACCGCCCTGCCTGGCGGCGCTTTTGAAGCAGATGTGTCTGGCGAAACCTTATCGTTGACGTCATTGGCGCAGATCAGCGTGGGTAGCACGGTGAACTTGGAAAAAGCGCTGACGCCGTCTTCCCGGCTGGGAGGACACTTGGTCAGTGGTCACGTGGATGGTCTGGGCAAAATTGTCGAGATGAAGCAGGATGCTCGCTCGGTGCGCATCGATATTGAGGCACCTGCGGAGTTGGCCAAATACATTGCCCACAAGGGCTCAATAACCGTTGATGGCATCAGCTTGACGGTGAACAGTGTGGCGGGTGCGGTGTTTTCCCTGAACATCATTCCGCACACCCAGGAGGTGACCACCATCGGCCAATGGAAGGTGGGGACGCCAGTGAACCTGGAAGTTGATATTATAGCGCGCTATCTGGAACGCCTGCTCTTGGGAGAGAAGGCCGCCGAGCCCGCTTCTGAAGGTATTTCCATGGCATTCCTAGCGGAAAATGGGTTTCTGAAAGGCAGTTAAAGGTTGAAAGTTAGAACGCAAATCAGGCGTTGAGGATGGTATTACGCGCCTTGGCCACGATTTGGGCTAAGCGCGGGCACGGCACAGGTGAAGTACTGTGCCAATCCGCGTTCCCACGTTTAATTTTTAACTTTCAACTCCAACAGCGAGTGAAGTTATGCAGCTCAATAGTATTGAAGAACTGATCGAAGATATCCGTCAGGGAAAGATGGTTATTCTGATGGACGATGAGGATCGCGAGAACGAAGGTGACCTGGTGATGGCTGCGGAACATGTGACTGCGGAAGCCATTAACTTTATGGCCAAGTATGGTCGTGGCCTGATCTGTATGCCCATGTCCCGCGAGCGGTGTGAGTTGCTGGATTTGCCCTTGATGGTGCAGAGCAATGGCAGCGGTTTTGGCACTAAATTCACCGTCTCCATCGAGGCCCGCGAAGGTGTCACCACCGGTATTTCTGCGGCCGACCGTGCCCGTACCGTGCAAGCCGCCGTCGCCCGTAATGCCCGCGCCGATGACATTGTGCAGCCGGGCCACATTTTTCCGCTGATGGCGGAGCCGGGTGGCGTACTACGCCGGGCCGGGCATACCGAGGCCTCCTGCGATCTGGCTGCACTGGCTGGCTGCGAGCCGTCCGGGGTGATTTGTGAAGTCATGAATGAAGATGGCTCCATGGCCCGCCGCGAAGACTTGGAAGTGTTTGCCGCGGAGCACGATCTGAAAATCGGGACTATTGCGGACCTGATTCAATATCGTGCCCTGAACGAACAGACCATCGAGCAGGTGTCCGATCACGAGCTAGAGACCTGGTACGGGAATTTCCGTTTGGTGGCGTTCCGCGACACCGTGGATGGGTTGACCCATGTGGCGCTGGTGAAGGGCGATATTCACGAGGATGAAGAAGTGGCAGTGCGGGTGCACCAAGTGGATCCGTTGCGTGATTTAATGAGCGCGAAAATGAATGGCCGTACCGGCTGGAACATGCACCGAGTGCTTGAAACTGTTTCCCAGTCTGATGCCGGTGTGGTGATTATTCTGGGTCAGGATTATGCCTCCAACGATATTGTGGAGCGCCTAGATGTCTTTTTCGGTGGTGCTGCAGGCAAGCCAAAGGGCGAATCCCGTGCTTACCGTAATATTGGCACCGGCTCCCAGATTCTGAAGGCGCTGGGAGTGCGCAAAATGCGCTTGCTCAGTTCTCCTATGAAATTCAATGCGTTGAGCGGTTTCGATTTGGAAATCACTGAGTATGTCGACGCGGATAGTTAAGCGAAACGCTTGATGCTTGACGCCCGACGCCTGACGCTGTCCCATTTAAGCGTTGAGTATTGGGCTTCCTGCGTCAGGCAGCTAATCGAAACCACTGGAAGTACTTGGTTAACCAAGTGCGACTAGCGATCAGGACAAAACAGATGCAAAACATTAAAACCCTTGAAGGTACCCTGAGCAACGTCGGTGGCCGTTATGGCATTGTGGTGGCTCGCTTTAATAGCTTTGTGGTGGAAGCCTTGCTGGATGGCGCTGTTGATGCGTTGGTGCGTCATGGGGTGAGCCGCGATGACATTGAAATTATTCGGGTGCCCGGTGCCTGGGAAATGCCAGTGGCAGTGAAGAAAGTGATTGAGAAGCGCAGCTACGATGCCGTGATCGCGTTGGGCGCGGTGATTCGTGGTGGTACCGCTCACTTTGAGTTCGTGGCCGGTGAAGCCGCAAAGGGTATTGCTTCGGTGCAGAACAGCACGGGCACGCCGGTGGCGTTTGGTGTGCTGACGGTAGACACCATTGAGCAAGCCATTGAGCGTTCCGGCACCAAGGCCGGTAATAAAGGGGCAGAAGCCGCCCTGTGCGCACTAGAAATGGTGTCGCTGTTTAACGCCCTATAATGCCAGGGGCGCAGCGCCCCGGCATCGCTTTTCGTTATCCGAGGTCGCATGAACAATCCATCTACACCCAGTGCCCGTCGCAAGGCACGTCGTTTCACTCTTCAGGCCCTGTACCAGTGGCAGTTGGCCGGTGCCGCGGTGAGCGACATTGAAGCCCAGTTTCTGGCCAATCAGGACTTCGCCAAGGTGGATCGTGAATACTTTCATGATTTGCTGCACGGAGTGCTGGGCCAGGTAAAAACGCTGGACGAGCAGCTCACGCCATATCTGGATCGGCGTGTAGAGGAGCTGTCGCAGGTGGAAAAAGCGATTCTGCGGCTGGGCGCTTTTGAATTAAAAGAGCGTCAAGATGTGCCTTACCGAGTGGTGATTAACGAAGGCATTGAGCTGGCTAAAGTTTTTGGCGCAGAGGATTCCTTCAAATACGTGAATGGCGTGCTCGACAAGCTGGCACGCCAATTGCGCTATGCAGAAGCATCAGAACGCCGCCCCCGTGACTGATCTGCTTTGATAATGTCGGCTTGCCGTGCGTTCTGCCGGTAAGCCGCGTTATGCTTCCCGCCATGACTGATCCCGCCGATTCACCGCAACCCACTTCGCAAGTACCAGCCTTCATGGACGAGTTTTCCCTGATTCGACGTTATTTTCATCATCGTCAGGGGGATTCCGTGGTGTTGGGGCCGGGGGACGATGCGGCCATTCTGGCCCCCCCGGTGGGGCAACAGCTGGTCATGACCCAGGATACCAGCCTGGCGGACCGACACTTTCCGTCAGATATGGCTCCAGAAGATGTGGGCTATCGCTGCCTGGCGGTGAATATTTCAGATCTAGCGGCCATGGGAGCGATGCCGCTGTGGTTTTTGCTTTCCCTGACCTTGCCAAGAGTAGATGAAGATTGGTTGGCCGGTTTTTCCAACGGGTTATTCGAGTTAGCGGATCAGGCGGGAATTAGCTTAGTGGGCGGGGATATCACACGTGGTCCGCTAGCGATTTCCATTCAAGCCACCGGGGCGGTGCCGCCGGGTCAGGCGTTGCGTCGTGAGGGGGCCTGCGCTGGGGATCGGATATGTGTTGGAGGCGTGACGGGGGGCGGGCTGCTGGGGCTGGAGCAGTGGCAGGCGGGGCAGCGTTATGGGCCTGCCATTGAGCACTTTCGTCGTCCTCGGCCGCAGTGGGAGCTGGGCATGGCCCTGCGCGGCCAGGCCAGCGCTTGTATCGATATTTCCGATGGGGTGCTGGCGGACTTGAATCATATTCTGCAAGCATCGGGGGCGTTGGGCGCCTGTATCGACGAGGCGTCCCTGCCGGAGGATCCTTGCGTGCTGGCCGGATGCAGCGCCGACAAGCAGCGCGCCCTGCAGCTGCAGGGTGGAGATGACTATCTGTTATTGTTTACCTTGCCGCCGCCGCTGCCGATCCCTGAAGGCTGTTATTGCCTGGGTCGAATTGAGGCGCAGCCCGGTATCCGTTTACGGCAGCATGACGGGACCGTACGTGCCTTGAAGGTGTCCGGGTGGCAGCATTTTTAACAGCGCGCAACACGCACATAGCTACACGCTAAAAAGCATATAATCCAAAGAAACTGCCAAGACCGAGCCCGCGAGGAATAAAATGGAATTGAAGCGCCCCAAAATGAGTAATCCGGTGCACTTTTTGGCCTTTGGCTTTGGCTCCGGGCTGGCGCCGATTGCGCCTGGCACTTTTGGCACGGTGGCGGCGATGCCCATTTGGTGGCTGTGTGCCCAGCTACCACTGTGGGGGTATTTGGCGGTAACCGCCGCAGTGATTGCAGTGGGGCCTTACCTGTGCGGTAAGACCTCGGATGATATGCATGTGCATGATCACCCAGGCATTGTATGGGATGAGATTGCCGGCCTGTTAATTACCATGATAGCGGTGCCGATCACGCTTTGGGGAGCGCTGGCCGGGTTTGTCGCGTTCCGAGTCTTCGACATTATCAAGCCTTGGCCTATTGGCTGGTTGGATCGACGGGTGGCGGGAGGTCTGGGCATCATGGTGGATGACCTGCTGGCCGGGGTGTATGCCGCCGTGGTAGTACAGCTGTTGATTTGGCAATTGCCCACCCTGTTTACCTGATATCGTTTTGTCACTACCGTTGGCACTAAAAGGATAGCGCTGCTGATGGTTAGCTTTTAGCCTGAAGGAAGCTTTAATAGTAAAGGATTGACGATGTTAGACACGGATCCGCGATCGCGACGGGTGGTGGTTCCCGGGGTGCGCTGGTTGCGTTTCCCTCGACGCTTGGAAGGCGAATACCGCAACTACCAGAGCCAGCAGGCGGTAGAGGCCTTCCGGGTGAACGCCTTTTATATCCTACTGCTCTATATGTTGCTGATTACCGGCATTTACGCGCTGGCGCCGGAGCAGATTCGTGGTTGGTGGTTGTCCGCCTATATCTGGGAGGGGCCCATTGTGTTGGTGGCGGGCCTCCTTGCGCAGATTCGCGTATTGGATCGTTACTTCCCTTATTATGCCGGTGTCGGCTGTTTTCTTGCTGTGGCGCTGGCTGTGGCAATTCCTGGTTTTATGAGCGACCCTCGTGCGATTCTGTTGGCTCATGTGTCGATCATTTATGCCCTCGTTATTATTTATGCCATGGTTGGGTTGCGTTTTACCGTGGCGATGATCGCGGGTTGGACCGGTGGCCTAGTGGGCGTGTTGATCGCTGAAGGGTTAGGGCAGGGGTTGGACTGGCAGGTTCTACACGGCACTTATACTGGGATCAGCTTGGTGGGCATGTTCTTGTGCTATTCTGCGGAAGTCCGCGATAGGTTGCTCTTTTTTAACCAACGCCAGCTTCGTCGTCAGCAACGGCACAGCCAGGCGCTGGCAGAACGCCTGCATCGCTTGAGCAGGGAAGACAGCCTTACCGGGCTGGCTAACCGACGGTTTTTTGATGAGGCGTTTGATCGCGAATGGCGGCGTTGCAAGCGCAGCCAGCAACCGCTAACGGTAATGCTGGTGGATGTAGACCGCTTTAAGGCCTACAACGATGGCTACGGACACCTGCAAGGGGATTCGTGTCTGCAAAAACTGGCGGCGGAATTGCATCGCTACAGTCGGCGAGCCGGTGATTTGGTGGCCCGTTTCGGAGGCGAAGAGTTCGCATTATTGTACCCGGAGACGGATGAGTTGGAGGCGCAGCAGCTGGCCTCCCGGTTATGTCGGTCAGTACGCTCGCTGGCGATCCCTCACGCTGATAGCCCGGAGATGAACGAGGTAACGGTCAGCGTAGGGGTTGCAACGATGATTCCGAATCAGCGTCATAGTGCTGGCGATCTGTTGGAAGCTGCGGATCAAGCCTTGTATCTAGTTAAACAGGGTGGCCGTGATAATTGGCGCCTCTATGAAGCACCGCCGGCCGCGGGGCAGCTCTAGCTACGGAGCGCCAAAGCGGCGAAGGGAGCGATAATCTCCCCCCGTTCGAGCTTTTCTTTGCTGTTGATTATTAACGCTGGTGGGCTTCTCGTAGCCTTTGCTGCCGGTTTAGCCTTTCACGGATTTGGCGTTCAATACCGGCGGCATCCAGTCCTGCTTGGGCGAGTAATACATCCCGTTTACCGTGATGGATGAAATGATCGGGCAGGGCAAGGTTTAGCACATCCAGTACGACCGCTTCTTCATGCAGCAGCTCATTTACGGCAGAACCGGCGCCTCCCATTTGTTGGTGATCTTCTACGGTGACTAACAGTGTGTGCTGTGCGGCGGCGCGGAGGATGGCGTCACGGTCAAGAGGTTTCACCCAGCGCATGTCTATCACGGTGGCGTTGAGGGGGATAGCCGCTTCTAGTGCTGCAGGAACCATGGCGCCAAAAGCCAGGATGGCCACCTGCAGACCCTCGCGTAGAGTGCGAGATTGGCCGATAGGTAGGGCCGTCATGGTCTGTTCTATGGTGGCGCCGGGGCCAGTGCCGCGGGGGTAGCGCACTGCTGCTGGCCCTTCGTGCTGGTAGGCGGAGTATAACAGTTGGCGGCACTCATTCTCATCGGAAGGGGCTGCAATGATCATGTTCGGTACAGTGCGCAAATAAGCCAGATCAAATACGCCGCCATGGGTGGCACCGTCTTCGCCCACCAGCCCGGCCCGGTCTAGGCCAAAGGTCACATCTAGCTCCTGCAAAGCCACATCGTGAATCAGTTGGTCATAACCGCGCTGCAGGAAAGTGGAGTAGATTGCCACCACTGGTTTTTGATTCTCGCAGGCCAGGCCTCCCGCCAAGGTTACAGCGTGTTGTTCACAGATGGCTACATCATGATAGCGGCCCGGGAAACGGCGGCTGAATTCCACCATGCCAGAGCCTTCGCACATGGCCGGGGTGATGCCCACTAGTCTTGGGTCTTGCTCCGCCATGTCACAAAGCCATTGCCCAAAGATATCCTGATACTTGGGTAGCTTTTGTTTTGCCGCAGAAGGTTTGCTTGGGACCGCGACCTGAACCTTTGGCTTGGGCTCGATCTTGTTGATGGCATGGTAGCCTACCGGGTCGGCTTCCGCTGGTGCAAAACCTTTGCCTTTTGTGGTGTACACGTGCAGCAGCTGTGGGCCTTCTAGGTCGCGCAAATTCCTCAGGGTACTGACCAGTTCGTTCACATTGTGGCCATCAATAGGGCCAATGTAATTGAAGCCGATCGCCTCGAACAGCATGTCGGGGCTGACCATGTTCTTCATGCTTTCTTCTGTACGACGAATAAAGTCCCAAGCTGCCGGCATAGTTGACAGTACCTTTTTGCCGCCTTCACGTAGGGCGATGTAGCTCTTGCTGGCCCAGATGCGGGCAAAATAATTGGATAGCCCGCCTACGTTGTGGGAAATCGACATGTTGTTGTCGTTGAGGATGACCAGCAAATTGGAGCGAGTGTGCGCCGCGTGGCTCATGGCTTCAAAGGCTTGCCCTGCTGTCATGGCGCCGTCACCGATAATGGCGACTGCCCGGCGGTCGCTGCCGGCCATTTCTGCTCCCAGCGCCATACCCAGTGCGGCACTGATAGAGGTTGATGAGTGGCCGACCCCGAAGGTGTCGTATTCGGATTCGCTTCGTTTGGGAAAACCGGACAGGCCGCCGGCTTGACGAATGCTGGTCAGTGATTCGCGGCGCCCAGTAAGGATCTTGTGCGGGTAGCACTGGTGGCCCACATCCCAGACCAACTTGTCGTCGGGGGTGTGATACAGGTAATGCAGGGCGACGGTGAGCTCCACCACCCCAAGCCCTGCGCCGAAATGCCCGCCACACTGGCCCACTGCGTAGAGCAGATATTCACGTAACTCATCGACCACGCGTTCTAGTTGTGGCGTTGGTAGCTTCCGCAGATCCGCAGGGCTGGCCAGTGTGTCCAGCAGAGGGGTGTTAGGTCGCGTCAGCGGAATTTGAGTAAACGTCTTGGGCATAGGGTCATGCAGCCTGATGAGTGCAAGGCAGAGTAATGAGTCAGCGAAACGCTGTATAACAAAAGCGTCCAGGGTCTCGCTCGAACCGCTAGTATAACTGTCTGGAGGGGTAGGCGTCAGTGTTGATCAATGATTCCGGGTAATGATGTACTGGGCGAGTTGCTGTAAAGGAAGTGCCCGCGGCCCATAGCCGGCCAAGGTTTGTTGTGCTTGATCGCAGAGTTGGCGAGCACGTTGCTGACTTTGCTCCAGACCGAGAAGGGATGGGAAGGTGCTTTTTTGCAGCTTTTCATCAGAACCTGAGGGCTTGCCAAGTTGCTCGGTAGCGGCGGTGACGTCGAGGATATCGTCCTGTATCTGAAAGGCCAGGCCAATGGCGTCGCCAAATTCGGTTAGATTGGCTAGTAGCGAAGGGTCGTCTTTTTCTGCGACAAAATAACCTAGTTGTAAGCTGGCGGTGATTAGCCGGCCAGTTTTCAGGTAATGCATTTCTTCCAACGCGGCCACGGTTTGCTGTTGCCCTTGGGCGAGCATATCTTGCATTTGCCCAGCGGCCATTCCATCTACCCCGGCAGCTTGGCAAAGGTGTTGAATCAAGCTGATGCGGCTGCCATCGCGGTAGTCGCCATGACAGGCGAGCAGTTCAAACGCGCGGGTATGCAGGGTGTCACCGGCAAGAATGGCGGTCGCTTCGTCAAAGGCTTTGTGGCAGGTAGGTTGGCCCCGGCGAAGGTCATCGTCGTCCATGGCGGGAAGGTCGTCGTGAACCAGGGAGTAGGCGTGAATGAGTTCTACTGCCACCGCGGGGACATCTGCTTTGGCTAGGGGAGCCCCGGCAAGCTGGGCGGCGCCGTATACTAGTAACGGGCGGATACGTTTGCCGCCGCTGAGTGCTGCATAGCGCATGGCATGGCTGAGCCGTGAGGCGGCACTATGGGCCGGCAAGTAATGGTCCAGCGCCTGCTCCAGACGAGCCTTGGCGGTATCCGTGAGTTGGTTCAGGGCGGCGAATTCGCGTGTTGCCTTACTGCTCATTGTCACCACCGATAAAGGGCTCAGGGTCTGCCTCGGTGTTCTGTTCCAGCAGGATGCGTACTTTTTGTTCCGCTTGTTGCAGGGCTTGTTGGCATTCCCGGGACAGGCGAACACCTTCCTCGAAGGCTTTCAGGGAATCTTCCAGGGTTAGTTCACCAGACTCCATTTTTTCCACCAGAACTTCTAGGTTGTCTAGCGAGGTCTCCAGCGCGGGGGGTGCGTTTTTTGCCATGAGCGTCTCCTCGGATCCGCCACTAGGACCCCGTTTTTGCTGTGTCTGCCCCTGCCGCGGGGTATGTTGGCGGCAACAGTAATGCAGCGGGTGTGGCGAATCAATTACAGGTTGCAGGCTGCTAAAGTGGCCGTGCACAGTCCAGAATAACGGTTCAACGAGATTGCTGTATTCTAAGTGATTGATATCATGAGGGTAAGCCCAGGAAAGGAAAGAGAGGGCGAGTTCATTTAAAGGGTTCTAAACAGTGGGGTAGGCTGAACGTGCCGGCGGCTTATGGCGAAGGGCTATGCTGGCGCTCGCAGGCTGTTTCTTTTTCCTCATTTTCTACTGATGGAACGTGCATTATGCCGCACGTAACAGGTTGCAGCATAAGTGCGGAAACTTTCCAGCTGAAAACCAGCAGTCCACGTCCAAGGGCTGGGTGCGGCCTGCTGGTGTGTTGTTCATTGCCACCTTATATCGTGTTGTTGTATGCAACATGATGCCGACTTGCGGCGCTTAAAAATCAAAGCGCATACCGACGGTGAGGACTTGACCATCGCTTTCTGCATGGTAGCCCGCCAGCGGGTTGAAGCTATCGGAGTTGGGCGTGTAGATGGCGTAGCCGAGCTCTTCATAGAAGTATTCAGCGAAGAACTTCAGGTTTTCTGTATGGCGGTAGTCCAGCCCAATCTGGGCAGAATCGCCTTGGAAAAATGCATCGCCTTCGTCGGTTTCTTCACCATGGGCGACCATAGCGCGTAGGGTGTATTTGGCCCAGCTGTAGGAGCCCATCAGGTTGTAGGTTAGCGGGTCGTCATCTTGGACCGTGTTGTTATTGGTTAGCAGTTGTTCCACTTTGGCGGCGAAACGCCAGTTGCCGGGGGCCCAAGCGGCGGAGATGCCAGCCTGGTCGGCATGCTTGGCGGAATCCTGTTCACTATCCTGATAACCAATACCGAATGCCAAATCATCGTTGACCGCGTAAGAGAGGGCATATTGTATGGTGTCTAGATAGCTGGTGCCTTGCTCGTCGGTTAGGTCGACTCCGGAAATGGTGGCGGTGAGGCCGCCCATGCTGGGGGTGGTGTAGGTTATAGCGTCACGGCGGAAGCTGGCCTGGGTTGCGTAACCGGAGTAGAAGGAACTGAAGAAATCCAGAGGGTAAGCCACGGTGTTGTAATAGGCCAGCCATTGGGTGCCGACGCGTAGACTGCCGTAACGGTCGTTGGAGACAGTAATATCGGCAACTCGCGGCATGCTGTTATTGTCTTCTTTATAAAGTTCATGGAAAAAAGTCGGATCTTCCGCTCGCAGCCGTGCGGAGTTAATGGGGAACTCTACCGTCGCAGAAATATCGAAGTGTTCGAAATCATTGTAGTTGGCGGTGACACCCAATCGAGAATACGCATCCCTTAGCCCGGTATAAGAGTCGTCTTCACCGGGCTGCGCCTGATCCACAAATACGGCCTCTGTTTGAATACGCAGAGAGCCGTACGGGGTGACTTCCAGTTCAGCATGGGCGGGCAGGGCGGTAAGTCCCGCCAGCAATGTTGTTGATAGTGGCAAAATGCGTTGCTGTTTCATCGGTTTCTCCCTCGACGGTTGATCTGAAAAAAGCGCAGCCTAGCGAGTGACGAGGCGCCTAGCCTGTAAATTGCAGGGCCGGCGGATATTGCGCCTCGTTTTTGTGTTGGCGGTTTGCCATGCGCGAGGCGCCATAACGAGGGGGAATACGCAGGCCGAACACAGCGCAAGCGTGGGGTGTGGGGGGTATCAGGTGCCAAGGTTACGCGAAGATGTACCCTCTTGCGTCTTCCCGATAAGGCATTGGCAGCGCTAACCATGCAGAAGGCAACATGGAAATAGTGTGTCGATGGCGCCCGCGAATGATGCTTGGTTCATTGCGTTCCCTCACGTTGCTAAGGGGGGCTGCCGCCAGCTTTGCTGGCTTGTAATTGCCCCCGCGTAGCGTCCATTTTGGTACAAATTGTTATTTACCGTGGCAAAGGAGTCACGGCATTGCAAGGGAAACCGGGGGTTTTGTGTTGTGCCTCATTGTGTAGGGAGCCGTGTGCTGAAGGTTTTCCCGTTCAGATTTATTCGTATTCGGTGGCGCGGCAGTAGCCTAGAATGCGCGCCATGAAATTGATTCTGGCTCCGATGGAAGGCCTGGCGGATTTTTGGGTGCGCCAGGCGCTGACCGATGTGGGCGACTATGACTGGTGTGTTAGTGAGTTTGTTCGCGTTAGCGGGCTACTGCTGCCGCCCAAAGTATTTTACCGCTGGTGCCCGGAGCTAAAACTCGGTGCGCGTACCCGGGCGGGCACCCCTGTGCACCTTCAGTTGCTCGGTTCCGACCCGGCCTGCATGGCGGATAATGCGGAGCGAGCAGTAGAGCTGGGCGCACCCGCCATTGATCTGAACTTCGGCTGTCCGGCAAAAACGGTGAATCGACATCGTGGTGGTGCGGTGCTGCTTGATGAGCCGGACGTGGTGCATGCGGTGACGGCGGCAGTGCGCCAGGCGGTCCCGTCCCAGGTGCCGGTGTCAGTAAAGATGCGTCTGGGTAATGAAGATGACGCTCGTGCCTTGGATAATGCCAGGGCCGTGGTGGACGCTGGGGCGGCTTGGCTGACGGTGCATGGGCGCACCAAACGTCAAGGGTATAAGCCGCCGGCGTTTTGGGACCGTATCGGCCACATTCGTGAGGTAGTGTCGATTCCGGTAATTGCCAATGGCGAAATTTGGACACCGGACGACGCTGGCCGAGCCCAGCGGGAAAGTGGTTGTGAGGATCTTATGTTGGGTCGAGGGGCGGTGGCCAATCCATTGCTAGTTTCGTTGTTGCGGTTCGGCGGCGAAACCAATTGGGATGCGATCTTGCCTATATTGCAACAATTCTGGATGGACGTGGCTGATACCGGCACTGATGCCCAGTTAGCTGGGCGGATCAAGCAGTGGCTAAGCTACCTGCGCCGCCGTTGGCCGCAGGCGGCGCAATTGCTGGAACAGGTGAAACGAGAAACGAGCCCGGGGGTTATTGGTCGATTGTTGGCGGATTTTGAGCCGCAGTAACCGTTAGCGTAAAAAATTGAAAAGGGAGGCACGACGTCGCCCCCCCCCTATGGCGATCCGCCAGCGGGTGAAATGATTGTGCAAATTATCTAACCCCCAGGGTAATGACCTCATATCCAGCGTGAGTTCACCGAATAATTACTCAAGTGTGCCGGTATCACGGTATGCGCCTTGGCCGCATTGGCGGTTTCGTCCATGAAACTCTGTTGATAATGCTCGCTTTGCTTGCCCCGGTTGATACTGGCGGGTATGGCAAAGTCTGCCTGATAGCGCTTCAACGCCCCCGGGGGAGGTGTGTCCGAACGCTCTGAATTAGCCCCGATCCGTTGGGTGTGGTTATCAGCACACCGTAGCTTTTCTGTTCTTCCCATGCGTTTATCCGTGCCGTATAGGAAAAATTTCCGGTTATGAAATGGCTCCATTACCTGTCACCACGGCCACATTCAAGGCGTGGTCGAAAGGCCACTGCAGCACTAGGTGGGCGCCCTGTGATGCCATGCATGCCAGTGCCTGATCTATTCGGGTAAAACCCACTGCTGAGCAGGCCTGTATTTTCAGTGTAAGGCTAGGCATTTGTGGCATTCGCTTGCGTCGGCCAGCAGGGGGTATGGCTTCGACTAAAGTCATACTGTGTCGCTAGCGTCCTTTGGTTAGTCTTGGTGTTGAGCCTATCCCTTGTTTGCCAGCTGAAGGGTGGTGGCCTGATTTCCTGATGACGCAGAGGGACGAGTAATGAAAGAAGAAAACGCCCGCGCCTACTGGGCCGCTAACCTGCGATTGATCTTGATCTACATTGCTATTTGGTTTGCCGTCTCTTATGGCTGCGGCATATTGCTAGTGGATGAACTCAATCAAATTCAATTTTTCGGTTTCAAACTGGGCTTCTGGTTTGCACAGCAGGGGTCTATCTATGTGTTCTTGGTGCTGATCATTAAGTACGCGCACTCCATGAATAAGCTGGACCGCAAGTTTGACGTCCACGAAGACTAACCGCTGAAACAGTAGATAAAGAGAGACATCCTATGGATATTCAGACACTCACTTATCTCTTTGTAGGCGGTTCGTTTGCTCTCTACATCGGGATTGCGATCTGGTCACGTGCCGGTTCGACGAAAGATTTTTATGTGGCCGGTGGTGGGGTTTCCCCTATCGCTAACGGGGCTGCCACTGCGGCTGATTGGATGTCAGCGGCATCGTTTATTTCCATGGCCGGGATTATTGCTTACTCAGGCTACGATGCGTCGGTGTACCTAATGGGGTGGACCGGAGGCTATGTTCTGCTGGCCATGCTGTTGGCGCCTTATCTGCGCAAGTTCGGCAAATTTACCGTGCCTGACTTTATCGGTGATCGTTACTACTCCAGCGTGGCAAGAACGGTGGCGGTGGTTTGTGTAATCTTCGTCTCGTTTACCTATGTGGCCGGACAGATGCGCGGTACCGGTATTGTGTTTGCCCGCTTTCTGGAGGTGAATGTGAATACCGGTGTGGTTATCGGTATGGCGATTGTTTTCTTCTACGCGGTGCTTGGTGGTATGAAGGGGATCACCTACACCCAGGTGGCGCAGTATTGTGTGCTGATTTTTGCGTTCTTGGTGCCGGCGGTTTTTCTTTCCATCATGATGACCGGTCACGTTCTTCCGCAAACCGGGTTTGGAGCCACGGTGCTGGATGCGGCGGGGGGTGACAGTGGTGTTTATCTGTTGCACAAGCTAGATCAGGTAGTAACGGACCTTGGCTTCACCGAATATACAGAAGGCTCCAAGTCTACTATTGATGTGTTCTTTATTACTGCTGCATTGATGTGTGGTACTGCGGGTTTGCCCCATGTGATCGTGCGTTTTTTCACAGTGCCACGGGTAAAAGATGCGCGGATTAGTGCCGGCTGGGCGCTGTTCTTCATTGCCTTGCTGTACACCTCCGCCCCGGCTGTTGGTGCTTTCGCACGGCTCAATCTGATCGATACAGTGAATGAAACCCAATACTCCGAGCTGCCAGAGTGGTTCTATAACTGGGAAAATTCCGGGCTGATTGGCTGGGTGGATAAGAACGACGATGGTGCCGTGCAGATGCGGGCCGGCTCGCCTTTTGAGGGCAAGCCCACCTATGCGGGAAGCCGCGAAGAAACAAAGGGTAGCTACGGCGAGCGGGTACTGACCAATGTGCCTACCAATAATACGTCGGAAGTGTATATCGACCGCGATATTATCGTGCTGGCCAATCCTGAAATTGGTAACTTGCCGGGCTGGGTGATTGCTCTAGTAGCGGCCGGTGGCGTAGCGGCTGCACTGTCCACGGCAGCGGGGTTGTTGTTGGTGATTTCCAGTGCCATCTCCCATGATTTATTGAAGAAAACCCTGATGCCTGACATTAACGAGAAGCAGGAGTTGATGGCAGCCCGTGGGGCGGCAGTGGTGGCCATTGTGATCGCTGGTTACTTCGGGATTAATCCACCAGGTTTTGTGGCGCAAGTGGTGGCGTTTGCTTTCGGTCTTGCCGCGGCTAGTTTCTTCCCGGTAATCCTCATGGGTATTTTCTACAAGCGCATGAATAAGGAGGGCGCCATTGCTGGCATGTTGGTCGGGTTGATCTTCACTTTTAGCTACATTGTGTTCTTCAAGTTCGTCTCGCCGGAGCTGAACACTGCAGAACACTGGTGGTTAGGTGTGTCACCGGAAGGCATCGGGACTTTGGGTATGGTGCTTAACTTTGTAGTGGCTTTCTCGGTCTCCAGAGTAACGGCGCCTCCGCCGGAGCATATCCAGCATATTGTGGAAGATATTCGTATTCCACGAGGTGCCGGTGAAGCGTCTGCACACTGATGAGACGTAAATAAAAAGCCGGTGCGGGTGATAATTCCGTACCGGCTTTTTGCGTTTTGAGGGCGGCCGAGAGCTGGCCAGAAAGGCAATAAAGAAAAACGGCAGGAGTGGCCTGATGATTGAACAGGAACTGAATCAGCATCCGTTCAGCTTGCTGAGTGAAGCAGGACGCCGCCGTTTGCAGGAAGGAACCGATCTGGCCTATTTTCAGCCGGAGGATATTATTCTTGACGCGGCCAGTACTAGTGATTCTGTGTTTGTGGTGCACAAGGGGTGTGTGGCAGAACTAGACGTGAATGCGCCGGACAACCGTCGTCAGGTGAATATTTATGCCGCCGGTGATTTGTTCGGAGCGATCAGCGTATTGAACGGACAAAGCCGTTATCGTTTTTTGGCCGAGCAGCAAACGCTGTGTCATCTGATTCCCGCTAGGCTATTCCGCGAGCTGTGCGAAAGCGAGCCCGATTTTGGTCATTATTTTAGTCAGTGTCTGGCGGAGAAAAATCAGCGCTTGGCAGAGCGCCGTGAAGGAGGCGTTACTCTGGCGGGCTTTATGCTGGCGCGGGTGGACGAATGCATGCGAGCGCCCTTGATTATGCCGGAGCGCGCCACTGTGCGTGATGCGGTAGCCGCTTTGAAGCAGCACGGCGTGGATAGTGTGTTGATTGCTCACCGGCAGCATTACGCGATTGTTACCAAGACGGATTTATTAAGCGCTTTGGTGATGCAGGAACAATCGTCGGATACGCCGTTGGTTCAGGTGGCGGAAACCGAACTGGTTACTGTTGCCCCCGCAGATTACTTGTTCGCGGCCCTGACCCTGATGACCCGCCACAAGGTGGCGCGGGTGGTGGTGATGGAGAGCAATAATGCGGTGGGGGTGGTGGAACTTACCGATGTGCTCAGTTTCTTTTCTAGCCGTTCATATGTGGTGGGGCTGGAAATTGAAAGGGCCGGTACCCTTGAGGCATTGCAGCTAGCCAGTGCCCGCTTGCCGGATCTTGTAAACGCCCTTATGGCTCAGGGTGTAAAAATGCGCTTTGTGATGGATTTGCTGGCCTCACTCAATGGCCGCTTGATGAGTAAGGCTTATGAAATGGTAGTGCCTGCAGAACATCAGCGTGCCAGTCTGATAGTGATGGGGAGCGAAGGGCGCGGTGAACAGATACTGAAAACTGATCAGGATAACGGCCTGATTATTGGCGATCATCAACAGTGGCCAGGCTGTGATCAAGATATGCAGCGCTTTACTCGCACGTTGCTGTCTCTTGGTTATCCCCCTTGCCCAGGTAATGTCATGGTTTCTAACCCGGAGTGGATCGGGACGGTGTCACGCTGGCAGCGGCGTATCCATGATTGGGCGGAGGATCCCGGGGGAAAAGGGCTGTTGAATCTGACCATTCTCACTGATACCCATACCGTGGCTGGAGATTCAGGGCTGATGGAGACAGTACGCAGCACCTTGTTTTCCCGATGCAGTGACGATCAGTTATTGATGGCCCATTTTGCCCGTCCGGCCTTGCAATTTTCTACGCCGTTGAATTTATTCGGCTCGCTCAAGAAACCCCAGCATGGTATCGATATTAAGAAGGGAGCCCTGTTCCCATTGATCCACGGCGTGCGAGCCATGGCCTTGCAGTGCCGTATTCAGGAAACCTCCACGTTGGCACGGCTGAAAAAGCTGGTGGCCGCCGGGGCTATGGAACGGGCCTTTGCGGAGGACTTGGGTGAAGCGATGGAATTCTTTAGCGAGCTGCGGCTGTCTCAACAGCTGGCCAAATTGCGAGGCGAGAATACCCAGGTAGAAGATAATCATATCGTGGTGCAGCATCTGTCTTCTTTGGAGCGTGATGTGCTGCGCGATGCCCTGCATCTGGTCAGCGATTTCAAGCAGCGCCTGTCGCGTCGTTTTCATCTGGAATACTGACGATGCCTGGGGACAGGAGGGGAGCTATGCTGTAGTGGCAGACGTTTAAATGGCGTCGAATTTATGATCGATATTGCCATGGGCGCGGACCTTATGGGCATCTTTTCAGACCCTATAGCGGTGATCAGGTGGTGGCCATCGATTGCGAAACCACCGGGCTGGATAGTCGTACTGCCGAGCTGGTGTCTATTGCTGCGGTGGTGATAAAAGAAGGGCGGGTGCTGAGCAGCCAGAGCCTGAATGTGAAGTTGGCGGCTCCAGATAGCCTTAGAGAAGACAGCATTTGCATTCATCGGCTGAGGCCAGTGGACTTGGAGGGTGGGGCGAGTATCCGTGAAGCGCTAGAGGCGCTGCTGGCGTTGATTGATAACCGGCCTTTGGTGGGCTGGTGTGTGGCGTTTGATGTGGCCATGATCAACCGCTATCTGAGACCGTTAATGGGCTTTGATTTGCCTAATGATACCCTTGAACTGTCTGCGCTATACCAGCGAAAAATGCGTTACTGGCAGCCCGATATAACACCGGATTTGCGCTTTGATGCCATGGCTTCGGCCTTACAAGTGCCGGTAATTGAGCGCCATACTGCCCGCGGAGACGCGGTGACTAGTGCATTGATGTACCTGCAGTTGCAGAAATCCACACTTGGCTGAGCCGGTGTTTGCTTGGTAGGGAGAAAATAAACGTGCTGATGTTTTATGCTGAAAAAACGGCTCTGATTGCGGGCCTTTGTTTTGTTGCGTATGCCTACCTGCGTTACTGGCGGCGCACTGGTGATGGCCAAGGTTTGGTGATGTTCTGGCGCCGGGCGATGGCGTTGAATACGGTGGAATTTAAACTCCAGCGAGGGGGAGTTGCCCTGTTGTTGGCCGCGGTGGCGCTACGTTTTACTCAGGCCCTACTATAAGCTCAAAGGGCAACGTCACAGGTGGCTGCGTATTAAACGTCGCCAAGCGTGGCATGTTACGGCCATGAATGGGGAGAGGCGGTGTTTTCACTGTGGCAATTAGGTGCGCTGGCATTGGCCTATGTATTGGTGTTGTTCGTTATCGCCTGGTGGGGCGATCGAGCCGCCAGGAAGGGACGAAAAACATTTCATAATGCCTGGGTGTACAGTCTTGGACTGGGCGTTTATTGCACCTCGTGGACGTTCTACGGTGCCGTTGGCGAAGCGGCTCAGAGTGGCTGGAACTATTTGCCGATTTATCTAGGGCCTATTATCACCGTGCTGCTGGGTGGCTCATTGATTTACAAAATGGTATCGGTGGCTCAGCAGCAGAACATTACCTCCATTGCCGACTTCCTGGCCGCCCGTTATGGGAAGTCTCGACGCCTTGCTGTATTGGTCACGCTAGTGGCTATTGTCGGAGTGTTGCCCTATATCGCCTTGCAGCTAAAAGCGGTGACCCTGTCATTTGATTATGTGTTGAAAGACTCAGCCCCCGGCCAGCTGGACACGGCATTGGTGGTGGCAGCTTTGATGGCTATTTTCACTCTGCTGTTTGGTACCCGGCATATTGATACCACCGAGCATCAGTCCGGACTGATGCTGGCGGTAAGTTTTGAATCCTTTATCAAGCTGGTGGCGTTTGTTTCTCTTGGGCTGTATTGCGTGTATGCGATTTTTGATGGGCCTGCAGATATGTGGCAGCAACTCAGCGAGCGTACCGATGTGATGCAGGGGTTTGAACCGACGCTGTTCTCACAAAGTTTCGTCACCGCCTTGCTGCTGTCTATGGTGGCGATTTTGTGCCTACCTAGGCAGTTCCATGCCGGCGTGGTGGAAAATAATGATATACGCGATTTGCGTACCACGCGTTGGTTGTTCCCCTTGTATCTGGCGCTGTTTGCCCTCTTTGTATTGCCGATTGTTATTGCCGGGGTGATTACTCAGCCTTACTTGATCGGTCATGCGGATACCTACATGTTATCGCTGCCAATGGCCCAGGGCAGCCATGCCATGTTGGTGTTGTCATTCATTGGCGGTATCGCGGCGGCCACTGGCATGGTGATCGTTTCCACCATGGCACTGGCGATCATGCTAACCAATGAAGTGTTGTTGCCCATGTGGCTGCAATCGCGCCTCAATGAAAAAGACCCGCTCCCTGATCTTGGCACTCAGCTACGTTTTCTGCGCCGGGCCAGCATTCTTGTTTTGCTGGGGTTAGCGTTTGCCTTCCATACACTCATCGATCGCTTCGATGGCCTTGCCAGTATCGGGTTGTTATCGTTTGCTGCGGTGGCGCAATTTGCGCCGGCGTTAATTGGCGCATTGTATTGGCGTAACGGTCATAAAAAGGGTGCCTTCGTCGGCTTGGCGATTGGGTTTGTGGTTTGGTTTTACTGCCTGCTGATGCCGGTCATCTTGCCGCTGGAGTGGATGGCGGTGCTTAGTGAGCAGGGTCTCTTGGGTCTTGGGTTGTTGCGGCCTCACGCTCTGTTCGGTATCGAAGGGTTGGAGCCGTTGACCCATGGCGTCTTTTGGTCGGTATCGATTAATCTGGCCGCGTTTGTCTATTATTCTCGTCGGGCAAACCAGGATGCGTTGGATGAGACCCAGGCGGCTCGGTTTGTGGATATGCCCACAGACTGGTGGCGCGAAGGCATGGGGCATCCTTCTATCACTACCATTGAATTACTAGAAGTATGCAAGCGAGGGTTAGGTCACCCTCGGGCGGAGCCGTTGTTTTTTGATTACATGCGCCGACGGGGCATATCTGAGGAACTGGAATTGCCAGCACCACTGCACTTAGTGCGTTATGTGGAGCGATTGCTGGCAGGCACCATGGGGGCATCCACTGCCCGTATCGTGATGAGCTCGTTGCTGCGCAAGCAGAACGGCCGACACGATGATGTGGTGCGAATGATGGATGAGGCATCAGAGCTGATTCAGTTTAACCATCAGCTATTGCGTACCACCATTGAGACTATCGCCCAAGGTATTTGCGTGGTCGACCGGGAAATGCAGATCGTGGCCTGGAATCAGGCCTACGTGAAGCTGTTCGATTACCCGGATGGGTTGATTGGTTTGGGGCGCCCAATCGCAGATGTGTACCGTTATAACGCAGAGCGAGGCTATTACGATGGAACGAACCTGGAAGAAAATGTCACTCGGCGAGTGCAATTATTGCGCGAAGGTTATGCCCACCAATTTGAGCGGGAACTGCCCAATGGGATCGTAGTGGAGGTGCGCGGAACGCCTATGGTTGGGGGCGGATTTGTCAGTACCTATATGGATATCACTGAACGCAAAAACGATGAAAAAGCATTGCGCCAGATAAATGAGAATCTGGAACAGATGGTGTCCGAGCGCACCCGTAAGCTATCGGAATTGAATGCTAAGCTAGCCCAGGTTAATGAAGGAAAAACCCTGTTTCTGGCAGCAGCGGGCCATGACTTAATGCAGCCATTAAATGCGGCGCAACTGTTTGCTTCCTCACTGCGTCAGCAGTTACGCAGTCAAGCTGATGGCCAATTTGATCACGAAGTGCAGGTGCTCGGGCACATTGATAGTTCATTGCAGGCCGCCGAACAAATTATTTCTGCATTGCTGGAAATCAGTAAGCTGGATACTGGAACCATGACTACGCATATCCACCCTTTGCGGCTGTCTACACTGATGATTCCACTGGGGCAAGAATTTACGGCTTTGGCTCAGGCGCAAGGATTGCAATTGCGGTGTGTGCCCAGCAGCGCCGTGGCGGACAGTGATGAAGTGCTGTTGCGGCGGGTGCTACAGAATCTGTTGTCCAATGCGGTTCGCTATACGGAGTCTGGCCGTATTTTGTTTGGCGCACGTAGGTTTCACAGTGCAGTGCGAATTGATGTGTGGGACACCGGGCCAGGCATTCCTTATGATCAACACGAGCAGATTTTTCGGGAATTCCAGCGCTTGCCCCAGCTCAATAATCGTCAGCCAAAAGGGCTGGGTCTGGGCCTAGCCATTGCCGACCGGGTTTGTCGTCTACTCGGGCATACTTTGACGGTGCGATCCTGGCCCGATCGAGGTACGGTTTTCAGCGTAACGTTGCCGTTATCGAAAGCAGGTGTGCCACCACTGCTACAGGATGAGCCCTTGCATGAACGCCGAAATATCCAGGGCGTGCGTGTGTTCTGCGTAGATAATGATGCGGCGCTGCTAGCCAGTCTGGTGGCGGCACTGCAAAGCCTTGGCTGTGAGGTGGTGGCAGCTCGTGGCTTGCAGGAGGCAGAGCAAAAGGCAGCGAAAAGCTGGGTGCCGGATGTGATACTGGTGGACTTTCAGCTGGACCACGAAGATGGTTTTGAGGTGATCGAGGCTCTCGATCATTGCTGGGAAGATGTTGTCCCGGCGATATTAATGACCGCCGACCGTCGCCAAGATGTGCGTGCCAGAGCAGAAGAGCAAGGGGTGGGGTTTCTACAAAAACCGATTTCAGAAGCGATACTGCGGCGGGCATTGGAAGGGATTCTGTGAGCTACGCGAACTACGCTCGATTCGGTGAAGAAAAGTTTCCAAAGCCTAGGCCAGTCTATGTCGTTGCTGCAGGAGCAGTGTTTTGGGGGCGAATCGGGCGTACGAGCTGACGGTGAGCGACGCAAATAATTTTCTTCTAGAACCCACGTGAGACAACCCCTCCCCCCTTTTTTCTTGTGTCAACGGTGGTGAGCTGTGTTTGATTTTATCTTGCACCTGGTCGTTAGTGACTGCGCCTCTAGCATGCACATCTCTGCAACGTTTACCCGTTAGTTCAGCCCGGGCGGTTCAATGGCTAGATCTTTCAATGCGAGCACTGCCTGGGTGCGATTACGAACGCCCAGCTTGCGAAAAATAGCGGTCATGTGTGCTTTTACCGTGGCTTCTGACACATCCAGTTCGTAAGCGATAACCTTGTTTTGCATTCCTTCCATCAGCATGCCCATGACACGGAATTGTTGCGGTGTCAGGCTGGTAATCCGATCACTCATGGCTGAGTGATCAGGCAAGGTGGGAGGCATGGCCCGGCGCGCTTTTTCCGGTAACCAGCGTTCACCATCCATGATTTTGCGCATGGCCTGGGTCATGGTATCCACGGAGGCGGATTTGGGAATAAAACCGTCGGCACCAAAGTGAATAGCCCGCTGTATCACGTCCACGTCTTCGGTGGCGGAAATGACTACTAGGGGGACTTTTTTGTATTGCTCGCGCAGGTACACCAGGCCGGAAAAGCCATGGGTGCCGGGCATATGCAGATCCAGAAGTATGACGTCAAAAGGAATCCCTTGCTGGCCGAGCTCTTCCAGGGTAGCCAGAGAGTCCGCTTCGTGGATGGCGGCACCGGAAAAACTGGTGTCTACAGCCTGTTTCAAGGCCGCACGGAAGAGAGGGTGGTCATCTGCAATCAGTATGGTTGTCATGATTCTGATTTAAGCATGTTGATGCGCAGAACCCAAAAGAAAATGGCGTGAAAAAAGAAGCTGTTTAGGGCGTTCAGCGTCAGAGAAAGACAAATAGAAAATGGCCATGTTTGATCATCGCTCACCTAGCATGTGATCCAGTAGGCGCGGTCTCCTGTTCGGGAATCCTAAGCATATAAACCCGTATCCGCTTGCCCATTCTTCTGCCTTGACGCTGAACGTGTTCACTGGGCTGCCCCCACTTGTTGATGGCGTTGCTGATAAGTGGTTTTCGGTGCTACTGGTCTGGAGAGTCCGCTTATCACAGCAGTGCAATGTTTTTTACCTGAATGCGAAGTTTCCGCCCACAGGTCTTCCTTACTGAAAAGAGTATTCACAGGAAATAAATAAAGCCCAAGCCTACTCTGAGTCTGCGAAAAGAGGAGGCATGACTGAATTAGACTTTGGTCTTATTTTCGAAAAGGAGAGGAGGGGGCGTTTTCGGCGTGTGCGCACAGGCGTACGACCTATGGCTAATGGTGTGTCAGGAAAGCGCTCAGCAAGCTGTCAGGAAGAGACATTGACGTGCTGAAGACAATAAGAGGACAGGGCCATGATAGCAAGAAAAGCCACGTACCTGTGCGGTGCCTTGGTGTTGGCGCAAGCGGGGGGAGCCGGTGCGGATACCACGCTGGAGGAGCGTATCGTTGTGCTGGAAGAACGCATGGATGGTATCAAGAGTGGAAATACCCAAATCGATTTTGGTGGCTTTATCAAAGCAGATACCATGATGAGTAAATACAGCGATGGCGATCTGGCTAAAGGCTCTACCGGTCGTGATTTTATGGTGCCCTCAACCATTCCCGTTGGTGGCGGTGGCAGTTCGGAAGAGCTGGACTTTATCGCCAAGCAAAGTCGCTTCTGGCTGAAGAGTGAAACGATGACTTCTGCTGGTGCGGTCCAGGGGTATATCGAAATTGATTTTCAGACCACCGGCCAAGGGGATGAGCGCATCAGTAACAGCTATTCGCCCCGTATTCGCCATGCCTATCTGGCTTGGGGGAATTGGCTATTCGGACAAACATGGTCCACCTTTTTCAACGTAAGTGCGCTGCCAGAAACGTTGGATTTTGTCGGTGCTGCGGGCACCGTTTTTGAACGACAACCACAGATACGCTATACCTCGGGGCCGGTGATGCTGGCTTTTGAAAACCCCTCTACGACCTTATACGGAGGTGATAGCAACCCTAGCGAATATGATGACAACAATGTTCCAGATATCGTTGCTCGCTATAACCTGACCGGAGGTTGGGGCAATGTGAGTCTGTCGGCAATGGGAAGGCAGTTGAAATATGAAGATGACGTTGGTGGCACGCCTTATGATGAGGATGAATATGGTTACGGCTTGTCTGTTGCCGGCCGTGTCATGCTGGGTGCTATGGACGATATTCGTTTCCAGGCGCACTACGGTAATGCTCTAGGGCGTTATACCACGCTCAATGCGTTCCGCTCAGGGCAAATCGAAGCGGATGGCAGTATTGAGTTGATTGATCAGTGGAGTGGTGTGTTGGCTTTGCGTCATCATTGGAGTGATCGCTGGCGTTCCAATTTCGCAGTTTCTGTAAGTGAGGCGGATAACCCGGATACGGTGGCAGCAACCACCAGTAAAACCATCCACAGTGCCCATGCCAATCTGATCTGGCAGGTGGCAGAACCTCTGACTCTTGGTGCTGAACTGATCTATGGCAGTCGGGAACTTGAGAATGGTGATGACGGTAACCTTAAACGGGTGCAGTTCACCGCCAAATATGCCTTCTAGAAAGGGTCGTTATACGCGAGCATGCAAAAACGGGACACCGAAGCGTCCCGTTTTGCATGCAAGTACGTTGCGTACAGCGTGTGAGGGGTTTTCTTAATCCACATCCGCCGGGTACACACCGTTTTCATCGTGCACTTCCTTGCCGCTCAGCGGCGGGGTGAAGGCACAGGCGACAACCATATCTTCGTTTTCGCCACCGTAAAGATAATGCTCGTCGTGTTCGTTGAGCAGGTAGATAGTGCCCGGGGTCAGGTCGTAGACTTTGCCGTCGTCCAGGGTTTCGATCTTGCCGCTCCCGGAAATCACGTATACAGATTCCCAGTGGTTGGCGTATTTAATGTGGGTTTTGGTGCCTTTAAAGATGGTGGTGATGTTGAAAGAGTGGCCCATCTTGTCTTCTTTCAGTGACAGGCGAACAGACTGCCAGTTGCCATTTTCGGCTTTAACACAGCGATCAGACTTTTCGGCTTCAGCCAGAGTGCGAACGATCATGGATAACTCCTGAGCTAAAAAATTGAGGAAGGAATAACGCTCCCCTGTTGAGGGGAGCGGGAACCGCTTAGGCCGTGATGCTGGCGACTGAGTGTGCTTCACCGCGTTTGATGCGGTCGGTCATCACTTCGTCCACGCTCTCTTTAACAATCTCAAGTGCGCGAACCAAATCTTCTTCGCTAATCGTCAGTGGGCACAGGGTTTTAATAACCTGGTCATCGGCACCGGATGTCTCAATCACCAACTGGCGTTTGAAGCAGGCTTTGGTGATTTCGCCAGCGACTTCGCCATCGCGAGCCACCAGGCCTTGCATCATGCCGCGGCCATTGAGATAGAACCAATGGCTGTCGTAACTGTTAGCGATTTCGCGGAAATGGTCGGTAATGATGTCCGCTTTCTTCTGCACTTCCTTGGCGAACTTGTCGTCGCGCCAGTAGTGGTTCAGCGCTGCTGCGGCAGTGACGAAGGCCAAGTTGTGGCCACGGAAGGTACCGTTGTGCTCACCTGGTTTCCACAGATCTAGTTCCGGCTTCATCAGTACCATGGCGAAGGGCAGGCCATAGCCGCTCAAGGATTTGGACAGGGTGATGATGTCCGGGCTGATGCCGATATCATCAAAGCTGAAGAAAGAGCCGGTACGACCACAGCCAGCCTGGATATCATCCAGAATCAGCAGCATGTCGTGCTTGCGGCAGACTTTTTCCAGGTTGCGCAACCAGTCGAAGCTGGCCGCGTTGATGCCGCCTTCGCCCTGAACGGTTTCGACGATAACAGCGGCAGGGTGGTCAACACCGCTGGAGGAGTCGCCTAATACTTTGTCCAAGTACTCGGTGGTGTCGAAGGCATCGCCTAGGTAACCGTCATAGGGCATGGGGGTAACGCCGCCCATGGTGACGCCCGCTACGCCGCGGTGGTGGCTGTTACCGGTGGCAGCCAAAGCGCCCAAGCTTACGCCGTGGAAGCCGTTGGTGAAGCTGATGATGTTCTCGCGACCCTTGATGTTACGGGCAATTTTCAATGCCGCTTCCACCGCGTTGGTGCCGGTGGGGCCGGTGAATTGCATCACGTGATCCATGTCACGAGGTTTTAGAATCGTTTCATAGAAGGTATCCATGAATTCCCGCTTGGCGGCAGTGTGCATGTCCAGGCCGTGAACGATGCCGTCGCGCTGAATGTATTCCATCAGCTTTTCTTTCAGAACGGGGTTGTTATGACCGTAGTTCAGGGTGCCTGCGCCGGCCAAGAAGTCGATGTACTCCTTGCCGTTTTCGTCGTACAGATAACTGCCTTTAGCCTGGTCGAATACCACAGGGAAGCTACGGGCATAACTCATTACTTCCGATTCGTGGCTTTCAAAAATGTCTGTATCCATGGTTCCTGTATTCATGATTCCTGGTCCTCGCTTGAATTCGGGTTGCTGGTTCGGGCTGCGTTTACGCGTCGTCGCGATTGAACGGGCCGATACGTAGCAGGTATTCGTCGTTATGCTCGCCGGCAAAGTGGATGCGCGAGTCGAACAGAATGAATTCTTCCGTTGGCATGCTGCGCTGGTAGGCGAAGCTGCGGAACATGCCCCAAGAGGCTTCGTTGTCGGGGGTGATGGTGGTCTCGATAAACTGAACGTCGGCACTTTCTTCACGTGCAATCAGTTCGGCCAGCATACGCTTGGCTAGGCCCTTGCCCCGGGCTTTCTCATGTACCGCCACCTGCCAGACAAATAATACGTTCTGCTGTTTGGGGGGGATGTAGCCGGAAATGAAGCCGACCAAATCGCCATCCATTTCTGCCGCCACTGAGGTATCAGCAAAGTGGGTGCACTGAAGCAAGTTGCAGTAGACGGAGTTTTCGTCCAACGGCTTACACTCGCTAATCAGTTTGTGAACTCGGCTGCCATCCTGGCTTTCGGGCTTGCGAAAGGTTATGTCATCCGATTTCGTGGTTGATGTATCTGTGTTGTTCGCTTCGTTTGCAGGCATGGTTTCACTTTTGGTCCGTTTTGGAGAAAGAGTTTGCGTTCCGGCGGACATTCATATCTACCGCAGGCTGCGCGCGATCAATGGCTCCCAAGTCCAGCACAGGGGAGGCATCAATGTCGCCAGCGTTCATCATTGCGGCTACGCGCTGTAGGGAGCTTAGAATTAAAGATTGCTCCCAATCTTCAAGGCGGTCAAAGCGTTCAATGAATTCGTCCTGAAGCGGTGTGGGGGCCTTTTTGATGATATCTAGGCCGGCGGAAGTTAGGTGGGCATACACGCGACGCTTGTCTTGTTCGCCGCGTTTGCGGCCCAGCAGCTCCCGCTTTTCCAGGCGGTCGAGAATGGTGGTGACGGTGGCTTGACTCAGTGAAACTTCGTTAGCCAAGTCACCCATGGTCATCTCGCCGTGCGCCGAAATTGCTTGCATGATCAGAAGCTGGGGCGACGTGAGCCCGGAAACTTTGCTCAGTTTGCGAGAGTAAAGGTCCGTGGCGCGAATAATTTGTCGTAATGCGATTAGCACGTCTTCGTGTCTGGCCATTGCCGAAAACTCTCTTGATAACAAAGTAATGTGACCGTAATGAGACATGGTTTGTCTGTAATCACCTTTGAGATGTAAAGGTTTACACCTCCATCAAAGCCGGACAATGACGAATAATCCCTTGCGATAAGTGGGAGGCTATCTTAGAGATAAAACATTTAGATGTCAAAATAAATACCGATTGGTGACGGTGCTATGTTCGGTCGTTTTTCTCTTTTACTTGCAGGGAAGGCCTTTACGGGGAGCCTTGCATCAGGGCAGTCTGTCAGCACAGACGCCAGTGTTTTGGTTGCCAAAGCTCTGCCCAAGTTCCCGTATGCGGGAGCTATTCCGTCGTCGTGTTATAGGCTTTGTCATGATGATTGATTCCTTTCTTCTCGCACTTTCCTGGTTGGACCGCACTCTGGGTGTCATCGAGCGTGTCATTATCGCAGGCTGCATTTTGGTCATGGCGCTATTGATGAGCGTCCATGTGGTCGGGCAGGCCTTATTTGATGAAGGCATACCCGGCACCTACGAGGTGGTGAAAATGCTGATTGTGGTGCTGACGTTCGTGGGGTTGGGGTATGCCGCTCGCCACGCCCGCCATATTCGAATGTCCGCCATCTATGAGCAGCTCAATGGTAAGAGCCGCAAAAGTCTGCAGATGATTATCTGTTTGGGCACGGCAGCGCTGATGTTCTATTTCGCGTGGAAGTCGGGCCAATATGTTTTTGATATTCAGGAGCGTGGCCGAGTGAGTGCCTCATTGCAGGTGCCCATGTGGCTAGTCTATCTGTCGTTGCCGGCGGGCTTTGGCATGGCGGGGATCCAGTACATGCTGACGTTCGCCCGTAATGCGGTGTCGCCGGGTATCTGGCGGTCGTTCAACGAAAAAGAAACTTACGAGGCTGTGCCGCTGGCCGCGGGCAGGGTGGATGATCAGGACGGCCAGCGCTAATGCATGGCCAGGCTTTTGCTGTGAGTACTGCTGAATGAGGGGGTTGCCACTGTGTTAATCATTCTGGCTGTGATCATGCTGGTATTGCTGATGATGGGTTATCCCATGATGGTACCGCTGGCGGTGGGGACATTGTTCATGATGTTCACCGGACTGACCTTTTTTGGCCCGGACCAAGCGGTGACCTGGATGGTCAATGGGGTTGGTAGCTGGGTGCTGGCAGCGGTTCCCATGTTTATTTTTGCGGCGGATATTCTCACCAAGGGGCATACCGCCAACCGGTTGCTGGATCTGGTGGATGCCTTCACTCGGCATTTGCGCGGCGGCTTGCCGATTACCACTGCGGCCTCCTGTGCCGTGTTCGGTGCGGTGTCCGGTTCTACCCAGGCCACCGTTGTCGCTATGGGCGGGCCTATGCGCCCGCGGCTGTTGGCCAAGGGTTATTCTGATAGTTTCGCGTTGGCGCTGATTATTAACGCCAGCGATATCGCTCTGCTGATCCCGCCCAGCATCGGCTTTATTGTGTATGGCGTGGTGATGAAAACCTCTATCGGTGACCTGTTCCTGGCCGGTATTCTGCCCGGCTTGTTGGTGCTGTTAATGTTCTCTGTGTATTGCTGGATTGGCGCTAGAGTTAAAGGTATTGAGCCGGAAGAACGGGCTTCCTGGGGGGATCGATTGAAGGCGATGCGCGGGGCTATCCTGCCTCTGGGCTTCCCGATTCTAGTCGTTGGCGGGATTTATGGTGGTTGGTTCAGTGCGGTCGAAGCGTCGGCCATTGCCGTGGCGTATGCCTTGCTGCTGGAAGTGGTGATTTTCCGCAAGGTCAGTGTCAAGGATCTGGGTGGTTTGGCGTTATCATCAGGGATGATTACCGCAGTGGTATTCATTCTGGTGGCCATTGGCGCTGCGTTTTCGCATACCTTGGGCACCGCCGGCATTCCCGAGAAGCTATTGGGGCCGGCCATTGAATCCATTGGCCAGAACCAAGTGGCGGCATTGGCATTGATCGCCGTGGCGTTCTTCATTGGTTGCATGTTCGTGGATCCGATCGTGGTGATCTTGATTCTGGTGCCGATCTTCAAGCCGCTGATCGAGTCCGCCAATCTTGATCCTATTCACGTGGGGGTTATTGTTACCCTGCAGGCGGCCATTGGTTCGGCTACGCCGCCGTTTGGTTGCGATATCTTTACCGCCATCGCGGTATTTCGTCGCCCTTATCTGGAGGTGATTCGGGGCACGCCACCGTTTATCTTCATGCTGCTGATCGCCACCTTTATCCTTATTCTGTTCCCGCAGTTGTCATTGTGGTTGCCGGCCTTGGGAGGCTAATCAATGCGGTCGCTTGGCGTGTTGTGATGCGACTGCGGCCGCAGAGTGGCACCAAAAAGCCCGGCTATTGGGCCGGGCATTTTGGTCAGCAGCTGCGCAAGGAAAAGTTACTCTCCTTTAGCCGCCTTATCAAAGGCGGACAGCAGGGCCCCCAATGATTGCTCACCGCGGGCGCCCACTTCATCAATATATACCTGGCGCACCGGCTTGGCTTTCTCGCGGAAAGCGTTGCGTTGGGCTTCGGTGAGCTCAATGATATTGATGTCGCTTTTGCTCTTGATGGTTTCCAGTCGCTCTTCATTGTACCGGCTCTGGATATCATGACCTTCGCGCACCAAGGTCTTGGTGATGCCGTTGATCATTTTCTGTTGTTCTGCAGACAGGCCATCGTACCAATCGGCATTACCGATCAGGGTGGCCACGAACTGGGACTGCTGCGCGAAGATCATGTAGTCCTGCACTTCGTAGAAGGCCATCTCCTCGTGGGCAAACACTGGTTGAATATTACCTTCTGCCTGCCCTTGTTGCAGAGCGCTATACAGCTCGCCGTAAGCAATGGATGTGGGCGAGGCGCCATAGGCTTTATAGGTGGCACGCAGTAGGCTGTTGTCCATCACTCGGATGCCGAGGTTCTCGATGTCATCCGGTGTTTTCACCGCTTTGTTGCTGGTCCATACCTGATAACCCTCTGGTAGTTCGGCCAGTGGCACCAAGCTGCGTTTGCGGAACGACTCCTGCCACGCCTTGCTCTTCAGAAAGGTGTCGCTGTTCAGGCCTTGAGCGGTTACCCACTGATCGCTGGGCATAATATAGTTCAGGTTGAGCAGTTGGCTTTCCGGTACCGTGCCACCCAGGGCGCCGGAGCCGAAGCCGAGTTGAATGGCTCCACCCTGAATTGCGTCGTACAGAGCGGAATAGCTGGAGCCCCATTTGCCGTAGGGGAGCAGTTGAACGTCAATCTCACCTTCACTTTTTTCTTCCACTAGGGCTTTGAAGCGTTCGGCGTAACTATGCTGAACACTGCCTTCAATTTCTTCTAGGCCAAAACGCCAAGTGTCGGCGTTGACGGTGGTGGTTGTGGCGGCAAGAAAGCCAAAAGTAGCGGCGCATATAAATCGATTAAGTCGCATGCCTTTACCTTGATATTGCTTGTGGGTGCCAGTCACTACATTGCATCGGGGCGGGGCTGTCAAGGGAGCAGCCGGCAAGGCTGGCACCTCAGCAGGCATGATGCGACCATAGGCAATGTTTACAGCGTGTTCAGCCTGAGCGGGTTCCCTTGGCGAATAAGCACAGGCAAAAAGTGATGGAGAGGGGCAAGGCATTGATCAGACAAATTTTGCGTACCGGTGTATTAAGCGTGCTGTTGGCGCTGGCCGCCAGTGTATGGGCGGAGCAAGATGCCAATGTGCCCGTACAAGAACCGAGACCAGAGGCGCAGAGCGAGATCGAGAAGGGCCCCGTGATTTCTCAGTTCCGGGAAAACTGGATTCTCAGTGAATTACGCATCTTGCGCCAGGACATGATGGAATATCGCAACCAGATGAATCTGCTTGTGACTGACCGTGAGTTGGGCGTGGCAGATAAGGCCATGGGCTATGCCACCAATACGGTTACTTATTTCTTTTACCTCATTGCCGGCGCTGCCTCGATCCTTGCTCTGGTGGGTTGGTCCACTATTCGTGATCTGAAAGATAACGTGCGGGTGTACGCGGAAAAAGAAATGGCTCGGCTGACCAGCGAATATGAATCCCGGCTGGCAGATCTGGAGCGCGAGCTGCGCAAAAAATCCCTGTCTATTGCCGAGAACCAGGAAGAAATCGAGCGCACCAATGATATTCATAGCCTGTGGCTCAAGGCCACCAAAGAGCCTAGTGCCCAGGCCAAGATTGAACTCTATGATCGCATCTTGGAGTTGCGCCCGGACGACCCGGAGGCGCTAGCCTGGAAAGCAGATGCTGCCCTAGAGTTGGGTGAGCAGCGCTGGGCGTTGAGTTTGTGTGATCGGGTATTAGAAGTGGATGAAGAGAATCCACATGCTCTCTACCAACGGGCTTGTGCTTGGTCTGGGCTGGGGGAAATAGAGAATGCCTTGACCGACTTGGCTGCGGCCATTCAAACCTCGGAAACCCTGCGCCGGCATGCTCGTAGCGAAGAAATGTTCGAGCCTTTGCGCGAGCTACCGCGCTTCCAAGAACTAGTCAGAAGTGACGAAGATGCGGGCTTATCTGTCTGATAGTCCCTTTCTGTCATGTTGATAGCGAAACCTGCGCCTGGAAATGGTCAATTTGCTGATCAGTTTCTGCTAGACTTGCCCCCCTTGTATGAGCGGGCGATGACGAACAGATTACCGTTTCGTTCACCTGGGCAGCCTTACCTTGGCTGTTTTCAGTGCCCCTATGGAGAATCCCATGACTCGTGACAACGGTGCCGGTAGCACCAAACAGATGCCGGATGTGGCGTCTAACTCCATGGTGGATCATATTCACACCACCCTAGATTGGGTGGGTATGAGTGAGATCCACTTGCCTGCTCGCGTCAGCGATACCTTGGCTGGCGAACGTCCGGTGAGCACTTCTATTCAGGCCTATGTGAATTTGGCCAATGCGGATGCCAAAGGCATTCACATGTCGCGTCTGTTCCTGATGCTGGAAGAGACCTTTGGTGACCATTCGGTCAGTGCGGGCTCCATTGAGCAACTACTGCGTAATTTCTTGCAGACCCATGAGGGCCTCAGCACACGCGGTTTTGTACAGCTCGACTTTGAGTATTCCATGCGCCGCGCAGCCTTGAAGAGCAGCTATTCCGGTTGGAAAAGTTACCCGGTCAGTATTAAAGGCACCCTGTGTGAAGATGGCATGCGCATTGAGTTATCGGTGGAAGTGCCGTATTCCTCTACCTGCCCTTGTTCGGCAGCCCTGTCTCGACAGTTGATTCAGGAGCAATTTCGGAAAGATTTTGAAGAAAGTAAAGTGGACACCGATGCGGTATTAGAATGGCTTGGCACGGAAGAGGGTATTCTTGCTACTCCTCACAGCCAGCGTTCAATTGCGCAAGTGCGTGTTTTGCTTGATCACAATGTTGGTGATGCCTTTCCTATCACCGCATTGATTGATTCTATTGAAGGTGCTCTGAAGACGCCGGTGCAGACTGCGGTGAAGCGGGTGGACGAGCAGGAGTTCGCGCTGTTGAACGGCCAGAACCTGATGTTCTGTGAAGATGCGGCCCGCCGCTTGAAGACCGCGCTGAACCCGCAGTCGTGTTACAAGGATTTCTGGTTGCGTGTGAATCACCTGGAAAGCCTTCACGCCCATAATGCGGTCGCCATTGTGACCAAGGAAGTGGAGGGTGGTTACCTACCCATTCCTTGATTGAGAAAGGCGGTTGGCAATACGCGGTGCATGCAGCACACAAAAAAAGCCCCCCTTCCCCTGTTGGAAGGGGGGCTTTTTTTGTGTTTACCTGACTTATTCTGCGGCCGAGCTTACTCGAAGGGGGGGGCTTCTTGTAGAATAAGGCCTTTCAGAAAATGCGAACCTTTTGAGATATCGCTATTTTCTGGGAAGGTACCCTTCCGGGTAACTCAGAGAATAATTCGCTGATTTAAGTGTTCAGATGAGAGGTGTTCTCCTCCTCTCCCCAGTGCATTGTATTGTCAACCGGATTTCGCTCATCCACTGATACCGTCGTTATCGTTTATTTCGACTCAGACCTTAAGCTCTCATTCGCTTTTAAAAAAGATCAAAAGGTCACGCTATCTTGGGGGCAGCATGGTGATCTTTGCAGGTATATTGGTGATGGGCCAATGCAGGTAGTCACTTCGTATTATGCGGTGGGAACGCCGAGGCTTTATTTTACAAGGTCGAACGCAACGTGCTCTTGATGTGCGGATGTTTGAGCGTGGCGAGTCGTCAAAGCACGGGAACGGGCCAAGATTGGTAACGGAATTCAACAGAGTGCAATCTAAGAAAAAATTCACAACCGTAGATATGGCGACAGCTTTAGCATTTTATTACTGCGCCTCTAATCCAAAGCCGCGCATGCTACGAGTGTTATGAATATGAATGAATGCCTCCCTCCCACTTTTGTATTGACACCCAAAAATAGCCTTCCGTTTTACAGGGCAGGTATTTTGGTAATGCTATAATCTGATCCTGAGGTATTTTGGCAAGGCATTCTCTTAAATGAGATGAGGTTTCGTCATTAAGGCGAGGAATCACGGTGGGGTGAATCAATAATGGGGAAGATCAACTTTGTGGCCGGACAGGTGTTACTGAGTGCTGTTTTTATCTTTTTTTCGGCACATGCTTATGGCAGTAGTTTCTCATGTCCGTATGGAAAAAAAGCTGCTTGCTTAAATTATGGGGATAGTGCATGTCCTTCTGATGCGAAATGTGTAAGCCGTGATGCTGTTTGTTTTGATTCCCGTACCTGTGGTTATGATGGTTTCGTATGTAAATCAGAATACGAAGATCTAGGCGATGAGTATGATGATTTGTTGGATGATTGCAAAGAGCTTGCTCATGAGCATGACGATATTATTGATAAATATAATAAATTGCTTAATAGGTATAAAAATAGGGAGTCTGAATATGAAGAGGTTGAGCTCTGCGTTCGCTATGCGACCACTCTAGAAGAAGTAAAAAGCTGTTTTAATGCAGGTTAACTGGGCGTGTCAGGATGTTTATTATCCTCTGAACATTTTATAAAGAGGACATTCAAATTGTGTGTCACGGTTGACCGCCTTTCCGGCTGATGTGGGCGTGGAGTCTGTTTGGGAAATGGATAGCTCTCTGTCATGGGGTCGATTTTTAGTAACAGCGCTAAAACCTATAAAGTTTTGTCAATGGCTACACCGTGCTCTAGATTACTATGAAAATGCTTCGCAGCAAGACGGTCTGTTACAAAAGGGCTTAGGTAGAAGATTGAAAGATTATTGATGCGAAATGTCTGGGCGCCTTTTCGAGGCGGCCCTCCCGACGTAGATTTGTCGTCAGTGTAATTTTTACAGCCCGACTAGACTGTCGCTAATAAATTGATATGGGGCAGCCCCCGCGGTGTGAGACGGGTGTATGCTGGATCGTAAATTCAACTGAGTTCGGTTTAGCGTATGGGTGTCACCGCGATCAGCTTTCTGTGCGTGCTGGCGTTATTTCTGATTATCGGCATTTCCTCGATCCGGAAAAAACATGAGGACGTT
This sequence comes from Alcanivorax borkumensis SK2, assembly GCF_000009365.1. Classification (NCBI taxonomy): domain Bacteria; kingdom Pseudomonadati; phylum Pseudomonadota; class Gammaproteobacteria; order Oceanospirillales; family Alcanivoracaceae; genus Alcanivorax; species Alcanivorax borkumensis. The sequence goes on along the minus strand of NC_008260.1, from coordinate 2,448,293 downwards.
AACGATTATCTGACAGCGGGGTATAACACCCCGGCGTGGATCATCGGGCTGTCTTCCGTGGCCACCAATAACTCCGGGTACATGTTTATCGGCCTGGTTGGCTATACCTGGGTAGCCGGTGTGTCGGCCTTCTGGGTGGCGCTAGGCTGGTTAGTGGGGGACTGGTTTGTTTGGCGAGGGTTCCATCGTCGCCTGCGAGAGTATTCGGAAACCCATCCGGTCAATACCATCCCCGCTCTCACCTCCCAGAACCCTGAGTTGGCTTCCAGCCCCCTGCGTATTTTGTCTGCACTGCTGACCCTAATATTCCTGTCGGTTTATGCGGCTGCGCAGCTCAAGGCGGGAAGCAAGGCGTTGCATGTTATGTTTGACTGGCCAATTTGGCTGGGTGCGGTATTGGGTGCGGTCGTGGTGGTGCTGTATTCCTTTGCCGGTGGTTTACGGGCGTCTATTTGGACTGATGTAGCCCAGTCGTTTGTGATGTTGTTTGGCATGGTACTGTTGTGCATTGTTGCCATGATCAACGTGGGTTTTCCGTGGACGCTGGTCGATGAGCTGCGCAACATTAACCCGGCCCTGCTGGATTGGACCCCGGATAACTTGGCCTTTGGCACCGGTGCTTTTGTACTGGGCTGGGTGGCGGCGGGCATTGGCGCTATTGGTCAGCCGCATATTTTAGTGCGTACCATTGCGTTACGCAGCCCGGACGACGTCCCGGCGGCCCGCAAGGTGTACTTTGCCTGGTACCTGCCCTTTGCGCTTCTGACCGTGACCATCAGTCTCTACGCCCGCGTACTACTCACAGGAGATCTGTCTGATCCGGAGCTGACACTGCCCACCATGGCTCAGGCTTATTTGCCTGATGTGCTGGCCGGCATGGTGCTGGCGGCCATTTTTGCCGCCACCTTGTCCACGGCGGATTCCATGTTACTGTCCTGCTCAGCGGCGATCAGCCAGGATTTGATTCCCCGGTTCGGGCAATCCTATGTCCGAACCAAAATAGCGACCTTGGGCATTACCTTAGTGGTGCTGGTGGTGGCGCTGGCCGCGCCGGCTAATGTGTTTACGCTGGTAGTGTTCGCGTGGTCGTCTCTGGGGGGCACCTTGGGGCCGGTGATTGTGCTGCGGGTGATGAATGCCCGCCTGACTCGGACCACGGCGTTGGTGATGATGCTTGCGGGTTTCACTACACTGATTACCTGGCAGGCGCTTGGTTATTCTGAATCCCTGTATGAATTGTTGCCGGCCCTGGTGGTGTCTTTTGGGGTTTATGCCGTGATGCGGCCTTTCTACCGGAAGGAGGAGTGAATGCCACTGTCCAATCCCGAGCAAGACAAGCGTAAAGCGCTGTATGCGGTAGACCCCTTGGTGCCGCTTGATCAGCTGGATCCCGCCACCGACCTGATCGACCCTGACACCTTGTCCCTGTTGGTGCTGATGGTGTGTGAGGTCCCAGAGGAAAGTCTCGCCCTGTTTCGAAAACGCTTGGTCCCTCCGAGCCAGTTACGCCAGCAGGTGGCTGCGCGAGAAGTGGAGTTGCAGCGTCATATGCTGGATATCACACGAAAGCTGGAATCCATGGGCTATGAAGTGGACTCGCGGGTGGCGCGGGGTAGTAAGACCGGTCAGGTGATTACCGAGGTCGCCGATCGTGAGGCGGTGAATCTGGTCATTCTTCAGCGACGACGACAAAAAAACTGGCAGCGGCTATTGGTTGGTAGTGTTGCAGATTACGTTGCCCGACACATTCGCCAGCCTCTGTTGATCATGCCTTATTCATAATGGGGCAATGATTGTGAGGATGAGCAGATGAGCGAATGGGGCTAAGGCTCCTCTCTCCTAACGTGTAGCGCATGACAAACTGTTTTTTTTTGAGCCTTACAAAAAAACGCCCACTAAATAATGGTGGGCGTTTTTGTGCAGCGTGAGTGCTGTGGTGGAATCAGAATCGGCCGTTCAGGCCCAGCCCCACATGAGTGATTTCGTCACCGCTGCGATCCACGAGCCGCATATACTCTAGGTTGATGAACAGGGTCTTGGTGATGGTGAAATCTACACCGAGGCCCAGTGACAGGTCTTTGTAGTTTTCTCCGTCAGAACCACCCAAATCACTCTTCTCGGTGGTTTCCATGTAGGTGACACCGATCAGTCCGTAGGGGCGCACAGGCATGGTGTTGGGGAATTGGCCACGGAAATAGGCGCCGTAGTAACGGTCGATTTCCACGTCAACATTGTTGCTCAGTTCATCTTCATCAATGCCCAAGCCCAGACGCACTTCACCACCAAGGGTCTCATCCTTGTTGATCCAGCTGCCGAATTTGAATTGCAGCGCTTCGGGCTTGGCGCTAGACGTGGTGTTATCAGGTTCAATTTTGCTGCTAATGATATCAATACCAGCAAAACCGCCGGCGTTGGCGACAAGGGGCATTGTCAAAGCCGCGGCAAACAGTACTTTTTTCATGGGTTCTCCCACAGGGTATTAAGTCTCGACGCAATAATAGACTGATTGTAGTGAAAAGTGAGGTCGACGGCGACCAGCGCTGTCTTGGGAGGAAACGGCGGGCTGCTTGCAAAAGGTGAAGAAAATCCCCTGCAAGTAGCCTGCGGTTAGCCGTTTCGACGATTAATGGTCATGACCATCGTCTTCGTCCTCATGGTCTTCTTCGTCATGGTCGGTATCAAGGCCAGCCCAAGCAAGAGCCGCAGGCGGGAAGGTCAAAGGTAGTGATTCTTCAACGCTGCCTTCCTCCAGGTGCACCACGAGGATAAATTGGTTGCCGCTATCGGAAAGATAAACATGTGCGGGCTCACCGGCCACAACCATATGAGTATTGCCCGGCGCGATGGCATCTTCTACGTGCGCATGTTCACTCCAATCGGTTGTGTCAAAGATGCGCAGGTCACCGGCATCATCCAGCAGCACTAGGTGCTCAGCGTGGGGATCAAGGCTATGGTTTTCTAGCGATACGGTGGCGCCTTCGGTCCAATCCAGTTCTTCAGCATCGCCATCTTCCGGATGTATGACGAAGACTCGATCACCGGCATAGCCTATGAAATGGCTCAGTTCGTGATGGCTGTCGAAGCCGCTAATGCGCTCTCCAGCCGCAAGGCCTAGGGTAGCGTTATCCACATGCTCTGCGGTGAATTCCTCACCGTTCTGGTGGACGATCAGGATGCCGTCGTCGCAGCCAAACACAGAATAATCTTCGTTTGAGCCTGCGCCATGTAGCTCTGGGCAGGTTAGTGAGATGGTGTCTTCCTTGTGATAGTGATCGTTGTGCTGATGGTAGACGTCAACGGTTTCCGGGAGGCCGTCGTCGGCGGTGCGGAAGGTGGTGAGCAACACATCGCCACGGGGTTCTGCAACGCCATGGTGAGCGCTGGTTAGCGTTTGGCTGGCTTCGCTGGAGGCCGTTTCCAAAGATTCATCGGTGAGGAGCTCCATCTGGGCCATGACAGCGTTGTCTGCATCGCCATCATAGAACAGAGCGGCCTGTTCACCATGAACCCGAAAGTGGGTTGGTGCCGGGCCAGTCAGCGTTCCTGCGAAGGAGGGAATCACTTCATCCACGTGGTCGTCATGCAAATAGAGGCCGCCATCGATGACCTGTACCTGGTCGTTATCACGCTGTATCGCCAGAACAAAACGCTTGCCCGGGCTGGTGTAGAGTGCGCTGGCATCATAATCCAGGGTCAAGGTGCCGGGCAGCAAGGCATTGGCCTCAAGGTCATACATGTAGAGCTGAGAGCCGTCATCACCAGCGGCAATCACTAAGCGGCCGGGGTGATCACTCTCTGCATGCTCGTGTTCATCTTCACTGCTACCCAGTGAGCTGGAGCCCGTTTCATTACAGCCGACCATGGTAAGAGCGGCAAGCAGGGACAGCGGCAGTGCAGCGTTCTGTTTCAGGTTTTTCATCATGCGTTGCATGGGGTTCTCCATATTCATATTGTTGCGTCCGGCGGAGTAAAGGCGCCGGTACGGATGCCGTTTAACGTTGCGGCTCAAAATTCAATGCGGGTGCCTACGGTGATATTGCGGCCCGGCTCCGGCACGGTGCTGGCTAGGAAAGACGAGTGGTTGAACACTTCTTCACCCAGCAGGTTGTTACCGCGCACATAGAAGGTATAGCGCTGGTTGCCTCGTAGTCGGTAGCTGAGAGTGGCGTTGACCATGTCGTAGGCGGCGGTGCGCTCTTCGAACCCGGAAAGTTGGTCCTGAACGAAGCTGCGATACACTTCCAGTTCACCGTCGAAGTTACCCAGGTAGCTATTGAGGCGTGTGCCCAGTCGCTTGGCCGGAATGCGAGGCAGGTAGCCGCCGTCATCGAAAGTAGCGCGGACCATATCCCCAAATACGGTGATGCCAACCGGGTCGATACCGTAGTAACTCACGGATGCTTCGGCACCCGTGAAGGTGGCGTCACGTTGGCTGTATTTGATCAGGCGGAAGTCTTCCTGCTGATCCAGAGTGCGGGCATAGATGTAGTTGTTGATACGGTTTTCGAACACGCCCAGATCAAACAACCAATCCCCACGGGTTTTACGTAGGTTCAGGTTGGCGTTGAGGCTGACTTCATCGTCCAAGTCACGTTGTCCTCCACCGCAATCGCTGAGCAGGCCGCATTCATAGGTGTTGGTGGCCAGATGGACCCCCTGTGCATACAACTCTTGGGCGCTGGGTGCTCGGCCAGAGTGGCCTACGGACAGTACTAGCTCGTAACCGGGAACAAAGGCCCAGTTGGCTGCGCCGGAGAAAGACGCATTGTCCGCTGTGACTTTGGCAAGAGCCTGGCCATTGCGTTGGTCCGGTGTTTGCGTCAGGTGCTCCTGGCGCGCCCCCAATTCGAAGGACCATTGTTCATTGAGGACATATTCCTCTACCGCGAATATGGCGATAGATTCAGTTTCGGTTTTCGGCACGAAGGCTTCATGCCCCAGGGAGCTGAAATCGAAGTTGGTGTACTGAAGTCCTACCACGCCGCGCCAGTTACCGAACGGTTTGTGCTCCACTTCCAGCCGGGCGTCTCCACCCTTGTTGGTGAAAGTACTGCCGATGGCCCCTTCTTCGATTTCGTGGTGGCGGTAATCGGTGTGGTTACCTCGAAAACGAATGGCGGCAATGCCAGAGAATGGGTCGCGGTATTCACCTCGAGCATCCACTCGACGGCTGGCCAGATCCACGTAGGGGACAATTTCGCCCTCATGGTCGTGATCATGGCCTCCAGAAGGACAGCTCAAGCTGGTGCCGTTGGCCTCGCACTCTTCAAATTCGTGGCTATGACCGGGCAGCCCGTAGTTATCTCGGCGATAGCTGTAAGCCATGCCGAAGAAACCTTGATCGCCAATCCAGGAGGCTCCAATGCTGGCATTGTCGCTTTCCGCATAGGTGCCTGGGACGGTGAGCTCTTCGAAGCCGTTTACTTCGTAGTCCTCCGCATCGCGACGGCTACCTTCCACCCGAAATACCAAATGGTCGGTAGCGGAAACGGTGATGCCTGCAGCGGTGGCGTTCTCATCGGCCACGCTGTTGGCTCGGATTGCCACGAAACCTTCCACCTCTTCTAGAGGCCGTTGAGTGGGAATGCGGTTGTCTAGCACATTTACAATGCCACCGCTGGCGCCGCTGCCATAAAGCAGGGTAGATGGGCCGCGTAGAACCTCGATCTGACGAGCCAGCATTGGGTCTACAGTGATGGCATGGTCTGGTGAAATGCTGGAAGCATCCAGCACCTGGGAGCCGTCACTGAGAATACCTATGCGTGGGCCCCCTTGGCCACGGATCACCGGTCGACTGGCGCCACCACCGAAGGTGTCGCTGTGGACTCCGGGCTGGTTTTTCAGGGTTTCACCGAGGGTGTCCTTGTTCTTCTGAGTGAGGGTTTGTTGATCCATCACCGAATAGGGTGTGCTGGAGCTGCTGCTTCCGAGCGGCAGGGCGGACACGTCCACTTGTTTTAGCTCGTGAGCTTTTTCTAGGCCTGCACTGTTGTTTTCAGCTTCAGCCAATACTGCCGTGGGTGCCAATAGGGCCACGGCGACGCACCCGGAGAGGGTCTGGCGTCGAAAAGTCATAACTACCTCTGTCTCTAGCATTCATGCAGGGCATGAGTAAAAGGGCGCAGCTGGATTAAAGGGGCTGGCCGGACTCATGCCGGAAACACGTTCTTTCCTGAAGGCAGCCAAGCACAGCAAATGCCACTCGAGTAGAGAAGCAAGGTGGTGTGCCATCGTGATCAGGTGTTAATAACGGGAATCAGACAGAGAAAGGAGGGCCGCGAGGCGGGTAGGGGTTGCGCTCGTAGCGGTTTGCCACGGTGGTGGCGGGGGCAAGCGGAACGGCCGCTGTGTGTGTGGAATCTAGCACGTTGTAGGCGCTGGGCAGAGCCAGCATGCCGTGGCCATGGGTACAGACCTGGCAATCGGCGGAGGCTAACAGGTCTGTGGTGGGGCTGTGCTGTCCTGCGTCAATGTGGGCGGGGGCGTGCCATGCCAGTATTAATTGGACAAGAAACAGCCCGACAACCAGCGGTAAAACCAGCGGCAAAGAGTGCCCGCGACGGTATGGGCTCAGCATGGCCGCGATCACTGTGAGTGATCCTCGCTGTGGTGGTTGCATAGCGGGGTGCACTGATGCTGTTCCTGGTCAGGCTCGGCGCCAGGCACGGCGCCAGGCACATAGTCAAAACCGCCTGGGTGCCAAGGGTGGCACTTGCACAGCCGTTTCGCTGCCAGTGCGCTGCCGCGCAGGCTGCCATGGGTCTCTACCGCCTGCCGTGCGTATTCCGAGCAGGTGGGGTAGAAGCGGCATTGGTTGCCTATCCAAGGGCTCAACACCTTCTGGTACAGCCAGATGGCGCCAAGCAGAAGCGATTTCACGGGAACAGCGCTGCCTGTCATTAGTTGTAAAAGAGCATGATAAAGGCATCGGGTACGCATATACCAGCGCTGTTCCATGGCGCTAACAGGCAGGGTGATAAGAAAGTGCTGCGCTATAATGATGATATAGGCAAAGCACGTAACCTCAGTACCAAGGTAGGGAAGCCCATGAGAAAAGTGATCGGCCGGGCTATCGAGGTTTTCTTGGCTGACTCGAACACATTGTTGCGCTTTTTCGATAGGTGGGCACACTTTTAACATGGCGTCTAGATTCCGAGCGCGTCTGGGGGCTGAGTACGCAAGGAGCGTTCAGTAGTAGATTAAAGGTAAAAGGAAGCCTGTGCTTATTTTCCTAGCCTTTCATGTGCGGGAATGGTTGGTGCGGGCTATTAAACAATGGCGGGATCCCCGCAGAAACATGTCTGACATGGGCAGTAGTGAGTGCTGCTGCAATGCCAAGCTGGAGGCAGTGAAGCGTTACCCGTAGTTGAAAGGGGACATCTTGGCGCAGAGTCACCGGCCTTGGGTCGCCATCGGCTGTACTGGTAATTGGGGCCAATCTCTTGCCGGCGCTTGTTTGCCTGCGCGCTTGCAGGATACTGAAGTCAGTGTGGATGGATAATCTATTTGTGTTGAAGAGAAAAGTAAGGAGAAGGCCTTTGCAAGCGATGTTTGTGACGCTGTTGTTAACCTTCCTAATGCTGCTGAATCCAGCTTGGGCGGCAAGCTGGAAAATAAGCCAGGAAGGCGAGGTTCGAGGTGATGTTACGACTTATGTGCGGGATGTTTCCAACAGTCCGGTCAAAGCCTTCAAAGGTATTGTTGAGGTTGAGGCATCCGTTACCTCGGTGCTGGCAGTCATTACCGCAGTGGATACTTTACCTGAGTGGATTTTCCAGAGTCAGAGCGCCAAGCGGCTATCAATGGAAGGGCGCGAAGAAATTTACATGCGCTTTAACGGCATCTGGCCGGTATCGGACCGTGATGTGGTGCTGGCCAACACGCTTATCCAGCACGAAGAAACTGGCTCAATTACCTTGCACAGTGTCAATGCCGAAGGTGTGCTAGGTAAACAGAAAGGTTATGTGCGTATCCCTGCATTAGATAACAAGTTCATTATTACGCCCATGGATAATGGTTGGGTGCGGGTCCAGTTCGAAACCTTCATGGATTTGGGCGGCAGCGTACCGGTATGGTTGACTAATTTGGTGTCCACCAAGGCGCCATTGGAAACTCTGGAAGGTTTGAAGGCGCAGTTGGAAAAGCCACGCTTTGCCAATGCCACCCGAAAAGATTTGCCAGCCCTGCCGGGTATGGACGAGCTGATGCTGGAAGACTGATCTTCGCCAAGAATGGCCGTCTCGGGGGCGGCCTTTGGCCTATGCCAGCTATATAGCTTTATTGCCTGTGAGTTTCTGGTTGATAGATGCGATAGCCCGTTATTGAGTTTTGACCGAAAGAGGCTGCGCCCAAGCTATGCTCTAGGCGCGGCCTCTTTCGTTTCAGATAATAAAAATCTGTTTTTCTCGTTGGCTAAGAGCAAGCCGCTTGGCGCTATCTTTCATCGACTCCAGCGGGTGCCTTCGCGGGTATCTTCCAGTTGAATACCTGCTTTGGTGAGTTGCTGGCGGATTTCATCGGCGCGAGCGAAGTTTTTGTCTTTCTTGGCTTGGGTGCGTTCTTCCACCAGGGCGTCGATGGCATCGTTGCTGAGGCCATCTTCGCTCACGTTCTTGTTCTGGAACCAGGCGGTGGGCTCTACGGTGAGCAGGCCGAGCAGGTCGGCGGCGGCCAGTAGTTCGGCTTTCAGCTTGGGCTTGTCGTCAAGCTCGGCCTTGTTCAGTTCACCGGCAATAGCGTGCAAGGCGCTGACCGCTTCGGAGGTGTTCAGATCGTCCTTAAGAGCGTCGAGTACCGGATGGTTGTCCGGCAGTTGATAGCCCGCTTCTGGTGCAACGGTTTCACCGCGACCGAGCAAGGCGTAATAGAGCGTATCCAAGCCTTTTTCTGCATTATCCAGTACATCGGCAGAGAAATTCAGCGGCGAGCGGTAGTGGCTCGATAGTAACGCGAAGCGCAGCGTTTCGCCGTGGTACTGGGTGAGCAAGTCGCGGACCAAACGGAAGTTGCCCAAGGACTTGGACATCTTTTCGCCGTCGATGTTGATGTAGCCGTTGTGCAGCCAGTAACGCACGTAGTCGGTTCCGTGGGCGCAGCAGCCTTGGGCAATTTCGTTTTCGTGGTGCGGGAAGATTAGATCCTGGCCACCACCGTGGATATCAATTACATCACCCAGGTGCTTGTGGATCATGGCGGAACACTCGATGTGCCAGCCAGGGCGGCCACGTCCCCAAGGGGAGTCCCAGCCGGGCTGTTCATCGGTGGACGGTTTCCAAAGAATGAAATCGCCGGGGTGGCGTTTGTAGTCCGCCACTTCCACCCGAGCGCCAGCAAGCATGTCTTCCAGTTTGCGACCGGAGAGCTTGCCGTAGTCGGGCATGGATTCCACCGCGAACAGCACTTGGCCATCGGCTTCGTAGGCGTGCCCTTTTTCTACCAAGATAGCGATCATCTGGATCATCTCGGGGATGTGATCGGTAGCCTTGGGAATGATGCTTGGGGTTTTGGCATTCAATGATGCCATGTCGTCGGCAAAAGCTTGGGTAAAGCGTTCGGTGAGGGTGCTGATCGCTTCGCCGTTATCCGCTGCCGCCTTGATGATCTTGTCATCAATGTCGGTGATGTTACGGGCGTAGACCACGTTCGGGTAGAGCCGTTGCAGTAACCGGTACAGAACATCAAAGACCACCACCGGGCGAGCGTTGCCAATGTGGACGAAGTTGTAAACCGTGGGGCCGCACACGTAAAGGGTGATGCGGTTAGGGTCCAGCGGAATGAAGTCGTCCTTTTTGCCGGTGAGGGTGTTCTGCAATCGTAAGGTCATTTGCCGTACAGCTCTTTGGGGTCTTTGATGGGGGCTTTGTCGATGGTCACGTTGTTGGCGTCGGCTTTCCAGTAGAAGCAGTCGCGGCGGCCGGTGTGGCAAGCGGAGCCGGTCTGGTCCACTTTCACTAGCAAGGCGTCGCCGTCGCAATCAATGCGCAGTTCTTTCAGCGTTTGTACTTGGCCGGAGGATTCGCCTTTACGCCATAACTTCCCTCGCGAGCGGGAAAAATAGCAAACGCGTCCCGTGGCCAGAGTCTCTTCAATGGCCTCGCGATTCATCCATGCCATCATCAATACTTCGCCACTATCGTGCTGCTGAGCAATGGCTGCCACTAGCCCGGCGTCGTTGAACGCCAAGTTGTCGAGGGCTTCTTTGAGGGAAATCTGAAAGCCTTCGGGCTGTTGTTCGTTGTGTTTGAACATGACGCCTCCAGGGCGTTTCTATTCAGGATGTAGGCGCCCCTCTTGAGGGGCGAACCTGCTTGCGAAAGCTTTCCCGAGCACAGTTCGCACCTTGAGGGGTACTCTTACCAGTGGCGCCGGGTCAGATCGGTAAGCGTGTTGCTTCGGCCAAGGCCGCCACGGCTTCGTCCAGATCTACGGTTTCGGTGGCTTGGGAGCCAAGGGTACGAATAGCGACTTGGTTGTGTTGTGCTTCCTGCTCGCCAATTACCCAGATACGCGGGGTTTTGGCGCGGGAGTGCTCACGGACCTTGAAGCCAATCTTCTCGTTACGAATATCCAGCTCTGCCGGTATCCCGGCGGCAACCAGTTTCTGCTGCACGGTGGTGGCATACTCGTCGGCGGAGTTGGTAATGGTGCAAACCGCCACCGGCCGCGGCGCTAGCCACAGGGGTAGGTGACCGGCGGTGGACTCGATCAGGATGCCGAGGAAGCGTTCCAAAGAGCCCAGAACAGCACGGTGCAACATGACTGGGCGCTGGCGGGAGCCGTCCTCGGCCACGTATTCGGCATCCAGGCGATCGGGCAGCACAAAGTCCACCTGCAGGGTGCCGCACTGCCAGTCACGGCCAATGGCGTCACGGAGCACGAACTCCAGTTTTGGGCCGTAGAAGGCCCCTTCACCCGGGTTAAGCTCGCATTCCAGGCCCAGGGATTCCACCGCCGAGCGCAGTGCGCCTTCGGCTTTGTCCCAGGTTTCGTCGGAGCCGGCGCGGTTATCCGGGCGGTCCGAGAATTTGATACGGAACGAGTCGAATCCAAAATCTGCGTAGACTTCGCGCAGCATCTTGATGAAGCCGGCGGTTTCTTCGTTAACCTGCTCTTCGGTACAGAAGATGTGAGCATCGTCCTGGCTGAACGAGCGGGCTCGCATCAGGCCATGTAGGGCGCCGTGGGCTTCGTTACGGAACAGGGTGGTGAACTCTCCCAAGCGAATGGGCAAGTCTCGGTAGCTGGTGATCCCCTGTTTGAAGATCTGTACGTGGCCGGGGCAGTTCATCGGCTTCACGGCCATTTCTTTGTGGTCGTGGGTGCAGACGGTGAACATGTCTTCGCCGTATTTGTCCCAATGGCCGGATTGTTCCCAGAGAATACGATCCATCATTTGCGGAGTGGAGACTTCTTCATAGCCTCCTTTTTCCATTTTTCCGCGGATGTAATTTTCCAGGTTTTTGCGCATGCGCCAGCCCTTAGGGTGCCAGAACATGCTGCCTACCGCTTCTTGTTGGATATGGAATAGACCCATTTCCTTGGCCAGTTTACGGTGATCGCGTTTTTCCGCTTCTTCAAGCTGTTTGAGGTAAGCGTTCAACTCTTTCTTGTCGCGCCAGGCGGTGCCGTAGATGCGCTGTAGTTGCGCCTTGTCAGCATCGCCACGCCAGTAAGCGCCAGCGACCTTAGTCAGTTTGAAGCCATCGCCCAGTTTGCTGGTGCTGGGCAGGTGCGGGCCACGACACAGGTCGATGAAATCGCCCTGGCGATAGAGGCTCACTTCTTGATCGGCGGGCAGGTCACGGATGATTTCGGCCTTAAATTCTTCACCTTTTTCCAGGAAAAAAGCGACAGCCTCATCTCGATCCCATATTTCACGCCTTATTTCCTCATTGCGGCGCACAATCTCTAGCATGCGCTTTTCAATGGTTTTCAGGTCATCCGGTGTGAACGGTATGTCCCGATGGAAGTCATAATAGAAGCCGTTGGCAATGGTTGGGCCAATAGTCACCTGGGTGTCTGGAAACAGCTCCTGCACGGCTTGGGCCATAACATGGGCGGCATCGTGACGAATAAGCTCTAGGGCTTCGTCGGTATCTCGGGTGATGATTTCCACCGTGGCGCCGTCGTCGATGGGCAGATAGACATCAATCAGGTTGCCGTTGGCTTTAGCGGCCAAAGCTTGCTTGGCGAGTTTTTTACTGATGCGACCGGCAATTTCCAAGGCGGAGACCGGCTGCTCAAACTCCATATTTGCCCCATCGGGCAGTTGATAGCTCACACTCATGAGTGACAAGGGATCCAGGTGGTTGGCTCAGAACCGGAAGATGGTAGGCAATCAGGCCCTCCGCATCAAGGTGCGGCGACTATTAAACAGGGCTCGATTTAGCCGGCGTGATTGCGATTGACGGGAATTAAATGGCCTGTCGCATAGAGTTTTGCCTGTTCGCGGGCTCCCGCCTATGCTTGGCGGGCAGGCATAGGCGGAATAGATGATAGAGAGACCGATGAGAGTCCAAGGATCAACCCGATGGAGCGGGATAACTCATGACATCACCCTCTACAGATGCGACGAATGACGGATAGTGAATCGTTGCCACGTTTGTTGCGGGTCGCGCAACATCTCAGTGAGCAAAAGGATGTGCCGCGCTTGCTAAGTGCGCTGCTCAAGGAAGTACGCCACCTGTGCCACGCGGACACCGGCTGGGTATGGTTGTATACCGATGGCCGGCCGCAGGCCGGCTTGAATTGTCTGTGCCATGATGCCACCGGTGAAAGTGATGAAATAAAAGAGAAACCTCACTGGTTCCGCCCATTAGGCAATGACGCTGATGGCGGTATTGTCGAGCAGTGTTTTACCGCCGGAGAACCTCTCACCGTCGCGTTGACGCAAACTCGCCTTGGCGAGGTTGATCAGAAGTTGCTTGCCGAACTGGCTCCGCAGGCCAAAGGACTGCAGCTTTGGCCATTATATAACCATGAAGGCCTTGTTACTGGTGTGCTGCAATTGGCCTATGACAAGCCCGTGCCGCGCAACTTGCAGCGTTTGGGCGGAAATGGTCATCTGATGTTTCAGTCGCTGCTGACCTATGGCGGCATAGCCTTGAGTAACCTTAGCCAGGTACAGGAGCTAAAGGATTTGCTGGATGCCTTTATCAAGGTGCTGGCCCAGGCCATTGATGCGAAGAGCTCCCATACCAGTGCCCACTGTCAGCGAGTGCCGGTCATTACAGAAATGCTGGCCCAGGCGGCCTGTGATGATCAGATACTGTTTCCTGATTTTTCACTGGATGAGGATGGTTGGTACGAGCTGCATGTGGCCGCTTGGTTACACGATTGTGGCAAGTTGGCGACACCGGATTCGGTGCTCGACAAGTCCACTAAGCTGCACACACTGCATGATCGGATTAATGAGGTGGCCAGTCGCTTTGCAACTTTACGTGCGCAGATTCAGTTTCGTTATGAAAAGGCCAGCCTACTTAATCCAGCCGATGAGCCTGCCAGTCGCCTGCGCATGGAAGAGGATATCGGCGTACTGAAAGAGGAATTGGCTTTTCTTGAGCGAATTAACCGAGGTGGTGAGGCCATGGCGGCGGTGGACCAGCAGCGGGTGAAGGAGATCGCGGCGCGTACTTGGACTGATGTCTGGGGGCAGGAAAAGCCGTTGCTCAGCGACGAGGAAGTGTACAACCTGTGTATTGCGCGCGGCACGCTGACACCAGAGGAGCGACAGATTATAAATGGTCATATGGATGTGACCCTAGACATGTTGGGCTCGCTCCCTTTTCCCCGCAAGCTTAAGCAGGTGCCGGAATATGCCGGTGGCCACCATGAGAAAATGGATGGCACCGGCTTTCCGCTTGGACTCACCCGAGAGCAGATGTCGGTCCCCGCTCGCATCATGGCCATCGCTGATGTGTTCGAGGCACTGACGGCTAAGGAACGCCCTTATAAAACACCACTCAAACTCAGTGAAGCGCTAGGTATCATGCAGCGAATGCGCAATAACAATCATTTGGACCCGGATCTTTACCAGCTTTTCATTCGCTCACGGGTGTGGCGCCAGTACAGCGAGAAGCATCTAGACCCAGTGCAGTTGGATGTGGACGATGGCAGTCAATTTTTATGAAGGGCTTTTTGTAGATGCGCCGTTGGTGGCGCTCACAAAACTGCCATCCCATTCGTCTTTGAGGTTTTCTGTGCGTACTCTTTTTTTTGTATTGCTTTGCTTGTTGTCTTCTTTGTCCATAGCGAATGACTGGTTGTTGTCATTGGAAGGTCAACGGACTCAAGGGGCGTTGTTGCGTGGGCAGGTGGAGCGAGGTGTGACGGTGCGGTTTGACGATCGCACGGTGCGGACCACTGATGAGGGTTTTTTCGTTATTGGTGTAGGCCGTGATGCTGATTTACAACAGACGTTGGTGCTGGAAAAAAACGGTGAACAACAACAAGTTCTCGTGACGCTGGATAAGCGTGAGTATGCGATACAGCGTATCGAAGGGGTGCCTAAGCGCACAGTAGAGCCTCCACCGGAGGTGGTGCTAAAACGCATTCGTAAAGAAGTCGCCGAGATCAAAAAAGCACGGAATACAAACTCAGACTTGCTCGCGTTTCTGAGTGATTTTCAATGGCCTCTTACCGGGCGTATCAGTGGGGTGTACGGCAGTCAGCGAGTTTATAACGGCAAGCCTGGTCGGCCGCATTATGGTGTGGATGTGGCTCGGCCCTCGGGCACCGTGGTGGTGGCGCCAGCGGATGCGGTGGTGACGTTGGTGCAGAAAGATAATTATTACTCTGGCGGCACCCTGATTATGGACCACGGTTATGGGGTGTCGTCCACCATGATTCACCTTAGCGAAGTTTTGGTGAAAGAGGGGCAGACGGTCAAACAGGGCGAGCAGGTGGCGAAGGTGGGCGCATCTGGTCGTGCCACCGGGCCACACCTGGACTGGCGCCTGAACTGGTTCGAGGTCAAGTTGGACCCGGTTACTATTGTGCCGCCGATGAAGTAACAACCCTATTATTAGAGCGAAAAAAAATCGAGTTTGTGGTGTTTGCTTTGAGAAAACATAACGGAAGTTATATCGCGTTAATGTGCCCTCACGTATCCGACTGTTGTAGATACATTTTCAGCGCTACGGCATTGTTGTGAGCTTCGTCTTTAGCACCATAAACTAGCGTAAGGCCGCTGGTTTTGGCTTTTTTCGTAATGCATGTTGTGTTTCTTTATGCATGTTTTTTTGTAATTCATGGTGATATTTCTGGTAAAACGCGGCCCACTTTTTAGGGTCGTGATCGAACCATTTTCGCAACTCATCAGAAGGGGCTAATTCCTTGTTCCATTCGTCTATTTTCAGGTCCTCTTTACTGACGCCTCGTGGCCATATTCGGTCGATGAGAAGCCGATAGCCATCATTTGGTGCAGGCTTTTCGTAGGCGCGTTTGCAGTGAATGTTAATTTGCGTTGAAGACATGTCTGACCTCCCTAGACGGATAGCGGTTGTCTTTTTTTGAAGTAACGGTATCAGGTTTTGTTGCGGTGTTGTTCGCTGGTCTGGCAGTGCTGGGGGCAGGCACTGGAGCCGTGAGGGTGAACATATTGGGCGAGGATATAGACGGCGCCCCACAGGGATGCGGTAACCAAGAGAAGGAGAACAAGGCTGGGTAGCGGACGAATACGTTCGCGTTGTGGTGTTTCTTGCCTAGTCGGTGGTGACATGGAAGACCTCCGGTCAGCGTGAATCCCTGTATAACGCGGCAATGCGAATATGTACCTCGTCGAGCAGTGTATCGATGCGCTGCTGCACACTGGTGATCGCGTTGATCTGACTGCACGATTGGCCGCAGAACAGTGCCATGTCGTCGAGTTTCCCCTGGGCGCCCGTTAACGGTGAATCGGTGGAAAATAGATAAATCGGTTGCCCGTCCTGTTCGCCGATACAGGTATCCGGGTCGGCTTCATCGTAATCGCCTCGAGTGACGGCGTTGCTGAGCACGCGGACCGGCGCGGGTTCATGCCAGTTACGAGAAAAGCGCGTGGTGTAAACGGTATCGTCGGCGCGGGCATCAACGATGCGTTGTTTGTGGTGCGAGTGCGCATTGGCTTCATGGGTGGCAAGGAAAGCGCTGCCCAGGCTGACGCCCTGCGCGCCCATGGAGAACGCCGCCAGCATGGCGCCGCCGCTGGCAATGCCGCCGGAAGCCACCACCGGTACGTCGCTATTGGCGACGACCTGGGGGAGCAGTGACAAGGTGGCCGTGGTGCCACGAACATGGCCGCCGGCTTCGTGCCCTTGCACGATCAAGACATCGGCGCCTGCGGATTGTGCCAGGTCTGCATCGCGCTGGTTGCCCACCTGATAGATCACCTGCTTGCCTTCTTGTTTCAGGTATTGCACCAGGCCGGTATCCACATCCCAAAAGAACACAAAAGCGTCTACCTGTAGCGCCAGGCAAGTGGCAACTTGGTCCATCAGCAGACGCCGTTCTGTGGCGGCGGGAATCAGGTTAACCGCAAACGGGCCATCGTTGATGGCACGTAGTGCTTCCACTTCCTGGCGAATGCGTTCCACGGGTTCACGGACCATGCCCAGTACGCCGAAGCCACCCGCCTGGTTTACCGCCGCCGCCAATTGATGGCGAGACACGCCGCCCATGCCTGCCAGCATGATAGGCAGTTCGCAGCCCAGGGTATGCAGCAGAGGGGTACGTAGTGGCTTAGGAAGCATCACCATTGCCAGATCTGATCCACGCTTTCATATAGGTTGACCAAGCCTTGGCGACTGACTGCCTGTACACCGTCGAGCAGGGTTTGGCGATCCAGGCCTCGCTCTTCCAGGTCTTCGGTAACCGCGAAAACGGGCACGCCACTGTGCAGTAGGTTACCTATATCTCGCGGTAGGTTGGCGGGTTGGGTTTGTGCCCACCCGGCAATCGTTAAGGCCGGTTGTGTTTGGTGCTGAGTGGCGTAATACACGGCATGACCGCTGAGTAGAACGGTTAAATGACCACCGGCACCGCGCATGGATTGGGTAAGCCAGAGAATGGTGTCGTCCTGCTCTTCGGTAGTGGTACGAAATGCCTGATCAATAACTTGTAGGGCTTTCATGGCTTACCTCGTGCCAATGGTGAGAGTGTTGAAGGCCTTGCTGGCGTAGCGCCATAAATCCGGTGGGCCGCCTCGCCCGCAGCCGTCGATCACGTCGTTAACGCCGCGTTCGTCTACACACAGCCCACAGTTGATCCACTCGAAGGTCAGCCCTTTGTCAGTGGCTTTTTGTTGCAAGGCGGCAACCCAATCTTTACTCAGCGGGAGGGATTCTTCTTCACGGTTGAGGCCGTGTACGGCGTTGCCATGGGGGGCTTGTTTGGAAAAAGACAGAGCGACAGCACCTTCGTAGGCAAACACGCGAACGTTAGCGTTTTTTTCCAGCGCGGCGTCCAGCAGTCGAAAAAATGTTACCGTGCGTTCACTCTCGAACGGTGGATCCATGAATGCAAAGGTCAGTGTTTTGCTATTACTCATGATGACTCCAATGACTCAATTCCAGATGACTTTTTCGCCGTCGAGCAGGGCGTCGATAACGGTGTCGAGACTGCTGCTGGCAATGTTTTCTTTCAGGTCCTTCTCCAATATTTGCCGTTGTTTCAGAGAAAAATTATCGGCCAGCACCGGTACGCCCCATTTCAATAGCTTGTCGAAATGCACACTGCGCGCGCCTTTGTGGGCCGGGGTTACCCCGTTTTGTACCAGTAGCAGGCGCACGTTATGCCCGGCATCGTAGAGTTGGCCGGCAAGGGCGAACTGGTGCTCGGTGCGGACCTCGGTGAACGGGTCCTGGCTTTGGATAAACAAGTAATCGGACATGGTCACTCCTGATTCAATGGGGCTGGAGGGCAATGGGGTGCGCATCTGCCGGGTTGTTATTGAGTGGGGTGTTATCACGTTCGCAATCGAGTTGCTGACTGCGAATGAGGAAGTCACCAAACGATTCGCCACACTCTCTTTGCTGGGCAAAGGCTTCGAACAACGGAGCAATCAGGTCAATGAAAAGGCTTTCATTGACGTTGCTGGCGTACAGACGGTTGAGTCTGTCGCCGTTAAAACTGCTGCCCAGGTATAAGTTGTAGAGTCCCGGAGCGCGGCAGTTAGGGCAATTTCTGCGAGATAAGGGCGAGCACACCCGTTTGGGTAACCGGTTACGCGCAAGGTGATCGGTACTTGTCTGAGGCCGTACTGCTGTTTGAGGCGATTAAACAGATCAAGCGGGTCTGACATGTAGCGTTCCGCTTCGGCCATGGCCAAACCGCAGGTGGGGAAGGCTACGCAACTGAGCATATGGGCGGCTTGCAGGTCGGGCTTGAGCCGCTGGCTCAGACCTAAATCGTCCAGTCGCCAGCTGATCTGTTCCCGTTCGTGTTCTTCCACGTGGGTCAGCTGCAGGTTCTGGTTGGTGGTCATGCGGATACGTCCGCCGAACTGCTGGAAAAACCCTCCCAGTTGATCTCGCAGGGCGCCATCGACACGGCCATTTTCAAGATGCCGCTGCCCTCGGCAATCAGGATGACCGGAATGTGCGGGTCATCGGGCAAATGGAAGCGGGCGTTGCGGTGCGGATAAATGCGCACGGTGTCACCGGGTTCCAGAGTGAGCAGGTATTGGGAGGCAATGCCGCTTTCCTGCCGACCGGCAATGTCGTAGCGATACGCTTTCACGTTCAAGTGCAGCTCATCGTCGATGTGCTCCAGGCTGTTGGCCACATCGTACAAGCGCGGTTGCAGCGGGCGCAGGGCATCGACCAGGGCTTGCGGGTCCGGTGTGGCGGGCGCCTGACGTAGCAGATCCAGTACCTGGACGGTTTTCAAGTATTGCCGCTGTGCCTTGCTGGGGGCTTTCAATTGCTGTTTCAGAATCGGGCTATCACTCGGCTGCGCCCACTGTTCCAAAAAACGGGTGCTGGGGATGGTCAGGTCTTGATGCTGGCGGAGTGCTTGCACCAATGGCATGGATTCGTCCTGAACAATGACCGGCGCCTCTCCAGATAGATGGCAGGCATCCAGCACGGCGGCGACCAATGCCGGTGGGTTGTCGGCGAGTACCCCGACCGCATCCCCAGGGGCGAGGGAGAAGTCCGGGGATTTCAACGCCAGCTCCAGATGATGGATCGGCGTGGTCCGCTGCGGGTGGCTCAAGTTTAGGTTTTCCAGTACCTCGACACTGAGCGGATGCCTTTTGCTGTAGGTCAGTGCGGAGTGGGCGGGCGCACTCGTTATCGTGGATGTGGCTCCACGCTGATCGCTACGGGGCAGCTGCTCGCGTACGGCTTTACCCCAGCGGGCAGCGGGTTCGTCAAAGTCTACGTCGCACTCCTGACGCGGGTGCAAGCGCGTGCCGCCCAGCGCTTCCAGTCGCTCATCCAGCTGCTGGCCGGTGACACAAAAGTGCTCGTAGCTGCTGTCGCCCAGTGCCAGTACCGAGAACTGCAGGCCTTCCAGGCGCGGTGCATTATCGGCCATCAAGGCGTCGTAAAAAGGCACCACGGGTTCGGGAGGGTCTCCATCGCCGTGGGTGCTGCAAATAAGCAATAGGTGTTTGCGTTTGCTGAGTTGTCGTGTCCGCAATTTGGCCAAGTCTTGCACGTCCACGCGAATGCCTTGCTGGAGTGCCTGTTCGGCCAGCGCTTGGGCGATGCTCTCACTGTTGCCGGTTTCGCCCCCGTAGGCGATAAGCGCGGCATTACTTGGGGTGGGGGCAACCTGTGGAGCGGCCGCCGGCGCGCCGGCGGCCAAGTAGCCACTGAGCCAGAGGGCTTGGCGTTGATCCAATAGGCCTAGCAGTTGTTGAACCTGTTGCCACTGAGGGGCGGAAAAGGGGGTTGTCGTTTGCGGGGGCGTCATGGAATGGGGCGCTCTGGTTATTACCATGACAATGAGTATGAAGGCTCTTTTTTATAGGAAATAATGAAATATAAGGGGATTTAATATCGAAGATGTTGATATAAGTTTGGTTTGAGCTTGTGTGAGGAGCCCCCATTGGATATTGATCTGGCCCGTACCTTTTTGGAAATCGTTCGCACCGGCAGCTTTATGGCAGCGGCGGATCGGTTGCACATAACCCAGACTACAGTTACAGCGCGGGTGCAGAACCTGGAAGGGCAGCTGGGGTGCCGGCTGTTTGTGCGTAACCGCAGCGGGGCGACGCTGACGGATCACGGAGAGCGGTTTGCCAGCCATGCCAGCCAGCTGGTTCAGACCTGGGAAGCTGCCCGCAGGGAGCTGCCGTTACCGCAGGGCGCTGAATCAGTGCTGACATTGGGGGCGGAGATCAGCCTGTGGAATCCACTGCTGCTCAACTGGCTATCGGCGCTGCGGGAGGTGTTGCCGGATGTGGCTTTGCGTATTGAGGTGGGCGAGCCCCGTTCATTGCATGAGCGGCTGGAGCAGAGCGTGCTGGATGCGGTGCTGGTTCATCAGCCGGATTACTGGCCCGGTATGCAGGTGGAGCAGTTGCTTGAAGAGAAACTGATTCTGGTCCGCACCTCCCACACGGCGGAGCCCTATGTATATGTGGATTGGGGGGCGCATTTTCGCCAGCAACACGATGTGGCGCAGCCGGAAAAGGCCCGTGCCGGCCTAACTATGGATTTGGGGCCGCTGGCGATTCAGTACCTAGTGGCTAATGGGGGTAGTGGCTATTTCCGAACCCGTGTTGCTCAGCCATATTTGGAAAACGGGGCGCTGATTCGCGAAACCGACGCCCCCGAGTTCAGTTACCCGGTGTTTCTGGTGTATTCCCGTGCCAGAAAAAGCGTGCAGCTGGAAAGTGCCTTCTCTGTGTTGCAGACCACACTGGATGATCAGCCGCAGTGGTAACAGTGAGATGGCGCTGGGGTGTGAGGATTATAGTGTTTCTGCGCGCCGTTCTATGAGAAACCGCTCTTAAGTGAAAATTCGCGAAAATAATTTTCTCAATAATGAAAACGCCGCTTTCTTTTTTGAGGCTTGCTATATTTATTATTCCGGCTATGGTTGCTTCTATATTCGGTTCAAGCTCAATGTAGGAACGCCGTTGTGTTTTATCTTTTCTCTCTTTGGATGGATTTTCTCCCCACCTTTCCGGTTTAAGCCGGGCGGAACCCGTCCGGCTTATTTTCCGTTTTCGACATCGTTCGATACCCCCCTCTTTTCTTATTAATTTGGTGAACGGTTTATGGCTGCGCTTATGAAGCGTTTGTCGTTGTTTCGCTATGGCTATGGAAAACGCTATTTAGCAAAAACACCCCTGTTCTTTCTTTCGCCGGTTCGGCTCATGGAAGTGATGGAGAAAATTGAGATGTTGCGTGGCGTCGAGAGCGATCTTGCTGCGGCAGCGGTAGGCGATCGCGTTTTTTTATTCAGCCTTGAAGATGAAGAGCAGATGTCTTTCATTTTGGCAGAAGCTGGAAAAAGACCCCTGGATAACAAAGATCTTTCTGTGCTTTCCCCGCTGGGCGCGGCTTTGCTTGGGTCCTTGCCTGGCGCGGTGGTCAATGTGGATTTTCTCGGTCATCGACACCGATATCTTTTGTTGAAAGTAAAAAAACCAGCAGGAAGTAGAATTTTTAACGAGAAGAAGGAGGGTTCTGTTTTGCACGATTTGCCGTAAAGAATACGAAAAAGTATGCAGTCAAATTGAAGGAAAAACGTTATGAGTAAAGAAAAAACGAAGAAAAAACCGCAAAAAACTCTAAAAGAGAAACGACGAGAAAAAAGAGCCAATAAATAATGGCGACAGGGCGCCTTGAGTGCCCTGCTTTAAACTTGTTTGAGCAGGATGCGAAGCTCATCGCTATTATCGGTGAAGTCTGCCAAGTTGTATTGATCTAGAGTCTGAAGAAAGGCGGCTTGGGCTTTGCCTAGTGCGTTTTTCAGCTTGCAGGCAGGGTCTATTGGGCAAGACGATTCTGTGCCAAAACAGTCCAGTAGTTTGAGGTTTTCTGTCTGCCGTATCAGCTCCCCCACGTTTATCTCGTTTGCAGGTTTGGCCATTACCAAGCCGCCGCTCCTGCCTCTTAAACTCTGCACATAACCCAGTTGTACCAGTGTCTGTGCAACCTTGGCTACGTGGTTGTTGGAGATGTGGTACGCATCGGCGATTTCCTGGATGGTGGTTGGGAGCTTGTCATGCCGTAGGGAGAGGTAAATGAGAGTCCGCAGGGCGTAGTCCGTATGTGTTGTGAGTTGCATGGCTTGACCTCCAAAAAATGAGTATCTAATATGCCCATTTAAAAGAGGCATGTAAAATGCCTATTATTGGTCGCCAACAGGAGTCACGCCATGCTTACCCAGAGCCAACTGGCTGTTATTAAACAAACCGTTCCTGTGCTGCAGGAAAATGGAGAGACGCTCACTCGGCATTTCTATGCGCGTATGTTTCGGGAAAACCCGGAGGTGCAAGCGTTTTTTAATCCGGCCCATCAGCAGGCCGGAACCCAGCAGCGCGCTCTGGCTGGTGCTATTTGTGCCTATGCCCAGCACGTCGATAACCCGGCTGCACTGGCGGATGCCGTGGAATTGATTGCCCAGAAACACGTTTCTTTGGGGATTCAGCCACAGCACTATCCCATTGTTGGTGCAAACCTGCTGGCCTCCATTCAAGAAGTGCTGGGGATCGATGAATCGTCGGAAATTATTGATGCCTGGGCGGCGGCTTACGGTGCACTGGCGGATATTTTTATTGGGCGTGAAGGAGCGCTGTATCAGCACCAGCAAGATACTTTCGGATGGCAGGGTTTCAAGCCCTTTGTTGTCGCTCGCCGTGAGCAGGAAAGTGAGAATATTGTTTCTCTTTATCTTGCTCGCCAAGATGGGGAGGCACTGCAGCCACATCAGCCTGGCCAGTACATTACTGTGCGGGTGACGCCGCCGGGTGGGCTACCGGTAATGCGTAACTACAGCTTGTCCTGTGCGCCGGGGGAAAGCCATTACCGAATTAGTGTGAAACGGGAGCGAGCCCTCGCTGACGAAGCGCCCGATGGGGTGTGCTCCGGTTATATCCATGAGCATCTTCAGGAAGGTGATGTTGTCGAGGTGGCGCCACCCTGTGGTGAATTTACCCTGGCCGATGCGAATGCTGAGGGAGTGCCATTAGTGTTAGTTGCCGGTGGGGTGGGCGTCACGCCGCTGCTCTCGATGCTACATGGGGCGCTGGCTCACCAACAGGGTCGTGAAGTGATCTTTATCCAGTGTGCCCTGAATGGCGCTGTTCGGCCTTTTGCTGCAGAGTTGCAGCAGTTGGCGGACAACCACGATAACTTGCATTGTCATGTTCGTTATAGTGAGCCGTCTGCCCAGGACCAGGAGAAGGTTGACTTTGACAGCACAGGGTTTCTGGATTGCGCATTGCTGGATCAGCTGGTGGGCGATCGCCGCGCAGAGTATTATTTTTGTGGTCCGGTACCGATGCTCAAAGCGGTGTATGGGCTGTTGCAGGATAAAGGTGTGGACGATGCCGATATCCATTATGAGTTCTTTGGACCGGCAGAAGGACTTGCGGCGTAAATAGCAAGCTGTTGCGGATTAGCGTGCAAACCCACTGTGCCAACTTAATCGGTAGGAGGGCACACTCAACCACGTGTTAGCCGTTTTTGATATGACGCTAAAGCTAAAGGCTTGGCCGCGCTTAACATTCAGGGCGCGGCCTTTGTAAGTAAGAATCAATGAATCAGTTTTGCGTAGCCGCCGTTTAATTCAATACCTCAACCACGCCTTGATTGCTCATCAGTGCTACGCGGTTTCTACCGGAGCCTTTTGCCTGATAAAGTGCTTCGTCCGCCATCTTTAACAGCTGTCCGCCATTTTCTGCATTGCTGTCCGAGCAGGCGACCCCGACACTGATGGTAACTACTTGGCTGATCCGGGAGCCGCTGTGGGGGATTCCGAGCTGTTCTACCCGGTTACGCATGCGCTCGGCAAACACCAGTGCATCGTTGAAGCTGGAGTCCGCCAGGGTAATGACAAATTCCTCGCCACCATAGCGAGCGACGAAATCGGTATCGCTTTGCACCATCCCCAGCGGCACACTCGCTACTTTTTTCAGGCACTCGTCCCCGGCTGGGTGGCCATAGGTGTCATTGTATTGTTTGAAGAAATCGATATCGAACAATATCAGGGTAATGCGCTCGGGGGCATCCGGGGTTTTTTGTTTTAGCTGGTGATAAAGGTGGTTCAGGCGGCTTTCCATTCCCCGGCGATTAATACAGCCGGTCATGCCGTCGACAGTGGCCTGATTTTCCAGCACCAGATTGGCGGAGTGTAATTCATTTCTGTGCTGGAATAGCACGTGTTCGGAGAGAAAGTACTGGCGCAGAAGCCGTTCGTAAACATATTGGCCGAACAGCCCAGTGCAGGTAAAGGCCAGCGAGACCAGCACCAAGGTGGTTGGTTCAAAGGGGTACCGGCCGGGGTTGAGCTGCAGGCTAAAGATCATGCAAGCAATCATGATCGCCGAGCTGCCCAGTGCTACATAGAAGGGCACTCTGATCAAGATGCAGATCATCAGGATAGCCAGTGGTGTATGCAAGAAAAAGGGATAGGACAATGAGGGCTCAATGGTGACGCCTAGATAATTGCCGGTGAGCGAGATGGCAAAAGCGAGCACTAGAGTGGCTTCGTGAAGCCAGTTGCGCCACTGAGGTTTGCGCAGCAGCACAAGGCAGCCACCGGTGAGCATCAAGGTGAACAGCCTTGACCGCCAGGAAAAGCTTAAGACATCGACAGAAATGCGTGACTCAATAAACATGGCGGAGACAATAAGGAATGCCACTAGAGCCAGGGCCCAAGGCGTAGACTTAGCCGCGCTGGCCCGGAAGTAGAGGCGGAAGTCCTTTTCCAGCGGTTTGGGCAAGCGCAGATGCCACGGTAACGTAATATCGTTGCCGGTTGGCAATGGCGTGTGGTTCTGGTTTGCAGTCACAGCGGTAAAGACTCCTGTCGGTCCATGAATCGGTGACGGCGTTTTTTGAGCATCATGTAGTCATCATAGTGCAAAGTGTTGCCGAACAGATAATCGCCGCGTGGTTAGTAGCGGCGTATTGTAGGGACAGAAGGCCGGTTGTCGTTAGTCTTGGCGCGTCAACTTAATCCAAAAGAGCTAATAGTGCTTGTTGCTTGCTCCGGGAGAGTTGGCGAAAGCGTTCCAGTAATGCGGTTTCTTCATTGCCCTGTGGAACGGGGGTTTCTGTGTGGGGCAGGGTTTGGGGCCAATTGTCCAAACTGTGCTCCAGACGGGCAATAATTTCTGCATTCATGCTGCGATGGCTATCATTGGCTGCCTCGGCGACCTGGTTTCGCATGCCATAGGGAAAACGAACCACGAACTTTTCAGTCCGCGTGGTTGCGTTGTTTGTCATATTAACCTCTGAATCACGCCTACTTACATATGGCTGGCGCACGAGGCTTGCCGGCCTATGACAACAGAGCAGGCTGTGCTGTTATCGGGATACAAGCTGCAGGCTGTTGCAATACCTTGAGGGGTGGACACATCGCAATTTTCTTACGGGAACACCTTTGGTACTCAGTTTTTGTGTTTCGTATGGAGCATGGATTGCTAGGCTGATAAAAAATGAGCACATAAAGCATTTGCATCAGACAGCCGAACCTTACGCATTTTTTTGCTTTAAAGCGATACTAGCAGCGTGCCAGTATTGCAATTTGTTAATGCTCGCTACCGTAAAGGCTATTACGGGGGAAAAGGTGTGTTCATGTGAACCGGGGACACGATGTCAGCGCGGATCATACAGTGTTACAATTTCTTTTACTGATGTAAGAATGGGCGGCTATTCACTTAATGAATATTGGGGCGGCAGATTTGAATCTGCTCAAGTATCTGGATGTGCTCTTACGCGAGCAGAATGTGACTCGTGCAGCGGAGCAGTTAGGCATTACTCAACCGGCAATGAGTAACTCCCTGAAGCGGCTGCGGGAATTGTTTGGCGACCCGCTGTTGATCCGTACTAGTGATGGTATGACTGCGACGGAACGAGCCCATGAGTTGCGGCCGCTAGTGCGTCAAATTCTTTCTCAGGCAGAGCAGCTGTTCACCCCCGAAGATGTTTTTCAGCCTGCGGATAGCCGTCGTGTTTTCCGGATCATGACCAGCGATTATGCGGAAGCGACCCTGGTGCCGCATATTGTGCGCCGCCTGCGTGCCGAAGCGCCCAATGTGGTGCTCGATTTTTTGACGCCGTCGGATGTGAGCTACCACGACATGGAGCAGGGCCGGGTCGATATGGCGGTGAACCGCTTTAACGAAATCCCAGGATCGTTCCATCAGGTGAGCCTGTGGAAAGACTCGTTCTCTTGCCTGCTCAATCGGGATAACCCCATCGCGAAAGGGTTCGACTTAGATAGTTATCTGTCTGCTCAGCATATTTGGGTGTCGAAAACTGGTTTCGGGGTAGGGTTTGGTATGAACCCGGAAAAGCTCGGCGGGTTGGGGTGGATTGATCATGCGCTGGAGCAATTGGGCACGAGCCGTAAGATCAGTATCTTTACGCGTCACTATCAAATGCCGGCCTTGTTGGCCATGAACAATGACCTGGTAGCCACGCTCCCTAGCCGTGTGGCAAGAATGCAGGCTCAAAATGAGCGTTTGCTGATCAAGCAACCGCCGTTCGATATTCCCGAATTCGAATTGAAGATGGCCTGGTCGTCGCTGCTGCATCACAACGTAGCCCATCGCTGGCTGCGCCGGCTAATTCAGGAGGAAGCGGAGCGTATTCTGGCAGAGGAATAAGAGACGTTACGCGTGCCGAGCTGAACGTTGAAAACACGAATTGGTGTGTTGTCGGCCTTGTAGCGTTTTGTTCGTGCGCCATGGCCGAGGTGCGAGCTGTGCACTTCGGCTTGGCGCTCCATCGGTAGGGATAGGGTCGTTCCCTTGCTATTAGATTACCGGCGTGCTGCTGAGCCAGCTATTGTGGGTCTTGCCCGGCATGTTTTCGCCGGCGTCGGCAATGGCTCCTTTACCTACGCCTTCGAAGGCCCGGACACGAAAGTGTTTGCCCGGGGCTTCGGTGGCCAGTTGATTGGCAATGTGGGTCGCCAGCTGCTCTACGGTGGTGTCTGTATCGATCATGTAGCAGTGATCTTCCGGGATCACCAGTTCAAAATACCCCTGCTGTGCATCGTAGCGGAATCGGTGATGGGGGATTTCGTCGATATAGTAAGTGCCTTCCAGGTCCTCTTCGGTGCCTAGATAAATATCTTCCCAGCGATCCGCCCACAGCTTTTCCCAGTAACGGCTGCGGCGGCCATTCTCGAAAATGTGGATATTGGAACGGTGGCCGTGAGCAATGCGCTGGCAGTTGCCATCATGTTTTTTTAGACCGTGTGAATAGTGGTAAAACGGCGCGGTTCCAGTATCTTCTTCGCGCAGAACTACGCGCACTTCCTCCACATTTTTGGGCACTACGGTTTGGATCAGGTCCATCAGATACAGGGTCAGGCTGGCCTTGGTGACTTCCGGGCCGGCCATTAAAAGTAGGCTTTGGTTGGGGGCGATCATACGGATGGTGCCGCCACGATATATCCACTCAAGGCTGATGTCTTTATCGCGCTCAGTAATAGTGACCTGGTCACTGTCGACCGGAACCAGTAGGCGGTGATCGACATTGTCATCAATGAGCTGTTTGATTTGCTTCTTGATGTGGCCAAAATCGAAGACCATGCCCTGATCATCTAGCTCGCCGCTGAGTTCTAGGTCAACAAGCCATGATTCACCCACCATACCGCGCTTGGAATGGAGGTAAGAGAAATCGGCGACAGTTAAATTTTCGACAAAAAGAGTGGCCATGCTATTCCGGTGATGATGGTGGGTTTAGACAGGCCACTATAATGCCATTATTCTGGGCTGCCGCTAAGGTGCACTGTGGTCCACAGCGAACATTTTACGAGCAGTTATCGCCGTAGCTGTGAACCGGGGCACACCCGATACACAGTGAAATGCACATCATGAGTACCAATGCCCTGCTTTGGTCTAGCGTTACCCAAGGAGTGAAAAGACAATGGCTGAAACCCTGTTCTCCAAGATCATCGACCGTGAAATTCCTGCTGATATCATCTTTGAAGACGACCAGTGCCTGGCTTTCCGGGATATCAACCCGCAGGCGCCTACGCATTTTCTGGTGATTCCCAAGAAGCCGATTGCTAAGTTGTCTGATGCTGAAGAAGCCGATCAGGCGCTGCTTGGGCATTTACTACTGGTGGCCAGCCAGGTGGCCAAACAAGAAGGGCTGGAGGATTTTCGCTTGAACGTGAATAACGGCGCCGGCGCCAGCCAAACTGTATTTCACCTGCATGTGCATGTGCTGGGTGGGCGTTCGTTTAGTTGGCCGCCAGGCTGATCTCCTGGTCGCGTGTAGGTCGACCAAGACCGTTTAATTCCCTTACCGGAGTACCTAAAATGGCGCGCCGTTTGCAGCGCAGTGCGGTGAACAAGGTGTGTGAGTTGCTGTTGCTGGGCCATGCCTTGGATACGCTGAATGCTATTGTTGTGGAACTGAGAGCGCACGGGTACAACCACGCATCCCGCACGGCCATTGTCCGCCTGGATGCCAAGCAGGATGGGGTGCTCCGGCAGTGTGCCCACTCAGCCGATGGGGTATATCGCGATACGGTAGTGTTCCCCTCTCTTGAACAGGAGTGGTCTGCGATGCGAAAGAACCTGGGGTATCGATGGGCGGGTAGTGCGCGGTGAATTACCTCGCCCACCTATCCTTGGCGCAACCTACGGTATCATCGAAGGTTGGCAATGTGCTTGGGGATTTTATGCGTGGAGTGGACGTTAGTGAGCTGACGGGGCCACTGCGCCGAGGCCTGGATAACCACCGTCTGGTGGACCACTTTACCGACCACCATCCTTGGGTTACCTCGCAGCGTCGAACCTTTTCGTCTGGCCGCCGCCGTTTTGCTGGGGTGGCACTGGATGTGCTGTTCGACCATTTCCTTTGGCAGCATTGGGTGCGGTTTTATGACGTCCCCAGAGAACAGGCTATTGCGCACCATTACCGCCAGCTTGAACAGGGATTGCCCTTAATGCACGGGCCCATGCAGCAGCGGGTAGAGCGATTGATCGCGTTTGATTTGCTCAATCAGTACGGTGATTTGACCAAGGTTGGCGAGGCGCTGGATGTGATCGCTGCGCGGATTCGGTTTGCCAATTCCTTCGGTGGCATCATTGAGGAAATCGGGTCACGTTATCGGGAGTTGGAAGAAGGGTTTCTGACGTTTTACCCCCAGTTACAGGCGAAGGTTAGGGAGAGCGGGCTGGAGTGAGGGCGCTTTATTGACAAGCCTCACGTTTCACGCTCCAGAGAGCGCGACATTTTTTCAACAAAAGGGCTGCGCCAAGACTTCGGACGCTGCCCTTCTGTTTCAGAGCTTTTTGCTCTCTTGCGTGTTGCAGCTTGTCGTTGGCAACTCCCCTTGGCTTATAACGCAGGTATACCCAACTCGGCCATGGTGTCGTAATACAACTCATCAGCCAAGCTGCTATTGCGCGCCCGGGGCGAGCGAAGAGCCGTTTTATGGTTAGCGAAATATTCCCCGGTGATGCCTACGTATTGTTTGTCTAAGGCCAGGCTTACCGGAAGCGAAGCGGCTTTTTCCGGGGTGGTGAGCGTAGGGCGAATGAGCGCCATAATGGCGTTGGGGACGTGGCGAAAAATCGGGGTGTCCACGCCGCCGGGGTGCAGAGCGTTGCTGGTAATGCCAATTTCTTTCAGACGGTCTGCAAGCACATTGCTGAACAGGATGTTGGCCAGTTTGGACTGCCCGTAAGCATCCATAATCAGATAGGGTTTGCGGCCCTTCCACGTTTTCTTATTGATGCGGCCTAGCCAATGAGCCACAGAAGCCACATGGAGGATGCGCGGTGCGGTGCCTTTTTTTAACAGCGGCAGCATTAGGTGGGTGAACAGTACTGGAGCGAGATAATTCACTCCGAACTGCATTTCATATCCGTCTTTGGTGAATTCCTGCCGGGTCGGGACCACGCCGGCATTGTTGATCAAAACATCAATGTGTCCCAGTTCTTGATAGAGCTGAGCCGCGCAATCACGGACTTGTTCAAGATCTGCCAGATCCAACGGAAATAAGCGTATTTTTGCCTGCGGATGAGCATTCTTGATTTTGGCAATGGCGGCTTGGCCTTTCGTTTGGTCGCGGCAGGCGAGGATGACCTCTGCGCCGCGCGCGACGAGTTGTTCTGCCGTGCAGAAACCAATGCCGGAATTACCGCCGGTGATGAGTACGCGTTTGCTCATGGCTATGGATGCCCTTTTTCCTGTTGGTGTGTTGCCAGCTTAACAGGCCTCACAGGGCGGGGGTGGAGCCGGTCAGGCCATTTTTTGTGTTTTTCTGTGGTGTTTGGCTTCGGGTAAGCCATTGTGCAATGTCCCTGCAAATTCGCTGCCATTCCTGGCTCTGAAGTAACAGGTGTGGCGCTTGCGGGTAGAAACGGTATTTCCCTTGGTTGTTAGCAGATAAATGCTGGCGCAGATTCGTAATGCCGGCCTCGGGGACGGAATGGTCATTGCCTCCGTACAGCAATAGGGTGGGGATGTTGAGGTGGTTAGCGGAATCGCTGGCGCTGTCGGCTAGCTTGATCAGGCCCCAGTAGGCGTCCATGCGTACCTCACGCATAACGCGGGGGTTCTTGGCCAGCCGTTGCGCACTGAGGGGCGACAGGCTAGGGTCGTCAGCTCGGCGCTCCACGGTCAGTAGGTAGCCAGGGGCTAGAGTGGCAGCGGTTGCGATAGCTGCATTCCAGCCGTAGCGGAAGGGAATGCCTTCGCGCACTGCAGGCGCGGCCAGCACCAGCCCAGCGAGTTTGTCCCGTTGTTGTTGGGCGGCCAATATAGCTACAGCACCGCCTAAGCTTTCACCGAACACAAACAGGGGCTGCGGGTATGCCTGGTGCAGTCGACGAATTTGTGTTGCTGCGTCGTCAACCAGTTGGTGCTCACCTGCCCAGCGGCTTTGTTTTTGTCGGTCGCCGAACCCTGCCTGGTCATAGGCCACAAACAGATAGCCGGCGTCCGCGAACCAGGGGCCAACCTGTTCAAAGGCCGCGCCGAAATCACCAAAACTATGTAAGCCTAAGATGACACCCCGAGGCGGGCCAGTAGGCGCCCACTCGCGCAGCGTATTGGTGAGGAGCTTAGGTATACTGCTGCCCTTGGGTGGTTTTTCAGAGTAAAAGCCACACGCAGCCATCAGTGCCCCAATAAAAAGAATAAGAGAAAAGCGAATAACAGGATGAGCAGAGCGGAGAGTCATGCCATGACCATAGCAGTGTCGTTGCAACGGCGAGTGAATGTAGCCCTTTTTTCTTTGGTGTTAGTCGCTAGCTCTTCACTGGCTTCACGTTGTGAAGCGCAAGACGTGCCATCGGTCCCGATGATGGAATTGACAGTGACGGCCTCGGCCTATAATTCACTGTATGGGCAGGGGGCGGGAAGCGACCATGCGTTGGCCGCCTGGGGCGATCGGTTAAAACCGTGTATGCAAGTCATTGCTGTGTCCCGTGATTTGATTTCAATGGGGCTTACGCACAATGTGGAAGTTACCATCGAGGGCTTGCCTGGTGTTTGGCAAGTGAAGGATAAGATGCATCGCCGCTGGAAACGCAAAATTGATATTTATATGGGGGAGGACTTGCAGGCTGCACGTGAATGGGGGCGCCGTAAAGTCAAAATCCGTTTCCCTCGGCCGAAGGAGTAGTTGCAAGCTGAAAATTACAGTAGGTATAACTGGTTTCAGCTTTCAATGCACAGGAGCCGAGGCCAGACCTTGGCCATGGCTCCTTTATTTTTAATCCTTATTATCTTTTCCGTCGTGCGGCAGCTTAACGCTTACGACGTTTTTATTCGCGGCTAAGAAATGTCATGGTCAGCTTGGTGGAAACACTGGGCAATACCTTGTCCATCAACTTAATTAACTTAAATGTGCGGCCTACAGGATTGTGAACCGGCACGTTTTCATTTGCGGCTTGCCAGGCTTTAGCGGCGATGTCTTCGGCGGTGAGATTGACGCCCAAGCGGTCCACTACCGGGGCGCGGAAAATGGCCCCGTCGATCATCGGGGTCTTCACAAAGGGGGGCATGATATCCACCACGCGAATACCCTGGCGTGCCCATTCGATATTGAGGGCTTCGGTGAGTGCTCGCACGGCAAATTTGCTGGCGGAGTAGGACGCTAGATGCGGCACCCCGTAGAGCGCAGAGGCGGAACTCATGTTTATCACTACGGGCTCAGTGCTCAGTTGTAGATGGGGTTGAGCCGCCAAGGTCATGTTGATCAACCCCATCACATTGATATCAATGATTTGTTTATGCTGCTCGGCACTGATGTCTTCGAAATGCCCCATGCGCAAAACCCCTGCGCAGTTGAAGAGCACATCAAAGCCCTTGCCTTGAGAAAAGCTCTCGCAGGCTTTCTGGCAGGCGGTTGCTTCGGTTACATCCAGACGCTGATACCAGCTGCCATTCAGTTCTCTGGCGAGCTTGGCTAGGGCGGTTTCATTGATGTCGGTAAGGCCCACCTGCCAGCCCTTGTTATGGAAGAAGGTGGCGGTGGCCAACCCAATGCCGCTAGCTGCGCCAGTAATCATGATGCGTTTCATGCGTGAGCGTCCTCTTCATGGTCATGGATGGCATGTTGGTGAATAAAGCGTGCGCAGGTCATCAGAGCGTGATCCGAGTCTGCAAGTACACCCGCGTGTAATTGAAAATCGTGCCAGCGTTGCGGGTGAATCTGTAGCCGTGTTGGGGTGCCCGCTTCGTTTAAAGCAGCGCACAGACGGTGGCTATCATTAAGCAGAATTTCATCGCCGCCGGCTTGGATTAGCGTGGGGGGCAAGTCACTTAGTTCGCCGAACAGCGGGGAGCACTGGACATTGCGGGTATCATTACCCGCATAGGCGTCAGCCGCGCTGGCTAGCCAGCTATGGCTTAGCATGATATCTCGGTCGGTGTCGTAAAGCTGTCCCAAGGTTAGGTCAACCCAGGGGGAAAAAAGAATAACGCTGCTGGGTAGCGGCTTACCGCTGGCTTTTAACGCTTGCAGCGTGGCCAGTGCTAATCCGCCTCCAGCGGAGTCGCCCATCAACGTTAGAGAGCCGGGGCTTACGCCGCTCTCTAGCAGAGCTAGGTAGACCGCGACGGCGTCTTCGATGGCGGCAGGGCAGGGGTGTTCCGGAGCGAGCCGGTAATCCGGCACCACCACATGGGCATTGGCGAATTTGGCTAGGTGCGAGGTAATGGACTTGTGGCTGTCCGGACTCCCAGCCACGTAACCACCGCCATGTAAATAGAGCACGGTAGTTTGTGCATGCAACGGCTGGTAGTGGCGGCAAGGTACATTGGCTAACGCGTTATCGTGGCTGCCGATGCCTCGGGCTTTGAGGGTACTGTGGGCCATAATGTCTAGCCAGCGCCGCTGTGCAGTAAAGCTGAAGCGTGGATTGGCAACGGGTTTGAATAGTAGTGCCAGGGATTGGCGTAGCGTGCCTGCCAGTACTTGTTGCAGTGTCGACTGGCTACGGCTGATGCGATCAACAAACAGGCTCATAGGGATTTGTACTCGTAGTCGTTGAGTTGCAAGTGTTGGGTTTGGCGGCGGTAGTCAAAAGTGAAACCGGGCCAGTTGTTGGTGTTCTTACCACTATCGGTTTTGTACCAGCTGTGGCAGCCCTTGTCCCAAACGGTGTCGCTGATTTTGCGCTGCACGTTATCGTTGAAACGCGCTTGTACGCTCTCGCGTACTTCCATGGAATGAAGCTGTTGGTCGTCCATTTCTGCCAAGCATTGTTGAACGTAATGGATTTGGCTTTCCAGCATGTAAATAATCGAGTTATGGCCCAGGTTGGTGTTGGGGCCATAGAGCATGAACAGGTTTGGAAAGCCTCGTACAGTAATGCCGAGGTACGCTTCTGCACCGTCCCGCCAGGTGCTATTCAGGTCTTTTCCGTTGCGGCCAGTAATGGTCATTGGAGTAAGAAATTCGGTGGCCTTGAAGCCGGTACCGTAAATGATTACATCCACTTTGTGGTGGGTGCCGCTACTATCGGTGAGGCCTTTCTTATCTACCGCATCAATACCGTAGTTGATCACTTCCGTATTCGCTTGGGCTAGCGCAGGGTAATAATCGTTGGACATCAGGATGCGCTTACAGCCCATGGGGTAATCTGGGGTTAGTTTTTCGCGCAGTACTGGGTCTTTAATCTGTTTTTTCAGTTGTCGGGCAAAGAGCCATTCGTAGACGAGCATGGCTTTTTGGAAGGAGGTAAACCCCAGCACCCGTGCTTCATTGGCGGCATAGATACGCATGCGATCCAGGGTTTGTGTCACGGGCAACTTTTTCAGCATCCAGTGTTCGGCCTTGCGGTAGGCGCGATCCGGTTTGGGAATCACATGTGCTGCAGAGCGCTGGAACAGTTTGACCTTGCCGGCCACCTTGGCAATTTCGGGAACAAACTGAATGGCGCTGGCGCCGGTGCCGACCACGGCTACGGTTTTACCGGTGAGGTCCTCATCGTGGTTCCAGCGAGCACTGTGAAAGTGCGGGCCCTGAAAGTCTTCAATTCCTGAAAGTGGTGGGTAGGCGGGTTGGTTGAGCTGACCGGTGGCAGTGATCAACGCTCGGCAGGTGATGACCTCGCCGTTGGTCATGGTGATTTCCCATAAGCCGGGTTCATCCAGAAAACGCGCCTCTGCCACTTCTGTGTTGAAGCGTATATGGCGGTATAGATCGTATTTGCGAGCGCAGTATTGCTGGTAGGCAAAAATCTCTTTTTGCTGGGCGAAGCGACGGCTCCAAGGGTAGTGGCGCTCAAAAGAGAAGGAGTACAGATGGGAAGGCACATCACAGGCGGCACCGGGGTAGGTGTTATCGCGCCAGCAGCCCCCCACGTCGTGGCCCTTCTCAATAAGCAGCAGATTATCTTGGCCTTGAGCTTTTAGGCGAATAGCCATGCCCAGCCCGCCGAAGCCGGCACCAATAATGACCACGTTGTGCGTTACTTGCATGGGAAACAATCCGGTTAATAACGTTGCCATCCACTCTAGCGATACATAAACGCTTTGTTTATGGCATTCTGGGACATAAATTTGTGAAATACGGACATTATGGCGGTACAGAGAGCGATAACCAGCGTGCGGATGCAGGTGGCCTTTGCCGAAGAGCAAGGCGTGCCGGCCTCTGTGTGTCTGCACAATTCGGGGATTGATTTGGCGATGCTGGGCCAAGCAGATTGCACTATTGGTGCGGAACAGGAGCTCACGGTGGTACGCAACTTGTGCCGGGCTCTGGGCAACCATGCAGAGCTAGGCTTAGCCATGGGGCAGCGTTACCACCTGAGTAGCTATGGAGTATGGGGGTTTGCGTTGTTGAGTAGCCCCACCTTTCGTCAGGCTGTTGAGCTGGGGCTGCGCTACCTAGACTTAACATTTGCTTTTCTGGATGTCTCTCTCCAGCAGGAGGGGAATGATGCCTTGCTGATTTTGGATGACAGTGGCGTGCCGGAAGAGGTTCGCGAGTATCTGTTGGCCCGGGATGCCAGTGCGGTGATGATGATTCAGGAAGAGTTGTTTGCCGGGCGGGTTCCCTTGTCTTCACTGGAAATACGGTTGCCGCCGCGAACGGCGGCCACCTTCGAATCTATTTTTGGACTGGTGCCGGAATTTGGTCGTCCTCGTAGTCAGGCGCGTTTTGCTCTGGGCCTGCTTGATATGCCACTGCCCCAAGCCAACCCGGTCACGGCGCGTTTATGTGAAGAGCAGTGTCACCAGTTATTGGTGCAGCGTTATCGCAAGGGCAGCGTGGCGGCGCAGGTGCGTCGGCGGTTATTACAACAGCCGGGTCGCTTTCCGGATATGGAGGCGATGGCACAGGAGCTGGCGATCACCAGTCGTACCTTACGCCGTCATCTGCAAGCGGAGGGTACAGGTTATCGGATGTTGTTGGATGAAGTTCGGCAGATGCTGGCGGAGCAATGGCTCACTCTTGGCATCCTCAGCCTGACTGAAATCAGCGAACGTCTGGGCTTTTCGGAGATAGCCAACTTCAACCATGCCTTCCGCCGCTGGACCGGGCAGAGCCCGGGCAGGTTCCGCCGTGAGCGGCAGGGATGATGGGTTCTACCATGACAGCCATTCTTAACAGCGCTGTTGTGCTTGTTGAGCTTTGTGACGGCGGAGATAAGCCCGTTTTTTTTATGGCATTGCGGGTAGCTTCATTTCTCCTTCCTTGTCGAAGGATAAAGGGATCGGTACCCCGGCCACCCGTGATTTGCCCACTAGCCAGTATTGCAGTGGCTGGTCTTGGTTCTGCTGAATTTTCTGTAATTGCTGCAGGCTGCCCAGCAGACTTGTGGTGATGGCGGTCGTTACTTTGGTATCACCCATGGCCGGCAAGGTAATGCTTTCGTTGGTGAGCCCGCGGGCAAACTTCTCCCCGTTCACGTAGATCTCATAGTCCAAGCTGTTGAGCGTTAGCTCCCGATCGTTGGGGTTTTGGACCCGAAGCGTCAGCCCCCACTCCTGCTCAAACAGGCTGAAGCTGTTCAGATTAATACCGGAGACGCTAACCTCTGGAGACTCTAGGCCAGCGAGGCTCTGGCAGCCGCTCAGGATCAACAGGCCCATGGCGACCCACAAGGAAAGCACTTTCTTCATTCTTCACTCCATTGATATACGTTGTTAGCAGGCAGTTAGAGACCAGCATAACCGGAAAGTTGCGAGAGTGGGGGTGAAAGGCGTGCGCAGATGAACGCGGTATGTGCGATAGCAAGAGGAGGATAATGCGTGCCGGACGGCCCGATCGCCAACCGCACCACCGCGCCCCTTGCGGGGCGCCTGTGGTGCGGCATCCTAACCGGGCCGCCGGCACGAGGACCGAATGACTTAATCATCCGGCTACATGGATGATCGCGTGATCGTTAGGGAGAAGGCAAGTACCCGATGTTGCAGATTTGTATCTGGTAGGCCATGGCCACCACAATAGTCAACGCCGCCTACCTATAGTGAGTACTCTGAAAAGCGCCCCTAGAACGATGTGGATAAATGCTAAAACGGGGGGGCACAGACGCCGCGCTTTCAGGTGCAGCAAGCCAAGCAGGGGCGCGATTGACAAGATTGGCTCGCTCCTGTGGGGAGTGAGCTTATTCCGGCGGCTTTTGGGGCTGTGGTATTAGAATGACAAGCGTGAAGCGCCCGCTGAAATACGGGCCTTTATAGGTACCGTTGACTCCGAAACGCTCTCTTGGCTGCGCTGCAATCTGTGTGCACTTTCAAGAGAGCCTTTGGTGTCTTATTTAAAACGTGTGGCTCGCGGCTGCCTCTATAGAGAATCCGTCAACAGGATCCCGAAGCTGTAGCGGTTCTCATAATTGTCGTAATTAATCAGTGAATCCCCGTACCCGGAGAAAACCTGCACCAAGCCTTTGAAGCGTTTGCTTAGCGGGAATGAGTAATTGAGGCGGCCTGCGCCCTTATTCTCCGAACGTAGATTGTTGCGTAGCATCAGTTCGACCACGTGGTTGCCGAATGGGTGTGCGACTTCCAGTTCGAAATTGCCCATGTACTTTTCGATATCCGGGTTGTCGTCACCGCCGGCATCTGTGGGGGAGTCTTTTTTATCTTCAGGAATGCGATACCAAGGTTTGAAGGACCAGTAGTAATCCCCTGTCTTGAACACATAGTTCATGAAGATACGGTTCCAGCTACGTGAAACGGGCACATCCTGGCCGTTGGACTGATGGTTGAACCCTAGCGCCAATAGCTCCGAATCTAGAGGTCCGATTTGCCAATCAATCGGTTTGGTAATGAATAATTCCGGCTCGTAATTGGCTTCACGGAATGGGGCCGAGAGGTCACTGTTGTAAGCCTGCCAATAGAACGTGCCGGTAAAGGCCATCCAAAGGGTAATGTCATCGAAAATCTTTTCTTTGATAGGGGCTTTCAGCGATAACTGAAATTTGACCTCAGAGGGTTGTAGATCACTGTCCTTCTTGGTGGGGTCGTTCCACTGCCGATTGGACCAGTAACTATACGGCATCAGGTAGTTTCGGCGATGAGGGGTGATGACAAAGGGATTGCCGCGGGTGGTATTTTCCAGTGCCAGCCTGGCTCGCAGGGCGTTCTCATGGCTACTGATTCTCTCTTGTTCTTCGCCGTTCGTACACCAACCGCGCATTTCGTGCAGTGTTACATTGCCATTAGCGGTCTGGGCACTGCGTAACAGACAGTTATTGAGCTTTTGCTCTTCTGTCATGTTGATGGCTGGGCTGTCGGGTACAGGAGGATCGTTATTGGCCGGCTCCTCGGCGCAAAGAAGGGAGCTGGCCAGCGCTAGGGCGAACATAAGGCGGATATGCATGAGGGCCTTCCTGTGGCGAGGAGTAGTGGAGCTAAATGTTATAGTGACAGGGCTTCTTCATCACTCATGGCGCGTGCCTGCTCTTCCAGCATGACCGGTATGCCATCGCGCACCGGATAGGCTAAGCCGCTGGCTTTGCACTTTAACTCTGCGGTTTTTTCATCGTAGATCAACGGTGCTTTGCTGACCGGGCAGACCAAAATATCCAGTAGATTGGGATCAAGCATTTTCACCACTCCTAAACGGTAATGTCGCGAGTATACCGAAACCTCGGCGGGTTGAATGCCTATCGCAAGCAGACCGATGCTTTTTTACGATTTCCTGGTAATTGTCTTTGAAAACAGGGCGGTTAGCGGGCAAACATTAGTTTCAAACGCTTGTTTGACTTGCGGGTCACAAATAGGGGTGGAGACGTGCCGGAAGCCTGACCTAAGATTAGCCCACTTAAAAGAGTGGCGAGCCACGGCCCGCCTCATTGTTACCGGTAATTTAAGGGAGATTTGAGATGCCGGATTACAAGGCTCCCCTGCGCGACATGCGCTTTGTACTGAATGAAGTGCTCGACCTGGATGGCCACTACGCCAGCCTGGGTTTGGACGATATCAATAGCGAACTGCTGAATGCTTTCCTGGAAGAAGGCGCCAAGTTTTCTGAAAACGAACTGGCTCCTCTAAACCGTTCCGGTGATGAGGAAGGCTGTGGTTTCGAAAATGGTGTGGTGACCACGCCGAAAGGCTTTAAAGAAGCCTACGTCAAATACGTAGAGGGTGGCTGGCCGGCCATGGGTGGCGATCCTGAGTTCGGGGGCCAAGGCCTGCCGGGTTCTGCCGGTATCGCGATATCAGAAATGACCGGTTCTGCCAACTGGTCCTGGAGCATGTACCCGGGCCTGTCCCATGGTGCGGTTGCCACCATTGAAGAACACGGCACTGAAGAGCAGAAACAAGGGTACTTGCCCAAGCTAACCAGTGGTGAGTGGACCGGCACTATGTGTCTGACTGAGCCTAGCTGTGGTTCTGACCTAGGCATTCTCAAAACCAAGGCCGAGCCTAACGACGACGGATCCTACAGCATCACCGGCACCAAGATCTTCATCTCCGCCGGTGAGCATGACATGGCTGAGAACATCATCCATATCGTCCTGGCTCGCCTGCCGGGTGCTCCGAAAGGCACCAAGGGCATTTCCCTGTTCATCGTGCCCAAGTTCATGACTGACGGTAACGGCAGCGTGGGTGAGCGCAATGCGGTGACCTGTGGTTCCATCGAACACAAGATGGGTATTAAGGCTTCTGCTACCTGTGTAATGAACTTCGACGGTGCGACTGGTTACCTGATCGGTCCGGAGAACAAAGGTTTGAACTGCATGTTCACCTTCATGAACTTCGCTCGCCTGGGTACTGCTATTCAAGGTGTTGCGCACGCTGAAATTGGTTTCCAGGGCGGGCTGACCTACGCCAAGGAACGTTTGGCCATGCGTAGTCTGTCTGGACCTAAGAACCCGGAAGGCCCGGCTGACCCGATCATCGTTCACCCAGATGTGCGTCGCATGCTGCTGACCTCCAAGGCATTCGCCGAAGGTGGCCGTGCACTGGTTTACCTGTGTGCCCAGCTGGGCGACAAGGTGAAGCTGGAGAAGGACGAAGCGGCCCGTAAAGAAGCCGACGAACTGATGGCGCTGCTGACACCGATCGCCAAAGCGTTTGTGACCGAAACAGGCCTGG
The DNA here is from genome assembly GCF_000009365.1 of Alcanivorax borkumensis SK2. Lineage (NCBI taxonomy): Bacteria > Pseudomonadati > Pseudomonadota > Gammaproteobacteria > Oceanospirillales > Alcanivoracaceae > Alcanivorax > Alcanivorax borkumensis. The sequence continues at coordinate 2,408,157 of NC_008260.1, read as the reverse complement.
AAGCTGCTAACCACGGTGTGCAGATCTACGGTGGTCACGGCTTTATTCGTGAGTGGGGCATGGAGCAGAACGTTCGTGATGCCCGTATCTCTACTCTGTACGAAGGCACCACCGGTATTCAGGCGCTGGATTTGTTGGGCCGTAAGGTGTTGATGACCCAGGGCCAGGCCCTGCGTAACTTCACCAAGATTGTGCACCAGTTCTGTGAAGCCAATGGTGAGAATGGCGACCTTAAAGAATTTGTTGAGCCGCTGGCCGGCTACAACAAGGAATGGGGCGAGCTGACTCAAGCCATCGGCATGCAGGCCATGCAGAATCCGGAATACGTGGGCGCCGCCTCGGTGGATTACCTGATGTACTCTGGTTACGTGACGCTGGCCTATCTGTGGGCGCGCATGGCATCTGTCGCGCAAGCCCAGCTAGATGCTGGTGCTGGTGATGAGGACTTCTACAAAGCCAAGATCAGTACTGCGCGTTTCTACTTCAAGCGCATCCTGCCGCGCGTGGCTGGCCATAAAGGCGCTATCGAAGGTGGTTTGGACTGCATGATGGACCTGGATGCCGAGCACTTCGCATTCTAAGTCTCTCCTGCTGATAAAAAACCCGCCTTTATGGCGGGTTTTTTTTGGCTGCTTGACCGCTGGTTGAGGCAGAGAGCATGCCGTAGGGTGCGTTGGGTTTAGTTTCAATCTCACTGCGGCCCTTCTTCGGCGCTGATGGGATTGATGCGAAGGAAGACGGACGTTTTCCTGTAAATCGTGTGCTTACTATTATCCTGGGTATAGTCATGCTCAAGGGAGTGTTCAACGTGGCCGTGTCGAAACAGTGTCATAAGGTGGCTGCAGGTCATATCTGGCCTGGGTCTTTTGCAGCGAGCGTTTGCTGAATGCATGCTGTTGTGACATTTCAGGAGTGTGCGCAATGCTTAAAATCACCGCCTGGCGGTTGCTGGCAATATTGTCCGTGGTGCTTGGGGGGATTGGTGTAGTCATCCCTGGTTTGCCCACGGTGCCCTTTTTGTTGCTGGCCGCCTGGGCAGGGACTCATGGTTGGCCTCGGCTGGAAGCTTGGTTGCTGGGGCACCCTAAATATGGCCCCAGTATCCGTGACTGGCGAGAGCATGGCGCGGTGTCGCGTCGGGCCAAAATCGCGGCGTCTGCAATGATGTTGCTCAGCGTAATGATGATTGCGGTTTCTGAGGCCCATGTTGCGTTAAAGCTGGGCGTTCCGGCGACATTGATGGTGACTGCCGCGTGGCTTTGGGCTCGCCCGGAGCCTGCAGCTAAGCAGGGAGATAAGAGCGGGCGCGCCGATCGATAGTGCCGACCCGCCTGCTTTATTGTGCTGAGTAAAAACGGTTACACCACCCCTTGGGCGAGCATGGCATCTGCCACTTTGACAAACCCAGCGATATTTGCACCCCGGACATAACCGGTGGTGCCGTCCACGGTTCCGTACTCAATGCAGGAATGGTGAATGCGCTGCATTATAGAATGCAGTCGCTCGTCCACCTCTCCAGAGGTCCAGTTTAGTCGTAAACTATTCTGGCTCATTTCCAGTCCCGACACCGATACCCCGCCTGCATTGGCGGCTTTGCCGGGCGCAAACAATATATGGGCATCCCGGAAGATGTCTATGGCAGCGAGGGTGCATGGCATGTTCGCCCCTTCGGCAACAACCTGACAATTATTTTTGATCAGGGTGCGGGCGTTGTCCTCGTCAAGCTCATTTTGGGTGGCGCATGGTAAAGCAATATCACAGGGGATGTGCCAGGGGCGCTGGCTTTCCAAGTATTCAGCATTCAAATATTGAGTCGCTTCGCTGAGACGCGCTCCGGGCTTATTTTTCAACTCGGTAATATGAAGAAGATCTTCTTCGGTCATTCCTTGTGGGAAAAACAGGGTGCCGCTGGAGTCAGAAAGAGTCAGCACCTTGCCGCCTAGATCGAGTACTTTCCTGGCAGCAAATTGGGCGACATTGCCAGAACCGGAGATCAGGGTTTTTTTCCCTTCTAGCCCGCTATGGCGTGTTTTCATCATTTCTTCAACGAAATACACGCAGCCATATCCGGTGGCTTCCGGGCGTATTCGTGAGCCGCCGAAGGCGAAGCCTTTTCCAGTAAAGGTGCCGGTGAATTCGTTGGTGAGCTTTTTATACATGCCAAACATATAGCCTACTTCCCGAGCACCGACCCCGATATCGCCGGCAGGAATATCCAGGTTGGGACCAATATGGCGATAGAGTTCGGTAATAAACGCCTGGCAAAAACGCATAATTTCAGCGTCAGATTTGTCTTTGGGGTCAAAGTCCGCGCCCCCTTTACCTGAACCCATAGGTAGGGAGGTCAGCGAGTTTTTAAAGGTTTGCTCGAAGGCGAGAAACTTCAGGATGTCCAGATTAACCGATGGATGAAAGCGTCGCCCGCCTTTGTAGGGGCCGATGGCGCTGTTCATCTGTACCCGATATCCACGATTGACTGGACCTGACCGTTATCATCTTGCTAGGCGATTCTAAATTGAATCACCCGCTCGGGTTCAACAAGCCTTTCCAGTAGGCCCATGGATTGATACTTTGGCTGCAGTTTGAGGAATGGCCATAGTGAGCGCAGAACCTCTTCGCTGGCTTGGTGGAAGGCGGCTTGTTCCGGGTCGCGCCGTTTTATCTGCTGAAGAAAACTCTCTAACCCTGATGTCATATTGGAATCCTGAGCGTCTGAGTGGTGAGTGGTTTTAATTGGTGCGCTATGGCGCACCAATTTGATGCGCTTAGGGGGTACTGTTTGTCTCGGGCTAGGCAGTCAGTGGTGTGCTGAGAGCTGGTTGCAATGCCATAAAGCAAAATACGTAATGTGAACGCTGGGTCACAAATAAGCCTGTCACCCAGCTGCAGGGCTGCCTAAAATTCGCATCCTGCCAACTTTCGGGAGACGTGCAAATGGCGACTTATAAAGCCCCCCTCGAGGACATGCGTTTTGTTCTCAACGATGTGTTCAAAGCGGATCAACTCTGGGCCTCCATGCCGGCCACCGCAGAGGTGACTCAGGATTTGTCCGATGCGATTCTGGAAGAAGCGGGCAAAATGACCGAAGGCTTGCTGTTCCCGCTGAATCGTAACAGCGATGAGCAGGGCTGCACTTGGACCGATGGGGCGGTGACTACCCCGGATGGTTTCAAGGAAGCATTCAAGACCTTTGCCGAAAATGGTTGGAGCGCATTTTCCGGTAACCCGGAGTTTGGTGGCCAGGGTATGCCCAAGTCATTGGCGGTGCTTTTTGAAGAAATGATGCACAGCGCTTGTTCTTCGTTTGCCTTGTATCCGGCACTAACCAGTGGTGCGTGCCTAGCGGTGGATGCCCACGCTTGCGAAGAACTCAAGTCGCAGTACTTACCCAAGCTTTATAGCGGTGAGTGGAGTGGCACCATGTGCCTGACTGAGCCGCATTCCGGGACAGACCTGGGTATTCTACGGACCAAGGCTGTGCCTAACGATGATGGCTCGTTCAACATTACCGGCACCAAGATTTTTATCACCGGTGGTGAACATGACCTGACCGGCAACCATGTCCATCTGGTGCTGGCTAAGTTGCCGGATGCGCCAGCAGGCTCCAAAGGGATCTCCCTGTTCCTGGTGCCCAAGTTTTTGCCTGACGCGGACAACAATCCGGGTGAGGCCAACGGTGTCACCTGTGGTTCCATCGAACATAAGATGGGGATCAAGGGCTCTGCCACCTGTGTTATGAACTTCGACGATGCCAAAGGCTGGATTATCGGTGAGCCGAACCAGGGGCTGGCGTGCATGTTCACTATGATGAACTACGAGCGACTGTCCATCGGGCTACAGGGCTTGGGGTTGGGTGAAGTTAGCTACCAGAGTGCTGTGGAATATGCGCGAGAGCGCCTACAAGGTCGCAGCGCCACCGGTGCGAAAAACCCGCAAGGACCGGCGGATCCGATCATTGTGCACGGTGATGTGCGTCGCATGCTGATGAACATGCGCGCCATCAATGAAGGAGGCCGTGCGCTGGCAGCCTATGTGGGCATGCAGCTGGATACGTCTAAGTTCAGCGAAGACGCGGAGGCCAAGAAGAAAGCGGAGGATCGGGTGGCGCTGTTGACGCCGGTCGCTAAAGCTTTCTTTACCGATCGAGGCCTGGACACCACCATTACCGGGCAGCAGGTATTTGGGGGCCACGGTTATATTCGTGAATGGGGTATGGAGCAGTTTGTTCGCGATTGCCGTATTTCCCAGATCTACGAAGGCACTAACGGTATTCAAGCGTTGGACTTAGCTGGCCGTAAAGTGGTCCGCAACGGTGGTAAATCCGTGGATGCTTTCCTGGCCGATGCCCAGGCCTGGGTGGATGCTAATGCCGATAATGCGCAGCTAGCCGCAGTAAAAGACGACCTGCAAGCGGCTTTGCTATTGCTGAAATCTTCCACCGATACACTGCTGGCCCAGGCCGGCAACAACCCGGATGCGATCAGCGCTGCTGCGGTGGAGTACCTGGATATCTTTGGTTATGTGCTCTACGCATGGCTGTGGGCGCAGATGCTAGCGGCCACCGATGACCGTGATGATGACTTCGCTAAAGCCAAACGTATCACCGGGCAATACTACTTTCAGCGTGTACTGCCAAAGGCCCAATCACTGGCTGCCCAGCTGAATAGCGGTGCGGATGCCATGATGAGCCTGGACGCGGAACAGTTCTGAGTGACAAGTTGAAGGTTCAACGTTAGAACGCGGGAGCAATTTCCCCGTACTGAAATCAAGAGGCCGCGCCCTGTGTTTGGGTGCGGCCTCTTGCGTTAAAAGCGTTGAGTAAAGTGTTCACGTTTCAACTTTGAACCCCTCTATGGAAACTGCATGTTCAGCGGTGAGCTGCCCTGTAGGCGTTGTGCTTGGGCTGGATTATCAATGAAGGGGTTGCGGTTACCCTGCAGTTTTTCAATCACATTATTGCGTTGGCGCTCTTCGTCAGTAACGGGGTCCTCCCTGCTCCAGCGTTGGTACATTTCCAGCGTGCCTAGCAGGGGCAATTCGTAACGCTCGTGGAGATAGAGCATGGCCCGTGCCACGTCACCTTTGGCGTTTACCGGGGGCTCGAACACTTGGAAAGATTGTTTGTAACCGCAATGAGCATTTTTATTCGTTGTATCGGGTAAATCGCCAAACAGGGTCCGCCGACGATCTAGTTCGGCGAGGCGGGTAACGGGGAAAAGGGCATGGCGGTCCTGGTAAATATCAGTGAACTGCGGATTGTTTCTGCAAAGACGGCTACTTCTGCAACCAAAGTGTTGTGCTAGACGGCGCTCATCGTAAATCTGCGTTACTAAAATGCGATCACCGAGTTGGAAAGGTTCCTGACAATAAAGAGTAGAGCCGCCATTAGGGTAGACTTGTTCGAGGAACAATGTATCCATGCCACCGGCGTAGCTGGCGGTAACCGGCAAACACGTTGCCAGCAGCGTCAGTATAATTTTCCGCATGTTGTGAATCCTGTCACATTCTTCTTATTACCATATTAGCCCTCAAGGCCATGATGACGGCTATCTGCAATGTATGCTTGGCAGATAGCTGGTGCCTATGGTGGGACTAGCGGTTGTTCAACAAAAGCGTCACACAGCTACGGATATGTGCAGTGATCGCTGTTTCATCGGGAAGCTGGCTGGGGACCAATAGAGCACAGAGTTGAAAGTCCGCCTTGACCATCCCGAAAAACTGCCGGGCAGCATGATCGCTAGGGCTGGGGCCGGGGAGTTGTCCGCGGTCGTGAAGGCACTGGAGGTAAAGCTGTAATTGTTCCTGTAAAAATTGAGGCCCGGCCGCATATACCGTTTCTCCGAGTTCCGCAAAAGCGGCCCCTTCTGCAATCAGCAAGCGGTACAGTTCCAAGTTAATCGGATCCGTCAATGCTTTGACGAAAGCATGCCCCAGCAGCTCAAGGCCTTCCTGGGCGGGTAGGTCGTCCACCTCTAGGTTGCGAATATCGTGAACCATCTTGTGAGCGTGATGAGTGATGATCGCGCTGAACAGTCCCCGTTTGTCACCAAAATATTCATACAGGCTGCGGCGTGAGCCGCCTGCTTCAGCAATGATCATATCTAGCGTGGTGCGTGCGTAACCGTGCTGTAGGAAGGTATGTGTGGCGGCATCAAGTAAGGCCTGGCGCCGTCGTTGGCCGCGTGCGGTGATCTGCTGAGTCATGAATAAGTCCTGTGCTGTTACCTAATGGTATTGAGCAGGACACTTTTCGGCAATGACGAGACGTGCCAGTACACAGGGCGTAGCGGCAAGAAGAATGGCCCAAATGGGATTAGCGGGCTGAAAATAAAGTTGATTTATAAATAAGAATCAATATCATTGCGATTCTCTTCTGTAGCTGTTCCCTGTCCAAGGAGGCGGACATCCTCATGACGCTTATGGGCCTATTGTTTTCCAGTCGAAAAAAAGCCTTTGCAGCAGTGGCGGTGCTGAGTGTGTTGAGCGCTGTGCTTAGCGTCGCGGTGTTAGCCTTCATCAGTCAGCGCTTACTGGCCGGAGGCGCTGATCTGCCCGTTGTATTGCTGCAGTTCGTTTTGCTGTTAGTGGCGTTATTTGTCACCGCTACCTTGGCACAGGTGACCTTGCATGTGCTTGGCCACAGGATGGTCTATGGCTTACGCAGGGATCTGGTGCGTCGAGTGCTGGCAACAGACATCGAGCAGTTGGAAAAAGTGGGAGGGCCGCATCTGCTGGCAGCGTTGAGCACCGACCTGCGTAACCTGACCATTGCCTTTGTCCATCTGCCAGAACTGGTTTACGGCGCGGCGCTTAGTGTGGCGGCTCTGGGATGGCTTGCCTGGCTGGCGCCGGGATTGTTTGTGGTTACCGTGGTCTGGTTGCTGGCAACCGCTGTGATGGGGGTCTGGTTGGTTGGCCGTATCAATTTCCATATTGGCAAGGTGCGCGAAGGGGACGACCACCTGTATCAGGATTATCAGGCCATGATTGATGGCCGCAAGGAGCTGGCATTGAACCGGCCTCGAGCCGCCCGTTTTTTTGATGAAGAGTTTGATGGCCATGCCCGCGCCTACCGGGATCATGTTACTCGGGCGGATATCTATAACGGTCTGGCGGGCAATATGGCCAATGTGCTGGTGCTGGCGTTGATTGGTGTGCTGTTTTATCTGGCGGTTGGTCAAGGGTGGGCTGATGCTAATACTGCGTCGATTTTTGCGCTGACGATTCTGTTACTGCGTACACCGTTGATTGGTGCGGTGGCGGCCTTGCCAACACTGCTGTCGGCACGGGTGTCTTTGCGCAAGCTAGCCGGGCTGCAACTGGCTGCTGATTCTGCTGACCTTCTGCAAAGCACCAGCAATACGCTGTCCGGCTTCAGTACTCTTAGCTTGCAGGGCGTGTGTTACCACTACCCAGAGCAGGACGGAGCACCAGGTTTTGCGGTGGGGCCGCTGGATATCACTATCCGTCGTGGGGAACTGATTTTTGTGCAAGGGGGCAATGGTAGTGGTAAGAGCACTTTTGCGCGTTTGCTGACGGGATTGTATCGGCCTCAGCAGGGTGAGCTGATAGTCGATGGCGAGCCCGTTACGGAATCAACCCGGGTGGCTTTTCGACAGCTTTTCTCTTCTGTTTTTACCGACTTCCATTTGTTCAGTCGCTTGCTCAAAGGCGATGGGACAGACGTGGCTAGCGCAGACGTGGATGCTTGGTTGGCCACCTTGGGGATGCAGCACAAGGTACGCGAGCAAGACGGGCGACTTAGCGATATCCGTTTCTCCCAAGGTCAGCGCAAACGTCTGGCACTGTTAATGGCGGTGGTGGAAAGCCGAGACTGTTTATTGCTGGATGAATGGGCAGCGGACCAGGATCCGCAGTTCCGGCAGTTTTTTTATCTCGATCTGCTGCCCCGGCTGCAGGCTACCGGTAAAACCATTATTGCCATTACTCACGATGATCATTACTTCGATCGTGCAGATCGCTTGTTGAAAATGGACGCTGGCCGTTTGCAGGAAATAGACGATTTGAGTGCTCGTGAGAGTGTTCAGGTATTGCGTGAAGCTAGCCTTTAGATCACCCCCTCGAAAATAGAGTGTTGCGTGTTTGAGCTTTCAGCGCTTGCACGCGTTGTTATTCATCCTGTCACCGGCGAGGAAGCCATGAGTATTGATAATCCTGAAACGGAATTCACCGTCGTCATCAATGACCAAGAACAGTACAGCATCTGGCCTACCTATCGTCCGGTTCCGGCAGGTTGGAAAACCGTTGGTGTCACTGGCAACAAGACTGAATGTCTTGAGCATATTAATCAGAGTTGGACGGATCAGCGCCCACGTCGCCTGCGTGATGCGCGAGCGTCCTGATTTCTCTTGCGCCTGCCCTAACGCCAAGGAGCTGATATGACCTGGTCTGCCAACGAAAATCTAAACCCGGGGCCGGACTGGGCCCCGCTTTCCTGTTCACAACAACGCTTGTGGCTTTTCACGCGGCTCTCTGCGCAGAGTACGGCGTATAACCTTGGCGCCATGCTGTGGCTGGAGGGAGAATTAAACCCAGAAGCACTCGAGCAGACCATTAATTATGTGATTGCACGGCAAGATATTGTGCGGGTGCAATTTGCCGAACGCGATGGGCAGGGGTGGCAAAGAATTGCGCCACATGAAGACCGGGTCTTGCAGTGCGAGGACGTTAGTAATAGGGCGGATCCGGTGGCGGCCGCTTATGCGTTGGGCCATGAGTTTAATGCGACGCCGTTTGATCTGGAGACGGATTCGTTGATGCGGTATCGGTTGGTAAAATTGAATGAGCAGCGACACGTGCTGCTGATTTCCCTACACCATATTGTGGGCGACGCCTGGTCTCTGGGCGTATTCATGCAGGAATTTCTGTATGCCTATAGCGCCTTGCGGGAGGGTTTAGAGCCTAAGCTACCGTCACTGGAAACCCGCTATCTGGATTGGGTGAAAACCGAAGTGCAGTGGCTTGCCAGTGAGAACGCGAAATCACAGCTAGAGTACTGGGTTGAAACGCTGGAGCACGAAGGTGAGCCGCTGGCGTTGCCGCGTCTGTCACCACAAAGTGGGGTATCCAACGCGGCGCGCTATCGCGATTTCTCCCTTAGCATTGAGCAAACGCAGCGACTGAAAAAGTTTTCCAGAACGCAGGGGGTTAGTCGCTTCACGGTATTGCTTTCGGTGCTGCAGTATCTGCTCTTTCGCATATCAGGGCAGTCATTAGTTCGCGTTGGCGTGCCCAGCGCGAACCGTAATAGCAGTAACCAGCTTTTGATGGGATTTTTTGTCAATAATCTGGTGGTGCAGGGCGAAGTGTTGCCAGCCCAATCAGTCAGTGATTGGATTGCCCATATTCACCATGCATTGAGTAACGCAAAAAAACATCGAGATATTCCCTTCGAGAAAATTGTCGATGAGCTCAGTGATTCCCGTCGTGCTGGAAGTCACCCTTTGTTCCAAGTGGCGTTTAACTATCGTCAGCAGGGCAAGGGGTTGAGCTTAAACTTGGGAAACCTGCTGGTGCGGGTGGAAGATCTACCGGTAACGGAGACGCCATTTGATCTAGTGCTGGATGCCTGGCCAGATGAACACGGCGGCCTGACGCTACGTTTGGTTTATGGTGAGGGTATTTTCGATGATGCTTTCGCTGAGCGAATGGTCGCTGGTTTTGAGCAGGTGCTGGATCAGTGGCTGCAAGCCCCCGCGTTACCGTTGACAGAAAGCGCCGCACTGGTCCCGGGTGACGTAGCTTTACTGCAAGAGTGGGGTCAGGGTGAAGGCGAGTGGCAAGCGACGAATTTTGTGTCCTTATTCTCGCAGCAGGCGGCAAAGCGGGGCGATGCCATTGCGCTAGTGCACGGTGGCACTCGCGTGTCGTTTGCCGAACTGGAAGCGCGATCTAATCAGCTGGCCCGTTACTTGATGGGCCAAGGCGTGAAAGCGGATCAAGTGGTGGGGGTGTCGTTCGAACGTGGCGTCACCATGGTGGAAGCCTTTATTGCGGTGATGAAAGCCGGTGGTGCTTTTCTACCGCTGGACCCGGGGTATCCCGCCGATCGTTTGCGCTACATGCTGGAAGACAGTGGCGCGAGCCTGCTGCTCACCTCCTCTGACCTGGTCGACACCCTGCCGAGCGTTGAAGCCGTTAACCCCATTGCGGTCGATGAGCTTTCGCTGGACGATTTTGCCTACGGCATCCTTAACGAAGAACCGCACCCAGACCAGCTCGCCTATGTAATTTACACCTCCGGCTCCACCGGTAAGCCTAAAGGCGTGTCGTTGACCCATGCCGGGCTGAGCATGCATGTACAAACGATCGGTGAGCGCTACGGCATGACGCCGGATGATGTGGAGCTGCAGTTTGCGTCCATTAGTTTTGATGGCGCGGTGGAGCGCTGGACAGTGCCGCTGGCCTTTGGCTCGCGGGTAGTGATTCGCGATCAAGCATTGTGGAGCGCTGAAAAATGCTGTGAGGTGCTGCAGGAAGAAGGAGTCACCATCGCCTGCTTTCCGCCCAGTTATGTGGGGCCGCTGCTGGACTGGATTGAGCAAGAAAAGCCACCGTTGAAAGTGCGTTCCTGGACATTGGGCGGTGAAGCGTTTACTCGGGAAACCTTCGAGCGGATGCAGCAGGTATTAAAGCCGCAACGCATTCTCAACGGTTACGGCCCGACAGAAACCGTGGTAACGCCGATGCTGTGGGCGGCCTATGAAGGCGATACGCTGAGCAGCGCCTACGCGCCCATTGGTCATGCGGTGGGGCCGCGAAAACTTTACGTGCTGGATCAGGATTTAAACCGTGTTCCTGTGGGCGTGGCGGGCGAGCTGTATATCGGTAACGAAGTGGGGCTGGCCCGTGGCTATCATCAGCGCCCAGACCTGACCGCCGAACGGTTTTTGCCTGACCCGTTTGGCGAACCCGGTGAGCGCATGTACCGCACCGGAGATTTAGTGAAGTACCGCGACGACGGGGTAATGGAATACCTGGGGCGGGTGGATCAGCAGGTAAAAATTCGCGGTTTCCGCATTGAGCTGGGAGAAATTGAAAGCCAGCTACTGGGCCATGAACAGATTCGTGAAGCCGCCGTGGTGGCACAGCCTTCCCCCACCGGTGATAGATTGGTTGGCTACATTGTGATGCGCAATGCAGCGCACTCTGTCCCCCGTGAGCATGATCCACAAACGATTCTGGCTGCCCTGTCTGAGTCGCTGCCGGACTACATGGTGCCTAGCCAGTTAATCACGCTGGAAGCCATGCCGCTGACGCCGGCGGGTAAAGTGGATCGCAAAGCCCTGCCGGTAGCGCAGTGGCACACGGCCAGTGAAGGGGCGCCGCCGCAAACCGATAACGAAAAGATGCTTGCGGACATTTGGCAGTCTCTGCTGGGCCGAGAAGGCGTGAGTCGTGATGACAACTTCTTTGCCCTGGGCGGCGATTCCATTTTGGCTTTGCAGGTGGTCAGCCGTGCTCGGCAACAGGGCTTGGCATTAACGCCTAAAGACCTTTTTGAACACCCGGTGCTGAGTCAGCAGGCCGCAGTGGCGGACCCGGTGAATGTCACCATGGCCAGCCAAGAGCCCTTGTCTGGCCCGGTGTCTTTATTGCCGATTCAACAGCGTTTTATTCAGCAGCGAGGGTTGTCCGCTTGCAATCAATATTTGCGCTTTTCGGTGCAAAAACATTTTGATGCGCAGGTGCTGGAACAGGCGTTGCAGAGGTTGGTGGCGCAACACGATGCGCTGCGTGTTCAGTTCGATAATCAACAGGTGGGAACAGCGTATTGCCTGCCGGTGAATGACGCGCCGTTGTTGCAACAGATAGACAGTGACGATAGTGCCGCCATCGAAGCTCAGATGATCGCTGTGCAGCGCAGCCTGAATCCGGCGAAGGGCACCTTATTGGGTGCGCTGTATGTTACTGGGGCTTCCCCGCAGTTGTTGCTTAGCATTCACCATTTGGCGGTGGATGGGGTGTCTTGGCGTATTTTGTTGGAAGATTTTTTTACGGCTTACCAGCAAATTGAAGTAAGCGGAAAGGCCTCCTTGCCGCGTAAGACACACACTTTGCGCGATTGGCAGGAGATACTGGACCAGCACTTTCTGCCGCAGGCAGAACAAGCGTTGCCTTACTGGCAAGCGGTGTGTGAGCCCATGCCACCATTATTTTCCACGGTGCAAGGTGGCGTCGCTTCACGTATTGATCGGCAAACCGATGCCCAGACATTGAGCCGCTGGCAGCATAGCGCTGACCGTTATGCCTCGTTAAATCTGGAAGAATTTTTGCTTATCGCGCTGGCCCAGACTCTGGCCGATTTCAGTGGTCGCAATGCGGTACGCATTCACCGGGAAAGCCATGGTCGGGCAGCCGGTGATGCCGCGGTGGACTTAAGTCGTACGGTGGGCTGGTTGACCAGTTTGTATCCCCAACGGCTAGATCGTGCCGAGGATCTGACGGCCACCATCAAGCAGCAAAAAGAACAATTGCGCCAGCCCGCCAATGGTGGGTTGGCGTATGGCTTGCTGGTCCAGCACGGCAAACTGGAGGATGGGGACCACCGCCTGGATGTGCTGTTCAATTATCTTGGTCAGTTCCGGCACGATGATATGCCCGGCGTGTCGTTAATGGACGCAGGCCTGTGGCAGGAAACGGATGCTCTGGCCGATGCGCCATTGGTGATCAACGCAGATCAACAAAACGGCGCCTTGCGCATTCAGGTGAATGTAGATGGTGAATCTCTCTCCCAGGGGCAGGGTGATAGGCTGGTAAGCCAGTGGCTGGAGCAGTGCGAACGTTTGGCACGGCACTGTGCCACGCAGGCCCCGGTGCTAACCCCGGCGGATATGCCTCTGGCATCGCTAACCCAAATGCAACTGGACGCCCTACATGACCGTCCGCAGCAAATTTTGCCCCTGTCGCCGTTGCAATCAGGGCTGCTATTTCATTCCCAGTTAAGTGGTAACAACAGCACCTATGTAAACCAACTGGTGTTGCCGCTCACCGGAGTACAGCCAGCCCGGATGTGCCAGGCCTGGCAGACACTACTGGAACGCCATGGTGTGTTGCGCACAAGTTTGCTGCCTGCAGCGCAGGCAGACGATCGCCATCAAGCGGTTTGGTCTACGCAGCAGGTGAAGCTGCCCTGGTGTGAGCTGGATCTGCGCGGTGAAGGTGATAGTGCATCGGCGCTGGATAAGTGGTGCAAGCAGCGGCGGGAAAATGGGTTCGACTTGCAAGCGGCGCCGCTGTGGAAAGTCGACTTGTTGCGTACCAGCGAAGACCGGTTTGAGTGCGTGCTGACACTGCACCATATCCTCATGGATGGCTGGAGCACCGGGCTGCTGCTCACAGAATTGATGGCTCTGTATCACGGCAAGACACTGGCGGCGATGACGAAAAGCTATGCGGATTATCTGGCTTGGTTGCAGCAGCAGGACCGGGCCGTCACTCGAGCATTTTGGCAACAGTACCTGTCGCCGGTGCAGCTGCCCACCCGGCTGGTGGACGCCGTGGGGACGGGGGAGAAAGGCGCGTTTCGCCGGCACCCCATCGAATTTGATGCGGCCACCAGCGATGGCCTGCGCCAAGCCGCCCGTGACAAAGGGTTGACCATCAATACCCTGGTGCAAGCCGCCTGGGCACGGGTGCTGGGCCGTTTTACCGGCCAGCAGCGAGTGGTCTTCGGTAATACGGTAGCGGGTCGACCGGCGGAATTGGCAGGCAGCGACAGTATGCTGGGGCTGTTTATTAATACCCTACCCATGACTGTGCCTCTGCATGGCGAACAACCGGTGGCGGACTGGTTGATGCAATTGCAGGCGGACAATGCGGCGCTACGGGAACAGGGCCACGCGCCATTGTTCGAAGTGCAACAGGATGCCGGCTGGGGCGGGGAGGGGTTGTTCGACACCTTGTTGGTGTTTGAAAACTACCCGCTAGATGAATCTCTTTTGGGGGGTGGGCAGAGTGAATTGCAATTGGGGACTCCCACCAGCCACGAGTTCACTCATTACCCGTTGACTGTGGCAGTGTTGCCCGGCGATCACCTGCAAATGTTGTTCGCCCACGATAGCCAAGCGTTGCCGGTGCCGTTGGTGGAGCGCATGGCCAGCGCCTTTAAGCGAACGTTGCTGGCGTTGTCTCAATCCGAGGGCATGACCTTGGCCGAACTGAATGCGCTGGGTGACGATGCCGCCCCATTGCAACAGTGGAGTCAGGGTGGGGGTGAGTGGGTTGCGGATAGCTTCGTTTCCCTGTTCTCGCAACAGGCCGCCAAACGCGGTGATGCCATTGCGCTGGTGCACGGTGGCACTCGCGTGTCGTTTGCCGAACTGGACGCGCGCTCTAATCAGCTGGCCCGTTACTTGATGGGCCAAGGCGTGAAAGCGGATCAAGTGGTGGGGGTGTCGTTCGAACGCGGCGTTACCATGGTGGAAGCCTTTATTGCGGTGATGAAAGCCGGTGGCGCCTTCCTGCCGTTGGACCCGGGCTATCCGAAAGATCGTCTGCATTACATGCTCAAAGACAGCGGTGCCCGCTTGTTGCTTACCTCTTCAGCGTTGATTGGGGTTCTGCCTGAGGTTGCAACGGTTGCTCCAGTGGCGGTCGATCGTTTGTCGCTGAACGATTTCCCTGCGAATGCGTTGAATAACGAGCCGCACCCAGACCAGCTCGCCTATGTAATTTACACCTCCGGTTCCACCGGTAAGCCTAAAGGCGTGTCGTTGACCCATGCCGGGCTGAGCATGCATGTGCAAACGATCGGTAAGCGCTACGGCATGACGCCGGATGATGTGGAGCTGCAGTTTGCGTCCATTAGTTTTGATGGCGCGGTGGAGCGCTGGACAGTGCCGCTGGCCTTTGGCTCGCGGGTGGTAATTCGGGATCAGCAATTATGGAGTGCGCAACAAACTTGCGATGCGTTGCAAAAAGAAGGCGTCACCATCGCTTGCATTCCACCCAGTTACATGGGGCCGCTGCTGGACTGGATTGAGCAAGAAAAGCCGCCGTTGAACGTGCGTTCCTGGACATTGGGCGGTGAAGCGTTTACTCGGGAAACCTTCGAGCGGATGCAGCAGGTATTAAAGCCACAACGCATTCTCAACGGTTACGGCCCGACAGAAACCGTGGTAACGCCGATGCTGTGGGCGGCCTATGAAGGCGATACGCTGAGCAGCGCCTACGCGCCCATTGGTCATGCGGTGGGGCCGCGAAAACTTTACGTGCTGGATCAGGATTTAAACCGTGTTCCTGTGGGCGTGGCGGGCGAGCTGTATATCGGTAACGAAGTGGGGCTGGCCCGTGGCTATCATCAGCGCCCAGACCTGACCGCCGAACGGTTTTTGCCTGACCCGTTTGGCGAACCCGGTGAGCGCATGTACCGCACCGGAGATTTAGTGAAGTACCGCGACGACGGGGTAATGGAATACCTGGGGCGGGTGGATCAGCAGGTAAAAATTCGCGGTTTCCGCATTGAGCTGGGAGAAATTGAAAGCCGGTTGCTGGCCCATCCACAGGTGCGCGAAGCGGTGGTGCTGGCTCAGCCGTCACCGGGGGGCGACCGGCTGGTAGGCTATTTGGTGCCGCGCGGTCCGCTCAGTACCGATGCACTGATTGCCACGCTGGCAGAGAGCCTGCCGGACTATATGGTGCCCAGCCATTTATTAACCCTGGAAGCCATGCCGCTGACACCGGCGGGCAAGGTGAACCGCAAGGCATTACCCCTGCCTCAATGGCAGGCGAGCCGTGCTGGTGACGCGCCACAAGCCGGCACGGAAACGTTGCTTGCTGAGATTTGGCAATCCCTGTTGGGGCAGGAAAAAATCAGCCGCGATGATCACTTCTTTAATCTGGGTGGGCATTCATTATTAGCGGTGCAGATGGTTAACCGGCTGCGCCATCAGCACCAGCTGGACCTGCCCCTAAACCGTATTTTCGAGCAACCTTTGCTGAGGCAATGTGCATTGTTGTGTCAGCCGGCGAATGCCATGCCGGACATTCAGCCGGTGCCTCGCCATGGCGATTTGCCTTGTTCTGCGGCCCAGCGGCGGCTCTGGTTCGTGCAGCAGCTGGAGCCGAAAAACGGTGCGTACCATATGCCGCTGGGTCTGGAGGTGCGCGGTGAACTGCATCAAGCAGCGCTGCAGCAGGCGGTGGATACCTTGGTGGCCAACCATGAAAGCTTGCGGACCCGTTTTGTGGATGTGGGCGGGGAGCCTCGTCAGCGTATTCTTGATGACGCAGCGGTGATTGTTCAGTGGCAAGATTTGAGCGATGAAGCCAGCTCAGAGGATGTGCATCGTTGTCAGCATGAGGTGCTGACCAAACCATTCGATCTGGCGGCGGATGCGTTATTGCGCGTGCAGGTTGTGAAGCTCTCGGCGCAACGTTATCAGCTGATGTTGGTGCAGCATCACATCATCGGTGATGGAATTTCCATGCAATTGCTGTTGGCGGAGTTGAGCAAACTGTACCGGCTTGCTCATCAGGGGGCACGCCTAGTGCCTTCCCCAGCGGCCATCCAGTACGCAGATTACGCGGCCTGGCAGCAGCAATGGCTGAATAGCGACGAGGCCCGAGCCCAGACCCGGTGGTGGGTTAAGCAGTTGGGTGATGGCGGCGAGCCGCTGGCCTTGCCCACGGATTTCCCCCGTGGTGCTCTGCCTGAGAATGAAAACGGGGGCGCTCGCTTGCCAGTGTCGATCAGTGATCGACAGCTGACGCAGCTCAAGCAACGGGCCAGCGAGTTGGGTTCTACCGTCTCGACCTTGTTACTCACTGTCTGGCAGACCTTATTGCATCGTTACAGTGGCCAAGCACAGGTGCGGGTTGGTGTGCCGGTGGCCGGTCGCTTGCAGTCGCAAACTGAAAACTTGCAGGGCTGCTTTATTAACACCCTGGTAGTCCCAGCGACTTACCAACAACCGCAATCGTTTGCCCAGCATGTGGCGGCGACTCAGCGGTTTATGGGTAAAGCCCAGGGGCGTCAATCGTTGCCTTTTGAGGTGTTGGTGGATGCGCTCGGGGTTGATCGGAATCTGGATCGTCACCCTCTGTTTCAGGTGGTCTTCAATCATCAACGCCTCAGTCAGACGTTTGCTCCCCAATGGCCGGAAGCGGTGATCACGCCGTTCGACCCTGGCGCGGCCGGTGCCCAGTTCGAATTGGCGCTGGATATTTTGGAAGACGATGAACAGCTGCAGGGTTTTATTGGTTATGCCACTGCGCTGTTTAAACCGCAAACCATTGCGCGCCTGCGAGACCATTTCTTTATTTTGCTTGAGGCGTTGCTCAATGACCCGCAGCAGCTGCTGGCCGACACGGCTTTACTGACGGCTGAAGAAATCAGTGACCAACAGCACTTCAATCACACCGAAAAAGACTGGGGCGATTTTACTGCACTGCCCAAGCGTCTGAGTCAGCAGGCGGGCCGCACTCCCGATGCCGTCGCCTTGAGCATGGGTGAGCAACAACTCAGTTACGCGCAACTGGACCGCAAGGTGAATCAACTGGCTAACCGACTGCGCCGTGCGGGGGTGAAAGAGGAGGTGCGAGTGGCCATCGGCTTGCCCCGTTCGCTGGAGCTGGTCATCGGCATTCTTGCCATCACCCGTGCGGGTGGCGCCTATGTCCCGTTGGATCCGAGTTACCCGCAGGATCGCCTGAGCTACATTTTAGAGGCGTCTTCGCCGGCCTTGCTGCTGACCCACAGCAGCCTGCTGGGCGGTTGGCCCAAAGCGGTGCCCATGTGGTGCCTGGATGAACTGGATGTGAGCGATCAGCCGACAACGCCGCCCCCGGTGCAGTGGCATCCAGATCAGGCGGTTTATGTGATCTATACCTCCGGCTCCACAGGTAAGCCCAAGGGTGTGCTCAATACTCAGGCAGCGCTGGAAAACCGGTTGCTGTGGATGCAGAACGAATATCCGTTGCAGGCTGCGGACTGTGTATTGCAAAAAACGCCCTTCAGCTTTGATGTGTCCGTGTGGGAGTTTTTCTGGCCGTTGATGGTTGGCGCACGGTTGGCGGTGGCGCCGCCGCAGGCCCATGGTGACCCGCAGTGGTTGCAGCAGGTAATGGCCGATGAAGGTGTTACCACACTGCACTTTGTGCCATCCATGCTGAAAGCGTTTGTGGATGCCTCCGGGTTGCAAAATGTGCCGCGGCTCAAGCGCTTGATCTGTAGCGGCGAAGCGCTGGATATGGAACTGCAGAAAGCCGTGTTCACCAGCCGTGATGATGTTGAACTGCATAACCTATACGGCCCAACCGAGGCTGCCATTGATGTGAGTTTCTGGCAATGCCAGCCGGAAGGCGGGCATACCGTGCCCATTGGTGCACCGATTAGCAATATCCAATTGTATGTGTTGGATACGGATCTTAATCCGGTGCCCCGTGGGGTTCCCGGTGAGTTGTATCTAGCGGGTATAGGGTTGGCGCGTGGGTATTTTGGTCGTTCGGATCTGACTGCGGAACGTTTTGTGCCTAACCCCTACGGTGACGCAGGCAGCCGCATGTATCGCACGGGTGATCAGGTGCGCCAACGGGGCGATGGCATCATTGAATATCTGGGCCGCCTTGACCATCAGGTGAAGATTCGTGGCCTACGCATCGAGCTGGGTGAAATCGAACAACAACTGAAGCAATTGCCGGATGTAAATGATGCGGTTGTTGTTGCTGATCACAGTGATACCGGTGATCAGTTGGTGGCGTATGTGAGCGCCGATAGCGATAACCGTGAAGTCTGGCAACAGGCCCTTGCGGATGCATTGCCCGAGTACATGGTTCCCGCACTGTTTATGGTTCTGGAGGCTCTGCCGTTATCCCCCAACGGCAAGCTGGATCGCAAGGCGTTACCTGCACCGCAATGGCAAGCCCGTGAATACCGTGCTCCACAAACCGAAACCGAACAGCAATTGGCTTCGCTGTGGGAAGAGCTGTTGGGGCAACCCCGTGTGGGGCTGGATGACAATTTCTTTGTCCTCGGCGGGCACTCGCTGTTAGCCACACGCGTCGTTGCTGCGCTGCGTGATTGCTGGGGGGTGGATGTTCCCCTGCGTGCGTTATTTGAGGCGGACACGCTGCAGGCGTTGGCTGCACGGGTAGACGAGAACAACGGCGAAGCCAAACAGCAAGAGCAAGAGGATCTGTCGGCCATGGCCGATCTTCTCGATGACCTGGAAGATTTATGATCTGGAGTGAAGTATGAGCCTGGATAAGGCGGCACTGGCCCGGCGTTTTATGGCGCTGGATGAAACAAAGCAGGCGGTTTTTCTACAAAAACTGGGCGAGAAAGGTATTCCCTTCGAGCGCCTGCCTATTGTCGCCGGTAACCGCCCAGGTCGTATCCCACTGGCGCCAGCCCAGCAGCGGCTGTGGACGATTCATCAGTTGGAGCCAGCAAACACCGCCTACCACTTGAGTGCTGCTTTTGAGCTTAACGGGCCATTGGATGTGCCGCGCTTGTTACGCGCCATGGATGCGGTGGTTCGCCGACATGAGAGCCTGCGCACCCGTTTTGTAGAAGAGGATGGTGAAGGTTACCAGCGTATTGTCGCCGACACCCTGACGGTTGAGCAGCGGGATGCACGCGCGCTGGATGATGGTGACCGGCAGACCCTTGCGGATGAACACGCTAGCCGTCTCTTTGTGCTGGGCAGTGATTCTCCCTTGCGGGTGCAATTGCTGCAGCTGTCTGAGCAATGCTGGCGGTTGCAGCTGGTGATGCATCACCTGGTGTCCGATGGCTGGTCCATGGATGTGTTCTTTGCGGACTTGGCGCGGGCGTATCTCAGTGACTCCCCGTTGCCAGCCCTGGCTATTCAGTATGCGGATTACGCGCTTTGGCAGAAGGCCTGGTTGGATGCCGGTGAACGGGATCGGCAACTCAGCTATTGGCGTGAACAACTGGGCCATGATCAACAGGAGAGGGCCCAGCCACCCTTGCTGATTGCCCATGATAGGGCGCCGGCACAGACCGCCTTGCGTTCCGCCGCCAGTGTGCAGTGGTCTGTGCCGGCCCATTTACAGGGGCCGTTACAAGCGCTGGCGCGGGATAACGACACAACATTGTTCACGGTGGTGCTGGCGGCATGGCAATGGGCTCTGGCGTCTGTGAGTGGCCGTCGTGATATTCCGGTGGGTGTTCCGGTGGCCAACCGGGAGCGCGCCGAGGTAGACGCGCTGGTGGGTTTTTTTGTGAATACCTTGGTGCTACGGGGTAAGCCTCGGGCGGCGTTTACGGTGAATCAATGGGTAACCCAACTGCACCAGACTATGCTGGATGCCCAGGCTCATCAGGCGCTGCCGTTCGATCAACTGGTGGCTTTCTTGGCGCCACAGCGGGAGCCGGGCGAGACGCCGCTTTTTCAGGTTCTGTTCAATTATCAACGGCGTGATACAAAGGCGAGAAATCTCAGCGACAACGTCACCATTGTGCCGCTGGCTCAGGGGGTGCCGCATGCGTTGTTTGATCTGGCGCTTGATGCCCATGAGGGTGAAGGCGGCGCCTTATTGTTGACGCTGACCTATGCTGCCGATCGCTTTCATTCAGAAACGGTAGAGCGCCTGAAACAGGCTATGAATCAGGTGTTGACCGCATTCAGTCAGGGCCAGCACACGTTAGGCTCGATCAGTGTGGCAGAAAGCGATGTGTCCAGACTGCAAGAGTGGGGTCAGGGTGAAGGCGAGTGGCAAGCGACGAGTTTTGTGTCCTTATTCTCGCAGCAGGCGGCAGAGCGGGGCGATGCCATTGCGCTAGTGCACGGTGGCACTCGCGTGTCGTTTGCCGAACTGGACGCGCGCTCTAATCAGCTGGCCCGTTACTTGATGGGCCAAGGCGTGAAAGCGGATCAAGTGGTGGGGGTGTCGTTCGAACGCGGCGTCACCATGGTGGAAGCCTTTATTGCGGTGATGAAAGCCGGTGGCGCCTTCCTGCCGTTGGACCCGGGCTATCCGAAAGATCGTCTGCATTACATGCTCAAAGACAGCGGTGCCCGCTTGTTGCTTACCTCTTCAGCGTTGATTGGGGTTCTGCCTGAGGTTGCAACGGTTGCTCCAGTGGCGGTCGATCGTTTGTCGCTGAACGATTTCCCTGCGAATGCGTTGAATAACGAGCCGCACCCAGACCAGCTCGCCTATGTAATTTACACCTCCGGCTCCACCGGTAAGCCTAAAGGCGTGTCGTTGACCCATGCCGGGCTGAGCATGCATGTGCAAACGATCGGTAAGCGCTACGGCATGACGCCGGATGATGTGGAGCTGCAGTTTGCGTCCATTAGTTTTGATGGCGCGGTGGAGCGCTGGACAGTGCCGCTGGCCTTTGGCTCGCGGGTGGTAATTCGGGATCAGCAATTATGGAGTGCGCAACAAACTTGCGATGCGTTGCAAAAAGAAGGCGTCACCATCGCTTGCATTCCACCCAGTTACATGGGGCCGCTGCTGGACTGGATTGAGCAAGAAAAGCCGCCGTTGAACGTGCGTTCCTGGACATTGGGCGGTGAAGCGTTTACTCGGGAAACCTTCGAGCGGATGCAGCAGGTATTAAAGCCGCAACGCATTCTCAACGGTTACGGCCCGACAGAAACCGTGGTAACGCCGATGCTGTGGGCGGCCTATGAAGGCGATACGCTGAGCAGCGCCTACGCGCCCATTGGTCATGCGGTGGGGCCGCGAAAACTTTACGTGCTGGATCAGGATTTAAACCGTGTTCCTGTGGGCGTGGCGGGCGAGCTGTATATCGGTAACGAAGTGGGGCTGGCCCGTGGCTATCATCAGCGCCCAGACCTGACCGCCGAACGGTTTTTGCCTGACCCGTTTGGCGAACCCGGTGAGCGCATGTACCGCACCGGAGATTTAGTGAAGTACCGCGACGACGGGGTAATGGAATACCTGGGGCGGGTGGATCAGCAGGTAAAAATTCGCGGTTTCCGCATTGAGCTGGGAGAAATTGAAAGCCAGCTACTGGGCCATGAACAGATTCGTGAAGCCGTCGTGGTGGCACAGCCTTCCCCCACCGGTGATAGATTGGTTGGCTACATTGTGATGCGCAATGCAGCGCACTCTGTCCCCGGTGAGCATGAGCCACAAACGATTCTGGCTGCCCTGTCTGAGTCGCTGCCGGACTACATGGTGCCTAGCCAGTTAATCACGCTGGAAGCCATGCCGCTGACACCGGCGGGTAAAGTGGATCGCAAAGCCCTGCCGGTAGCGCAGTGGCACACGGCCAGTGAAGGGGCGCCGCCGCAAACCGATAACGAAAAGGTACTTGCGGACATTTGGCAGTCTCTGCTGGGCCGAAAAGGGGTGAGTCGTGATGATAATTTCTTTGCCCTGGGCGGCGATTCCATTTTGGCTTTGCAGGTGGTCAGCCGTGCTCGGCAACAGGGCTTGGCATTAACGCCTAAGGACCTTTTTGAACACCCGCGATTACACGATCTGGCGGCGTGCGCAGTGAACGCAGAGGCCTCGATTATTTCCCAGCAGCCCTTGCAGGGTGAGCTTGGTCTTCTGCCCATTCAACAGCATTTCTTTTCCCTGAGACCGCCTAGCCCTAGTCACTGGAACCAACATTTGTGGTTGGCGTTGGATGCGCCCATGGATCGCCAAGCACTGAATGTTACCTTGCAGGCGCTCTACCGGCAGCACGACGCGTTACGTCTGCAGTTTACTTATGAGGCGAATGGCTGGAGGCAAACCTGTTTGTCGGCGGACAGGCCCTGCGATGAATTATTGTGGTGGTGCCAGGCTGCTGACGAAGCGGCGGTCGAGACCCTGTGCGAGCAGACTCAGCAAAGCCTGAATATTGAAACCGGTGAACTGTTTCGTGTCCTTTACGTGCAAACGCCGCAGCAACCGGATCGAATGTTATTGGTGATTCATCACCTTGCAGTGGATGGCGTATCTTGGCGTATTTTGTTGGATGACCTGCTCAATGCCTATGGGCAAGCCTTAACGGGCGCGGCGATAACCCTGCCGGAGCGTAGCCATAATTTGAGCGATTGGCACCAGGCGCTGGAGCAATGGCTGCAGAGTAAAGGGGAAGCACGTTTGCCGTTCTGGCAGGGACAACAGCCGGAAAAAATAGACAGTGCCCTGCCCACCTTTGCGGAAAAGGAAAGCGTGGCCTTGTCGTTGGGCAAGGATGATACCCGCAGGTTGCTGCAGGACGCGCCTGTTAAGTTGGGCGTGTCCGTTCCCGCTCTATTGCTGACGGCGCTCACCCGGACGTTGAAACCTTCCGCTATGGGCGCCTCGCTGGCGGTGCGTTCCGCCCCTGAGGTTGGCAGCGAGTCGCCCTCACAAGACAATCAGCTCGTTATTAATCTGGAAGGCCATGGCCGTGAAACGCGCCTGGCTCCCGGTTTGGATTTGAGCCGTACCCTGGGTTGGTTCACCAGCCTCTTCCCGCTGAGGTTGCCGTTCGACGGCGACCCGCGCCGGAATCTTTTTGCGGTCTCGCAACAGCTGGCAAATACCGAGGCTGACGGCGGCGTGGGCTATGGCGCACTGCGCTATCTTGCCGACAGTCCGCTTAACGACAGCACCGATGCGCCAGTGACGTTCAACTATCTTGGCCAGTATCACAATGATGCGTTGATTCAGGGTTTCACTCCTTTGTCGGGCGGCGGTAAGGCTCAGGCAGAGGACAACCCCATGGCTGCGCCGCTGGCCATTAATGGTCAGGTGGTGGCGGGCAAGCTGGGGTTGGTTTGGGATTTTGCTCGCAGCCATTACCCGCGCCAGCAAGTACAGCACTTGTGCAGTCGTTATCGGCAGGAGCTGCTTGTCTTGTTGGACCTGGCCGACTCACCACAGGAAGCGCGGGCCGACCCGGCGTTGGTAACCGTGCTGAATAGCAGTGCAGATACGCCGGTGTTGTGGTGCCCCCATCCCGTGACGGGGCGCACAACCGGTTATCAAGCGCTGGCCGCCAGCCTGGAAGGGCAGTGGCAGGTGCGTGGCTTGCAATCACGCAGCTTCCTCGAGTCCGGCTGGTTCGATCCGTCGTTGAGTGAAATGGTAGAGCGGTATTACCGCACGGTGCGCCAGGCGCAACCTGAAGGCCCGTACTATTTATTGGGCTGGTCCATGGGAGGCGCCATGTCCATGGAGCTTGCCCACCGATTGGAGCAAGCCGGTGAAGAGGTAGCCTTTGTGGGGCTGCTGGATACCTATGTGCCGGGTCACGAAGTGCCGGAAGATCAGTGGTCGTCGCCACAGGCACAACAAACCTTGCGTGCACATTTGGGCATGCTACTGACTTGCGCGCCCGCTACCGCGTTAGACGATTGCATGGCGCGTTTGCGTGACAGCAAGCCCGCGCAATGGCCGCAGAACTTTACACAGTGGCTGGCTACGCAATCGATTGAGGCGGCGGTGGCAGACAGTGCTGCGCAGTTATTGCATGCCTGGGCTGTGGAGCAACATTTGCGGGATTTGTGTTGGGGTTATCAGCTGCCGGCATTGCATACCCCGGTGCACAGTTGGTGGGCCAGTGAGCCAGCGGGGCGCGCTCAGGCACTTCAACGCGGGTTAGCGTTATGTGCTGAACTTGCCCATACCGAGACAGTATCGGCGGACCACCTGACGATCGTGCGGGAGCCGTCCCTGTTACAGGGCCTGTCCGTTTTGCTGAAGTGTTGCAAGGGTGGCAACGCATTGATGGACATACCGGACTAATCATTGTTGCTGTGCACTAGTCGTGAGCTTCTCAATATGTATAATGCGGTTGCGAATCATTACTATTACTATGTGTCTTACGATTGCTAGGAGAACGACCATGGGGAATCGGACCGAGAGCGGGCTGATCCGGGGGCTGAAGTGGGGCCGCAATCCACTGGCGCTGGCAATAGCGGTGGCAATGGCGGCATCACCTGTCTGGGCAGAAGAACAGCAGGACGCTGATGAATTGCAGACCATCAAGGTGAATGCCGAGCAGTCGGACGATGTATACGGTGGTGATGATTTTGGTTATGTAGGGCAGCGCAGCCTGACGGCCACTAAAACGGATACACCGGTAAAAGAAGCACCTCGTGCGGTTTCTATTGTTACCCGTGAACAGATGGATGATCGTGCTTCCGTCAGCATCGCAGATGCGCTGCAGTACACGCCGAGTATCCAGGCCAACTTCTATGGCGAAGATAACAAACAAGACTGGTTTGTTATTCGTGGTTTCAAACAGGCGAACAATGGTTTGTACCGTGATGGCACACGAGTTTATTCCTATGGCTTTTACAGCTGGCAGCTTGATCCTTTTGCCCAGGAGCGTGTAGAAATTATGCGTGGTCCGGCGTCTGTGTTGTACGGGCAGACCCCTCCCGGCGGTGTGATCAATGTAATCAGTAAGCGTCCTCAGGATTATTCTTTTGGTTCCGTAACCGCGGAATACGGCAGTTATGACCGCAAGCAAATATCTGTTGATGTAGGTGGGGCGCCCTCTGAAGATGTGTCTTGGCGTGTTATTGCTTTGGGCCGGGAAAACGGCACCCAAGTGGACGACCTGGAAGCTGAGCGCACCATGCTGGCACCGTCTCTAAAACTGGGGCTAGGTGATCGAACTGAGCTGACGCTGTTGGCCTCCTATCAGAAAGATGACTCTGATCCGTACCTGCAGTTTCTGCCATCCAGCGGTACGATTTCTCCAAACCCCAATGGCAAGATTGACGATGATGTTGCCATTGGCAACCTGGATTACGAGAAGTTTGAGCGTACCCAGGTCTCGTTCGGTTATCAGCTGGATCATGCGTTTAATGATTCGACTAGTTTCCAGCAGAGTGCCCGCTACCAGCATATTGATGTAGATCTGAAGCAAATGTACACACTGGGGTATATGCCGGGCAGTGGCGACTCGCAAGCAATTCGTGGCCTTACTGATGAAGACGGTGACGCCTACGGCGTTAACCTGGATAACCGTTTGATTCATACGTGGTCGATTAATAACGTCGAGCATACCTTGCTGGCAGGGCTTGATTATCAAAGCCTGCACATTGATGGCAAAAGCTTTGGTGATCCGTTGATGGGGTACGAGGCTGCGCCGGGGGTGTTTGCGCCTGCG
The DNA here is from genome assembly GCF_000009365.1 of Alcanivorax borkumensis SK2. Classification (NCBI taxonomy): domain Bacteria; kingdom Pseudomonadati; phylum Pseudomonadota; class Gammaproteobacteria; order Oceanospirillales; family Alcanivoracaceae; genus Alcanivorax; species Alcanivorax borkumensis. The sequence goes on along the minus strand of NC_008260.1, from coordinate 2,382,092 downwards.
ACGTTGAACCCCTTTGACCCACAGTATCGCGATGCCAGTGAGCTGACCCCGGTTTCCTGTAATTTCAGCACTCTTGTGTGTACCGAAGTAACGGAGCGGCAGCGCACCACTATCGATGCGTATCAGGTGGGTGGTTACCTACAGGATCAGATGAAATTTGATAACCAACTGGTGCTGACCGTTGGGGCTCGTTTTGACCGCGCCAGTAGTGAGATCGAGAATAAATCCACGGGTGTTGAGCAGAAAATCGACAACGATAAATGGACCGCCAACACGGGCCTCGCTTGGTTGATAAATGATAACGTGACCGCGTACACCAGCTATTCGCAGTTTTTCCAGCCAATTCTACAGCTGGATCAGAATGGCGAAGCAGCTAAGCCTCAGGAAGGCGATCAGATCGAAGTGGGAATCAAGTTCCAGCCGGAAGGCATGGACGGCTACTTCAACGCGGCGGCGTTTAAGATTACCCAAGAAAACTTGGCTTCCGGTGCAGCGGGTACACCTGCCTTTAAGCAGATTGGTGAAGTGGAAAGTGAAGGGATTGAATTGGAAGCCGTTACCAATATCACCCCGAGCTTGAGCTTGTTAGCGAATGCGACCTGGATGAACCCGGAAATTGTTTCCGACAGCACCCCTGCTGAAGAAGGCAATCGCCCGGTGAATATTGCGGATACTCTGTACTCTGCCTGGGCTAAGTACACCTTCTTGGATGGTCCGCTGAATGGCTTCGCCATTGGTTCCGGCGTGCGTTACGTCAGCGACACCTATGGCGATAATCTTGAAACGTTGAAAGTGCCGTCCTATACCCTTTGGGATGCCACGGTGAGCTATCGCTACAAAGACTTCAAGTTCCAAGTGGCGGCGAAAAATCTGGAAGACAAAGAGTATGTCGCTACCTGTGATTATTACTGCTGGTATGGCGACCGTCGCAGTGTGATCGGTAGCGTGACTTATGCGTGGTAATGCCCGCCACACCATTATGCTGCTGCCCAACGGGCAGCAGTTGGATGTGTTCGATCAGGAGCTGGCGCCGCAATGGCGGTGCCAGTGTAATGATCAAGATTGGCTGACCGTGGTGGTGGAAGACACCGCTGCCAGGGTCCAGCAGTCCACCGACGATCCGGCCCAATTATGTCGGGCCGCTTGGGCATTTTTTGTCTCGCATGCCGAGGTAAATGCCCTGCAATTCGAGAGCGGCTTTCATGCGGCCTTTATGGTTCACAGAGAGAACCAGACAGCATGGCTTGAGCGTGACATGCTCTGGCAGCTGCCCGGTGACTGGCTACGGCAAGGCAATCCCTTGCCATATCCGGTCACTATGATCATGGATGAATCTGGCCGGCGTCACCCGCGACGCCGTTGTAAACCGGTGGGGGAAGTTTACCGCCGTTTTGATACCGGTATTCAGGCATGGGTGTCCCTGCGCACGCTGGATATCGAACAAGATCTGCACCGGTTCATGCGCTGGCAGAACAGTGAGCGCGTGGCCGCCTTCTGGGAACAGAGTGGGACGCTGGACGAGCATCGCGCCTACTTGGAACGTCAGGCGAAAGAACCTCGGGTGCTTAACCTGATCGGGTGTATTGATGATGAACCCTTTGCTTATTTTGAAGCGTATTGGGCAAAGGAAGATCGCATCGGGCCTTACTACGATGCGCAAGATTTTGACCGCGGGATTCACATGTTGGTAGGTGAAGATCACCACCGTGGTCCGCATAAGGTTAAGGCATGGCTGAACGCGCTTTGCCATTACCTTTTTCTCGATGATTGTCGTACCACAAGGATTGTTTCTGAGCCCCGTTCGGATAACGACAAGATGATTCAACACCTTCAAGCCAGGCGATTTGCCAAGCCAAAGGAGTTTGATTTTCCGCACAAGCGCGCAGCCCTGATGGTGCTGCACCGTGACGCATTTTTTGAGCGTTGTGAGCTGAGCTGAAAATCTCGGTTCGGTTTTTTACCGAACCGCCATGGCGCGCTGCCCACCACTATCCGGCAGCAGGTGGCTGGCATATCGGTAATGCCCGATGTGTCGGTGTATGGATAACCCGGAAACCGTTCGGTTTCCGACACATTGAGGACATACCCCATGAGCGTTCATTCTCAAGAATATGACGTCGTTGGTATTGGATTCGGTCCGGCCAACTTGGCCATTGCTATTGCGCTAGACGAACACAAAGACCTGGATGGCTTGCGTTACTGTTTCCTGGAAAAGCAGCCCCGCTTTGAATGGCATGGGGGCATGCTGCTGGAAGGTACGCGCATGCAAGTGTCATTTCTGAAAGATTTGGCCACTTTGCGCAACCCGGCCAGCCGCTTCACCTTCGTCAATTATCTGCACGACAATAATCGTCTCGACTCTTTTATCAATATGGGCACCTTTTTCCCCACTCGTGTTGAGTACAACGATTACATGCGTTGGTCCGCCGATCAGTTTAAAGAGCATGTGCACTATGGCCAGGAAGTGATCGCTATTGAGCCGGTGGAACAGGGTGGCGAAGTGGAATGGGTGCGTGTTCGTTCACGGAATCCCGATGGCAGTGAGAACGAAATTTTTACCCGCAACTTGGTGATTGGTATCGGTGGGTACCCAAAAATTCCGGCTGTGTTCGCCGGCAAGATGGGTAACAACATGGTTCACTCTTCCCGCTACAAACATGAATACGAGCGTTTTGGTCGCCACGAGACACCGCGTATTGCAGTAATAGGGGCAGGCCAAAGTGCCGCAGAAATCTATCTGGACCTGATGGATCAGTACCCGGATGGCAAGATGGACCTGATCAGCCGTAGTCGTGCCCTGCACCCGGCGGATGACAGCGCTTTTGTGAACGAAATATTTGATCCTGGCTTCACGGATACTATTTACGCTCGCCCAGAAACGGAGCGGCAGGATTTTCTCAAACGCTTTAGTCAAACCAACTACGCGGTAGTGGACTTAGCGGAAATTGAACAAATATACGAACGCCTTTATTTGCAGAAAGTGACAGGCAAGGTTCAGCATCGGTTTTTATCCAACCGAGATATCGTTGGTGTGCAGAACGATGGCACCCGTGTGCTGTTGACCCTACGTAACAAGGACACCGGCGTGGAACAGACCGAAGTCTACGATGGGGTGGTGCTGGCTACAGGCTATAACCGCAATGGGCATGAACAATTGCTGTCGCCCATGGCGCACTGGATGTCTGAGCAAGGGGTGGAGCGTTGTTATCGTTTGCCGATGGCGAAAGGCTGCCATGCCAATGTGTTCCTGCAGGGTTGTTGTGAGCAAACCCACGGTCTTAGCGATACCCTGTTGTCGATCCTGGCGGTGCGTTCCCAGGAGGTGGTGGACGCGCTGATAGAACGGCAGAGCCGGCCGATAGCCACGGCCTGCGCGAGCTGATGATTCCTGCTCTGGCCCCCTTGTTTCAAGGGGGCTTCTCTTCCTATGGTTCGTTGTTGCGGTTGGCCGAGCCGAATGATTCGGCCATCCCGTTAACGGACCTGTTTGATGCCCGGCGGTTACGACAGTCGCTATATCAATTTCGCCCTGATCTGAAGGGGGAAGATGAGCGGGCGCTGCTATCCATTTGGAGTAAGTATTATTTCTTGCGCCTGCTGCCCCCGGTGCTGGCCGCTAACCTGATTCTGCAACGTGCACTGCCGCTCGCAGTGGATGCTCTGGCGATAGAGCTGGATGAGCAAGGGCTGCCCGGCGCCTTTGTGCTGCCCAATGAGGGGCAGCTGCTGGTGCCCTCGGAGCACCCGCTTTCTCGGTTTGAGGGAATAATGCGAGACAATCTGCAGCCGGTGATTACGGCTTGGCAGCAGGCGCTGGGGTTGTCCCCTAGGGTGCTGTGGAGTAATGCTAGCCGTTATATTCACTGGTTTACGGGTGAACTGAAAGGCGCCGGCCTGCCAGAGATGCTGTGGTCGCCGGGGCTAGCATTGTTTGCTCAGCCTGCTTTTGAAAACGGTGAAAGGAACCCCTTTTTCGGAGCCTACCAGGACAGGATGAACGCCAATACTGGCACTCTGCTGACGGTGCGTCGCACCTGTTGTATCCGTTTTCGACTACCGGATACCGCGTTGTGTGAAGACTGCCCACGGCTGTGCCGAAAAGGCATGACCTGAAGCGCACATCTGTTGTGCTTTGTCCCTAAGAAAAGTAAACCTCCTGCCCGTCGCCATATGACACATGATTTGCATGCCTTAGGCCACGCTCAGAGTTGAGCGGTTTTTTCAACACCGGCGTCTTAGCGGGGCAGGGCGATCCAGCTCAAAACACCTTGTTGGCGTTCGCGCCAACGAAACGGAATGGTGGTGCCGGCCTTCCAATCCGCGGATAAGGTTTTCAGTAGCGTTAGTGAACGGGAGTCCCGGCGCGTTGCGTCGTGAAAATAAAACCGCTTGCCGGTAATCGGGTAGAGTGCCTTGAATAAACTTTCTTTAGCAGAAAAAATTAAGGTGATGCGGTTGGCACGCTGAATGTCCGATAACCCTTCTAATTGTTCCCGTTCTTCATGGGTCAGCAGTTCGCGGCATAGTCGTGCCGCTCGTTCTGCGCTGAGCCATTGCTCCGTGTCCAGCCCCACGGTTAGCCAATGGCGCGCGTCAGCGACCATGACTTCAGCGATACCCTGGCTATGGGTAATGCTGCCCAGGGTGCCTTCGGGCCATTGCGGGGCTCGATCGGCCCCCAGAGCAGGAATGCCGCTCACGCCAAGCATCGCCAGCGCTTCACGTGCGCACCAACGCCCAGCCAGATACTCGCTTCGGCGTTTCGCCACGGCGGTGCTCAGAGACGGGGGCAAGGGAATGTCTGCCTGAGCAAAACTATCGTCGCAAAGTCGTTCAGGAGCGTAGTGGCAGCCCACGCGCACCAGCCCGGTGGCGAGCTCTTCGCGATGAAGGTGAGTTAGGCATGAAGGGCGATGGAATAATGACATGATTAGCAGCTTTCCCGGTTGCCGGTACTATATCAGAGCTGCCCGGCAGCGAGGAATTTGATCCTCATTAGAATGCCACAACTGTTACACTGGCCACACTGCTTGCTCTGTATCTTGCTGTTTTTTCTTGCCACCTTTGCCACAGGCTACCTCCGTGACCGATTCTTCTTTTGCCTCCCTGCCGTTGACCCCAGAAATGCTCGCTAACCTGGACGCGCTGGGCTACGTCACCATGACTCCCGTACAAGCGCAAAGCCTGCCGTTATTGCTTAAAGGGCACGATGTGATTGCCCAGGCCAGTACCGGTAGCGGCAAGACGGCAGCCTTTGGGCTTGGTTTGCTGCACCCTTTGAACCCGCGCTATTACGGTTGCCAGGCGTTGGTGCTGTGCCCAACCCGGGAGTTGGCAGATCAAGTGGCCGTGGAAATTCGCCGGTTGGCCCGTGGTCCCGGCAATATCAAAGTACTCACCCTGTGTGGTGGGCAACCCATCGGCCCGCAGATCGGCTCACTGGAGCACGGTGCGCAGATTGTGGTTGGCACACCGGGGCGCGTTCTAAAACACTTGAGTAAGGGGACGCTGAGCTTGGACGGGCTGAATACGCTGGTATTGGATGAAGCCGATCGCATGCTCGATATGGGCTTTTACGACAGCATTGCGGAGGTGATTCGGCAGACGCCGCCACGCCGTCAAACCCTGCTGTTTTCCGCCACCTACCCGCCGGGAATCAAGCAGCTGGCAGAAACTTTCATGAGTAATCCCCAGCATGTAGAAGTGGAAACCCTGCACGATAATAGCCAGATCGAGCAGCGCTATTATGAAGTGGAGCCGTTCCAGCGCGAAGAGGCAGTGGCCAGCGCCATTGCCTGTTTCCGTCCAGTATCCTGCGTGGTGTTCTGTGTGACCAAGCAGCAATGCCAGGATGTAGTGAATCAGCTTTGTCGTCAGGGGCTGTCAGCCATGGTGCTCAACAGTGACCTGGAGCAGCGTGAGCGCGATGAGGTGCTCACGTTGTTTGCCAACCGCAGCTTATCGGTGCTGGTGGCCACGGATGTGGCGGCCCGGGGGCTGGATATTGATAACCTGGATATGGTCATCAATGCGGAGTTGTCCCACGAGCCGCAAACCCATATCCATCGTGTTGGCCGCACCGGCCGTGCCGGCGAAAAAGGGCTGGCTATTAATCTGGTAGCCCCCCGTGAATCCCGGCGCGCTATAGCTATTGAACAGTTGCAGGGCGCGCCTTTGAATTGGCATCCGCTCAATAGCCTTAAGCCTCGAGAGGGGGAGCCAATGCAGCCGCCTACCATCACCTTATGTATCGGTGCAGGCCGCAAAGACAAGCTGCGCCCCGGTGATATCCTCGGTGCGCTTACCGGTGATGCTGGCATTGCGGGTAATCAGGTGGGAAAAATTACCGTCACGGATTATCAGGCCTATGTGGCTATCGATCGTGAGAGTGCGGACTTGGCTCTCGAACGATTACTGAAAGGCAAAATCAAAGGAAAAAACCGGCGGGTGAAAAAGCTTTAATTACCAGGCTGAAAAATGGTGCGCTGTGGAACGCGGTGTTGCCGGCGAAGGCTTGCGTCCTTCCACTGGCGCGACCTCAGGGGGCTTTACCTCCTGGGTGACGTGCATTGCCTACAGCAATTTGCTCTCACATACCCCCACCTATTATTGAAGATGGCCCAGAGCCCGGGGCGGTTTGTTCGACGAGCGCGGTTTTGCCCTAACGCTGGGGGCGATGTGGTTCGTGACGAGGGGGGAGGATATCCAGGTGGTTTGGCATCAGTTTCTTGATAGGTATCCTTCGATAGGTATTTAAGGCCAGCCTAAATTGTTGGGAGACCCACTAATTCGCCGCCTAAAAAATCCTAAAGCATCTGGTCTTTAACGGCTCAAGCCTCAGGCTTATGTGTCGTGGTTAACTAACTACCGGACAGTGATTTAGGTTTTCCCTCGGCCAGCAGAGGGGCTTAAGTACCGCCTCAATATAAGAAAAATCGATAATGGAAAAGGATATCCCATGACACAAGGCCGTAGCATTCGACTGTTTCTGGTAGACGGTGCGCCCAATGGCCTACTTTCTGCCGAGATTATGAACTGGACCGGCCATGTGCTTACCGGTCCACGCTCCAAACTTAGCGAACTGGTGCCGCGCCCGGAAGTGGGGCGCACGGGCATCTATTTTTTGGTGGGGCCAGACCCGGATAACAGCTTTCGCTCGTTAGTTTATATCGGCGAATCCGACGATGTGGGTAAGCGCCTCAAGCAGCACAATAGACCGGAGGGGCAAGGCGGTAAGGATTTTTGGGAAAAAGTCTGCTTGGTTACCAGCAAAGACCAAAACCTGACCAAGGCCCATGTTAAACACCTGGAGAGCCTGCTGATCCAAAATGCTCGCGACGTGGCGCGCTGCACCTTGGTCAACGGTACCGCCCACGACTATATCAATCTGCCGGAAGCGGACCTGGCCGACATGGCCTTCTTTCTGGAACAGATCCGCACCGTGCTGCCGGTGCTGGGGTTCGACTTCCTCCGCGACAGCACACGCCCTGCCAGCCAGCCCAAGACACAACCAGCAGAACCGCAGGAATCTCCTTATTTTGTGCTGGAACTGCCTAAACACAATATCAAGGCTCGTGGCCAGGAAGTGGATGGCGAATTTTTTGTGCTGCAGGGCTCTCTGGCCCGCGAAGAGTGGGTGGGTACCGATCGCGGCTATAAGACCCTGTTCAATCAGTTGCTGGAAGACAGAATCCTGATCCCCACCGATAGCGGCCTCACCACTTTTACCGCTGACCAGGCATTCTCCAGCCCCAGCGGCGCTGCTGCCGTCATCTCCGGCCGTAGCGCTAACGGGCGCACCCAGTGGGCCGTGGAAGGAACTGGCAAGACCTATGGAGATTGGCAGGATGAGCAAGTGTCGGCTAGTACAGGGCAGGGTTTGGATTAAGGAATAACAATGAAGATCGGTTTTGACTTTGGTACCAGCTTTTCAGCATTGGCAGTCTATCGGGATGGTGAGATTCACCGAATCATGTTTGATGGTGAGCCGCAATTTCGTACAGCAATCTACTTTCCTCCTTATGCACCAAGTGCAGATTTTTTTAATGCTGATGATCACCAAACCGAAATAGCCTCTATTCGTTCAGCCCTAATTCGCTCAGAGACGGAGGCCAAAGAAAATTACAGTGACAGGGTGAGAGAAGAAAGAGTCAGGGTTACTAGCCAAGCCAGGAATGATCCTGCTGGTTATAACGCGGATAGACAGCTGTCTGCGAAGTATCAAAGGATGTTGAGCGACGCAATTATCCGTATTCCTGAGCCTGTAGAAACGACGCGAGCAGATAAGGATAAGCAGGCAATTGAAACAGCCCGCAGACAATGGCTTGAATCAGAAGCAGGTAAAGACCGCGTTCTTGGGAATCTGGAGGAAAGCCAGCTTGAAGGCGCGTTGTTTGGCAATGAGGCAGTTGATGCCTACCTGAATAATGATCGCAAGGGACTTTTGCTCTACAACCCTAAGGCTTTTCTTGCTCATGATTTGTCTTCCAGGCTCTCGGCACCTCTGGAAAGGGCGATTGGCAGCTTGTTCAGGAAGGTTGTTGGTGCCGTAGAAGAGCAATTTCAGGGAGAGCAAGTAACAGGGGTTGTTATCGGGCGTCCCGTTAACTTCGGGAAAAAGCAGAGTGATGTGGAAAATGATCGGGCTATTTCGATTATTACCCATGCAGCTGAGCTTGCCGGCATGTCCAATGTTTCTTTCATGTATGAGCCTAGTGCTGCGTCCTACCAATTCCACGTTTCTCAAGATACTCCTCGTAAGGTTCTGGTGGTTGATCTAGGCGGTGGTACGGCGGATTTGTCGTTAGTGACCCTTGGCGGTGCTGAGCCCGCTCCAATTCCTCATCGGCAGCAGGGCTATCTGCTAGGGGGGAATGACGTAGATCGTGAGCTCAACAAGAAGGGGTATATGCCCTTCTTTGGAAAGGGCCAGGAGGTGAGGGGCATCCCTGCGTTGAACTCCTATTTCGCCTATGCCGCTAACGTTCAGCATATCGAATACCAGAAAAAATTTATTGAGGCGGATCTTCGCCTAGTGCCGGAGCCATTCAGGGAGCGCCTGAATCACCTCAAAAAATCCGGTAATACCATTCGATTAAACAGGTTGGCCGAAGAGAGCAAGATTGAGCTGGGGCGGCAGGAAAGTCGCAGCCGAAAGGTGATCGACTTTATCGGTGAAGAGCGTGGGGTCGATATTGATGGCGCTATCTATGCTGATGCGATGGCTCGATATCTAGAGAAGCTCAAGGTTCTGCTGCAGGAGTTTTCTGATGAAGACTTCGATATGGTGTCTCTTACGGGCGGTATGAGCCGTGCAAAAGGCGTCAAGGAACTGGTCGAAAGGGTTTTTCCAGACAAGGATGTTCAGAGCTCAGAGTCTACCCTTGATGTTGTCTCGGGGTTGGCGATTTACGCAGCTCAGCAATAATTTAGGGGAAGTGATAATTGCTGGCAGCCGAGAAGCACTTCTTCAGCTGTACATCATCGACTAGATGATGCCAGCGGGATGGCTAACCGGCCCGGCCCAGCCTTATTTTGGTAAGGTGCTCACACTGTACCGAAATTGTACCTTTGAGAGAAATTGATTGGTGCCAGGCTAAATGGCTGAAGGGGGGGCGTCACAGCTTTATTATCCTCCTGATTTAAAAGGAAAAAATATGTTCGTGTAACCATAAGTTGGCCGGATTTTGATGGCATAGTTTGTCCAGACTATGATCTATCCGGCCAATATGGTTTGTGGTTACTTACATTTTGCCTTTGTCATTGAGGGCTGGAGCTAGTCGGCTCATCAGCAACAGGATGTCTCGTGAATCAAAGTAATTTGCAATTTCATTGATGGATACATCTCTGCCTGATTTCGGGTCAACATAGGTCTTTGCCGTATCACCCCCATGGACAAGCATGATTTCAAAAAGATCAACTTCGTCGAGTTCGGCTGCAAGCATCAATGGTGTATAGCCTTTGATTGGGCTGCTGTGCTCGGCGTTGGCGTCGGCTCCAGCTTTGATCAGAAGAGACGCTACCCTCCTCATTTCTGCAAGGTTCATATTTTCGCAAATGCGTTGGTACATTAAGTCGAGATAACGCTCCCAGATCTGTTGATAAAGTGCTGAGGATTCCATCTGTTCCAGATTTTTCATCTGGTCCTCGAGAGTAAAACCGAAAGCGCCTTGAGAGTAACGACGAATTGAGTCAAGAGTCTCGGGTGTGATTGGGATACTAAGTTGTTCGTTCTTGCTTAATTCTGGGTTTTTAAGGATACCAATGAGCTTCAAACAAACCGTGAGTGAGGTTTGCTCATCAGTTTTGCCTCGTCCATTAGGATTTGCCCCCATGGAGAGAATCTTTTCTACAATCTCAAATCGACCTGTTTGTACCGCCGAGATTATCGGTAGCAAGCGCTTCTTTTCAGTTCGCGTGTTGATGGTTGCTCCATTATGCCTTTCCATTGATATAAGCTGATAAAGTTCATCATTAAGAGATCGATACGGAACTTCTGTTAAGTTAAGTGCCTCTAAAGCAATAAGGATAGGGGTGTCGCCGACTTCAGATTGAACGTTAATGTCAGCACCTTTCTCTAAGAGTTGCCTGCAAGCTTCAATATTTTCATTAATAGCAAACCAGACAATCTGTGGCATGGAACGCTTCCATGTGTCCCCAATCTTGATTTTTCTGCGTGGATACCGGTAATCCGGCTTGATATTTCCAGGATCGGTAAAAATTAGAGGGCCTGTAGAGTCGACCTTGAAACCAAAATCAGTGCCAGGATAAAGGCCTTCTTTGGGGAAAACTTTGAAGAATGCGCTTCTCCACTGCTCAATTTCCCATCTTTCAATAGTGTCTGAAACCGTGTTCGACGGCTTGGATACTGATGCCGAGGGGATGTCATATCCAAAGTTAACAAGAGACCATTTTAGTTGTTTAAGAAAGACGATGTCGGATTTGGATTGATTGGCGGCTACGACAAGTGCCTCTCTTATGATGTCTCTAAGGTTTTCTCCTGCTACAAAAGAGGCCTTCTCGAACGATTCTTTATATAACCGGTTTGCTTCTTCCAATTCTCCGGAGAAAACATGCCACCTAGCATCGTACCAATCTATCCAGTACTGAGCAGATTTAAGGCTGCTTGAATATTGAATTATTTTTCTGACTTGTCTGATGGTTTCTTGGTGCCCCTCACTATCGGACTTTTCAGTTCCTCGCATTAAGTCGCGTTGTAATTTTCCAACATGCTGATCCTTATTTTTTACTGTAAGCCATAATCGGGCCTGAATCCTCTCGATTGCGTTGCCGAAATGAATCCCATTTTCTGCATTCCAGATTGAAAGACGAGCCTCATCAATCAATCTTTTACCCTGGTCATGCCTTTTGATGAAATCGACGGCCCTTGCCATAAAGAGTAATGACTTGGCGAAATTCCTGTTTCTGGTTATCTCACAGGTTTTTGATGGGTTGCTTGTGGAGAATAGCAACTGGATAGACTGAGCTGATGGCAGTTCTTTGCCATTTCTCCATGAGGAAATTCTGTCTCTGTTCTCTTTGCTCAGTGAGGCCAGATAAGCAGTCATGCCGGGTTGATGCTCTTCTAGCCAGGCAAAGGTTGCACCAACAGTATTCGCCCCTGGTGAGAACCAGAAGCTTGGGTGAGGGGCTTTAAGCTCTTGATTTAGCTTTGTTACAAAGCCAACAAGGTGCTCCTTGATGCAGCTTCTAATTAATAAGCCCAATACATCGGCTCTGCTTACTCCGTCAGCGGCAGTCTTACCCACAATGTCGCGCAAATAATGATCAATAAATGTGCTGAGGCTTGTTGATATTTTATCGGAAGCGACTGGACCCATATATTTTTCCAGGGTCGAGGGAGCACTCTGCTCCAGCTCTCTCGTTAGCTCTCTAGGGTCATAGATTGATTTCCCTGCCAGATCATCAAGGCGCTTGTTGGACTGCTTTAGGTCAAGGCAGCGCAACACATAGCGGATAAGCTCGAAGGGATTGGGATAAGGTGTTTCAGCTAGCATGAAGCTGTTCCTGTTTCTTATTGATATGTCGTATATCCCGGTTGAAATTACGCCAAGTACGGCAGTCGCTGGGTGTTGAGGGTATGGCCACACGGTAACCTAGGGGTGATATTAGCACCGAGTGCTTATTTCCGGGTCTGACTGCCCAGCCTGATTTGATCAATGATCGGACCTTTTGATTGATGTTTTTGTCATTACTGTATCGTTTCATCTCTCTACCCCAAGAAACATCGGCCCTCACAATCCAGAGGGCCGAGTAATTACGCCTTACTTGCCCTGCCTGCCGTTGCCGCGACCGGGGCCTGAAGGATTGCCGGTCTTGCTGGGCCAGTTACCGCCAGGACCGGGATGCGTAGACGGACGAGAGCTGCCTTTGCTGGAGCTTGATTTAGCCATGTTAAGTTCCTCAGTTTTGCATTCCCTGGGATTGGGGAAATGCGTCAGTGGAGATTACGAGGATGGCCACTGTGCATCAGCTGGGCTGTTGGCGAGATAATTATCGTTTTTACAAATGAATCGCCACCAGTTTGCTAGATACCTTTTAGCCATACAAAATGGCAACCAGAGAGGTATCCATGAGCAGCAAACGCTATCCCGAAGAATTCAAGATTGAGGCAGTTCGTCAGGTGACGGATCGTGGTCACAGTGTGGCCCAAGTGGCTGATCGTCTCGGTGTCACCACTCACAGTCTGTATGCCTGGATCAGGAAGTTTGGCCCGGATTCCGAGCAGCATCAGGCCAATGCAGATGATCAAGTCGAGATTCGCCGACTCCAGAAAGAGCTCAAGCGCGTTACCGAAGAGCGAGACATCCTAAAAAAAGCCGCGGCGTACTTCGCCAGTCAGTCCGATTGAGGTACGCCTTCATTCAGGAGCACAGCGAGCGGTGGGCAATTCGCTCACTGTGTTCCCTGTTGGACGTTCACCCCAGTGGCTTTTATGCCTGGCAGAAACAGCCTCGTTCAGCTCGAGCAATCGAGGACGAGCGCCTGTCCGGGCTGATAAAGCAATTCTGGTTGGAATCTGGAGCCGTGTATGGCTACAGGAAGATCCACACGGATCTACGCGAGTATGGCGAGCGCTGCGGGCCCAATCGAGTCCATCGCCTGATGCGCCACGCGGGAATACGAGCGCAGGTTGGTTACCGTAAGCCACGCCATAGGGCCGGGGAGCTACACAAAGTGACACCGAATATCCTGCAGCGGCAGTTCAATCCGCAAGCGCCGAACGAGAGCTGGGTAACGGATATTACCTATATCCGCACACATGAAGGCTGGTTGTATCTGGCGGTTGTTCTGGATCTGTTCTCAAGACGGGTGATCGGTTGGTCAATGCAATCCCGGATAACCAAGGAGCTGGCGCTGGATGCGCTGCTGATGGCGGTCTGGCGCCGCAAGCCTGAAGGCAAGGTGGTTGTTCACTCCGACCAAGGCAGTCAATACACCAGCCACGACTGGGATTCGTTTCTGAGGGCGCATGACCTGGAGGGGAGTATGAGTCGGCGCGGTAACTGCCACGACAATGCTGTTGCTGAGAGCTTCTTCCAGCTGTTGAAGCGGGAAAGAATAAAGCGAAAGATTTACAGCAGCCGTGACGCCGCTCGGGCAGATATTTTTGATTATATCGAGATGTTCTATAACAACCGGCGGCGCCATGGTTCTAATGAAAAGCTGTCACCGGTAGAGTATGAAAAGCGTCACCAAGAACGGCTGGGAAGTGTCTAGAGAACTGGTGGCGATTCAAACGTAACCCCAGTGTAACCCTGACAAATGCTGACTTTTTGATCTGTTGTGAGCTTGAAACGGGAAGTGAATAGGTAGAAGGCTGGGGTTACACAGTTGTGAACCCTGAGAGAGTTGTCTTGGAGATGCTGAATGATTGTAAGCTGTTGATTTTTATGGTGAAAATGGTGGGCCCACCAGGACTTGAACCTGGGACCAATCGATTATGAGTTGGCAAGGTATACCGCAAAGCCAGCAAAATCAAGAGTTGCTGACCGTAATGTCGCGTAGCGGAAAGTATTTTAATAACAGTAGGTTAGCGTAATTGTCTGTAGGTGGCCAGAACCTGTGAGTGTACCTGTACTGTACCTTTGTTGGGGTGGGATTTGTTGTCCTCATTGATTTGTTAGTGCAAAATTAGTGCGATAGTGAGGGAGAGAAAGGGGCTTTTATGCCGCAGTCCAACTTTACGTGTCGTCTTGATTCTGAACTCAAAAAAGCTTTCATCAAGGCTGCAAAAGCAAACGATAGATCAGCCTCTGTTCTAATTCGTGATTTCATGCGTGACTATATTCGAAATTTTGGAAATAGCCAAAAAAAGGAATCTTCGTTCTCTGCTGATCATTAAAATTCGTCTACAAAATCCATCTTTGGTTATTAAGCCGGTTTTAAAAGGGAATAAAATGACAAGTGGAACTATCTGCTTTGACCTGTTCGAGCAATGTGTTAAGGCCGTTCAAGGCGGTGAGCTAATTAAATCAGCGCATAAAAAGGATAAAGAATTTCATTTCCAGAATTGGGTCGAAGAGCGGCTAGAGAACATTTCTGTTCATTTTGAAGGCTCTGGCCGTAATACCTATCCTGATTTTTCATTGGTTGAATATGCCGAAGGTTATGAGATTAAAGGCTTGGCTTGGCCTGGTCGTGAGAGAGATTACGATTCAAATAGCCAGGTGCCAACGGGGCATCATAATGGGCGGAAGATTTTCTACGTATTCGGTCGCTACCCTAAAGACCCTGATGGCTTAGAGTATCCTGTTGTGGATCTTGTTATGTGTCATGGCGACTTCTTGAACGCTGACCACAATTACGTCCATAAGAATAAGAGCGTCAAAGGTTTTGGCACTTACGGTGATATCATGATCCGCGATAGGAAAATGTATGTGGCTCCAACCCCTTTCGCATTGACGGAGGGTACTACTGGACTTATGACCTTGATTTTGCCTGCCAACATGGATGGGGACTCGCGGTTTCAAGAAGTTGGATCAATAACGCGTACAGAAGCTGAAAATTTGGTGGTTGGCTATACTTTTGATTTAAGGACTAATGAGCTCAAAGCCGATCTGGTTCCAAACCCGAATGCTGGTAAGGAGCATCATTTTACTGCTTATCGCTTGCTCAGTCAGTCAAACAAGCCTGTGACCTTGGCTTGTAAAGGGTAGTTGGCTGAAAATGGAAAAGATAAAAGATAATGTTGGAAATACACACAAAGACGCATCTAGTGTGTTGGAGTGTGATTTTCCCATGATTGAAATAAGTGAAGTTGCAGAGCAAGAAAGTTGGCGGAAAGAAATAAATAGACCCGTCTATCATATTCATAAGTGGTGGGCTACGAGGCTTGGCTCGGTTTTCAGAGCAATTGTGTTGGGGGCATTGAGTCCGCCTGGGAAAGGTATTTGGGATGTTTTTTATGAAAAGCATAATTTCTCTGGAAAGGTTGTTCTTGATCCATTTATGGGTAGTGGGACGACTCTTGGTGAAGCTGTAAAGCTTGGGGCTAAGGCTGTTGGGTGTGATATTAATCCGGTTAGCTCTTTTCTCGTTCGCCAGGCATTTACTCCAGTTCACGATTCTAAGATAAAGGCAGCATTTTCTTCTTTGGAAGATAAGGTCGCGTCAGAAATAAAATACTATTATCGGACAGTGGACCCACATACTGGGGGGATTATCCCGGTGCTATACTATTTTTGGGTTAAGACTGTTTTTACTCCAACGGGTGAAGAGATTCCGCTTTTCTCTCGTTACGTTTTCTCCCAGAACGCGTATCCAAAGAAAAAGCCGAAAGCGCAGATAGTTTGCCCTAAATGCTGGGGTGTCTCTGAAGGAAGATACGATGACACAGAGTTTATATGTGGGAGTTGTGGTCATGAATTTAATCCACAGAAAGGCCCCGTAAGTGGTCAGTCTGTAACTTCAAAGGATGGCAAGCTATACAGAATAAAAGACCTTCTTTCTGAAGGTGGGTCTCCACCTAAACATAGAATGTATGGCGTATTGGCGCTTCGCCAAGATGGCTCAAAGATCTACTTGCCTGCTCGTGAACAAGATTTTGCCCTATACAATGAGGCAAAAAAACGTCTTGAGGAAGAGAACCTTCCCTTGCCAGATAGTCCTGTTAGGGAAGGACATAATACGAACCAAGCGCGCGGTTATAACTACAAGTATTGGCGGGACTTTTTTAATTCTCGCCAACTTCTTTGCTTGGGTATGCTGCTCAAGGAAATACTGAATATTGAGGATAGAGTAATTCAGGAGCAAATGCTTTGCCTTTTTTCGGGTGTTCTTGAGTTTAATAATCTTTTTTGTAGTTTCAAAGGTGAAGGTACGGGTGCAGTTAGACATATGTTTTCTAACCATATCCTCAAGCCGGAGAGGACTCCTTTGGAGAACTCTGTATGGGGAAACAAAAAAAGTAGTGGCACCTTCAGTACCTTGTTCGAGTCGCGACTTCTCCGGGCAAAGAAATACCTAGATGACCCGTTTGAGGTTGCGATTAAACGTGACCTTTTAGGAAAGCGATTGGGGTCAAGCAAGGTCGTTGCTAGTAGCCCTGTAGAGGCGAAAATAGTTGAATCCTGGGAAGAGCTAGATTCAGCCGAAAAAGGTTTGCTTGTTCTTAATGGTGATAGCTCTAAGCTATCGGTTCCGGAGAAATCTATAGATGCGGTTATAACCGATCCTCCTTATTTTGACTTCGTTCACTATTCGGAGCTAAGCGATTTTTTCTTTGCCTGGCTTTCTCCTGTTCTGAAAGATAGGTACGAATGGTTTTCTCGTGCCGACTCATCAGGTGAGGGTGAGGTCCAGCATAAAGATCCATTAGTTTTTTCGCGGCAGTTATCATCTGTTTTTTCTGAGGCTTGTAGAGTGCTGAAGGATACAGGGGTATTGGCCTTTAGTTTTCATCATTCTAGGCCAGAAGGTTGGGCTGCTATTTATGAAGCTATCAATAATGCAGGATTGGCTGTTGTGACGGCGCATCCTGTTCATGCAGAACTTCGTGGTGCCAGCCCAAAAACAGCAGCTAAAGATCCGATTAGTTTAGATGCAATCCTTGTGTGCAGGAAAAGGGAGTTTGCAATAGTAGATAAAATGGAAATTAAAGATGTCTGCAGAGCTGTGGATACACTTGCGGGGAAATTTGAGAAAGCAGGAATGACTGTCTCCAATGGTGACAGGTTTGTTATTGGTGCAGCAGAAACAATGATTGCAAGAGCTACGGACGATCTCACTTTTGATCAAATGAAAAAGGTTTTAACTTCGGTATATTCAGCTGTGAGGGTATAGGTATGAAAAAATGAATGTTGGTCGTTTATTATGCGTGACTGTTATATATCAATTCCCTTGGTATGCAAATAAGGGATATTTAAATGGTCTTTATGTGAGCCTATAAATAGGTTCTTCTATCGATCCCAGCCAGTAGTTGTCGAAAACATGCGCTTCCCCCCCTGGATCCGATACCTGCTCCTTCTCCTGATCGCCGGCACCGGTGGTGGCCTGTCCATCCTTGCTGCCAGCTACCTGTATCTGGCACCTCAGCTCCCACCCGCCAGCCAGATCCGCGAGGTGGAATACCAGATTCCCCTGCGCATTTACAGCAGCGATATGAAGCTAATTGCGGAATATGGAGAAAAGCGCCGACAACCGGTCTCTTACGAGGAACTGCCGGAGGGGCTGATACAGGCCGTACTGGCCGCCGAAGACGAGCGGTTCTTCAGCCATAACGGCGTCGACCTGAAAGGCTTGCTGCGCGCCGCCGTGGAGCTGGCTCGTTATCGGGAGATCCGCTCCGGGGGATCCACGATTACCATGCAGGTGGCCCGAAACTTCTTCCTCAACCGGGACCAGCGCTTCCTTCGCAAATTCAACGAGATCGTTCTGGCCATCCAGATTGAACGGGTACTCGAAAAAGAAGAAATCCTCGAGCTTTACCTGAACAAGATCTATCTGGGGCACCGTGCCTACGGGGCTGAAGCGGCCGCCCAGGTCTACTACGGCAAATCCGTGGGCGAACTCGATATTGCCCAGCAGGCCATGATCGCCGGCCTGCCCAAGGCGCCCTCCGCCTACAATCCGATCACCAACCCGGAACGGGCACGGGTACGGCGCAACTGGATCCTGTTCCGCATGGAAGAGACCGGCGCGCTGACCCAGGAAGAGCGCATGGCCGCCCAGGCCGAGCCCGTCAGCGCCCGCTTCCATGCCGCACAGCCGGAAGTGGAAGCCGCCTACCTGGGCGAGATGGTGCGCCTGCAAGCCGCCAAACTGGTGGATGACGACATTTTTACCGACGGCATTCGCATCATCACCACCGTGGACAGCCAGCGGCAGAAAGCCGCCGTTCATGCCTTGCGCAACGGTCTTCACAGTTATGATGAGCGCCATGGCTATCGTGGTCCGATCGCCCAGCGGGACCTCAGCGACGCACCCGCCCTGCCTGCGCTCAGCTCCGCCGACAACGAGCAACCGGACGCAGATGACGGCGAACTCCCCAAACAGGAAGACAAGGCGGAAATCGAGAAAACCATTACCGGTCTGGACCCAAGCGTGGCCAGCTGGGCCAAACTGATTCGCGATCAGCGACGCATTGGTCCGCTGCAGCCAGTGATCGTTACCCGTGTCGGCGACCAGGATGCCGACATCCTGTTCCGTGACGGCAAGCGAGCCAGTCTGGCCTGGGACGACATACGCTGGGCCCGCCCCCAGCTCAACAACAAGTACGTTGGCGACAAACCGCAGAAAGCCGGGGACGTGCTAACCCGAGGCGATGTGGTCCGCGTTCGCCCAGTGGGCAGCGAAGACAGCCGTCGCTGGCGCCTGGCACAACTGCCCAAAGCCCAGTCAGCTCTGGTTTCACTGGACCCGGCAAACGGCGCTATCGTTGCCATGCAGGGCGGCTACAGCTTCTCGGCATCCAATTTCAACCGGGCCGTACAGAGCGAGCGCCAGGCCGGCTCGGTCTTCAAACCGTTTATCTACACCTCCGCCATGGAGAACGGCTTTACCCCTGCCTCCATCATCAATGATGCGCCCGTGGTCTTCGACGACGACAAGCTGGAAACCGCCTGGCGCCCCACCGGGGCCAGCGGCAAGTTTTACGGCCCCACGCGCATGCGAGAGGCCCTCTACCGCTCCCTGAACCTGGTTTCCATCCGCATCCTTCGCCAGATCGGCATCAGCCAGGCCATGGGCACGCTGAAGCGCTTTGGCCTGCCGGCAGACACCTTCCAGCGTGATCTGTCCCTGGCTCTGGGGAGCGCCAGCGTGACCCCACTGGATATTGCCAACGCCTACAGCGTTTTTGCCAACGGCGGCTACCGGGTAACCCCGTGGGCCATTGAGCGCATCGAGAATGCCAATGGCGATGTTCTCTGGAAAGCACCGGAAGTGATTCTCTGCGAACCTCCCTGCCTGCCGCCTGTGGAACTGCGTGAAGAAACCCAGAACGACAAGCCGACACTGACCGAGATGCGCGACCGCCAGGAAAGCGACGCACCTGACGCACCGCTCAAGACAATCCAGCCTGCCCCCATCATGGCCCCACGGGTACTCGACCCACGGGTTGCCTGGCTGATGAACTCCATGCTCCAGGACGTGATTCGCATGGGCACCGGCAGCAAAGCGCGCGCCCTGGGCCGTGACGACCTGGCCGGCAAGACCGGCACCACCAATGACCAGGTGGATGCCTGGTTCTCCGGCTATTCTCCCGACCTGGTGGCTACCGTCTGGGTCGGTTTTGACAACCCGGCCAACCTGGGCTGGGGCGAGTATGGCGGCAAAGCCGCTCTACCCATCTGGATCGACTATATG
Source organism: Alcanivorax borkumensis SK2 (assembly GCF_000009365.1). Lineage (NCBI taxonomy): Bacteria > Pseudomonadati > Pseudomonadota > Gammaproteobacteria > Oceanospirillales > Alcanivoracaceae > Alcanivorax > Alcanivorax borkumensis. The sequence goes on along the minus strand of NC_008260.1, from coordinate 2,362,265 downwards.
GGCCCGGCCCTGCAAGGGGTCGAAGAACGGCAACTGGAACAGCCGTCGGGCATCGCCACCGTCCGCATCGACCCGGACAGCGGCCTGCTGGCACGGCCGGACAACCCGAATGCCATCCGGGAGTACTTCATTGAGGATCAGGTCCCGGAGCTGGAACCACAGCGAGGCCCCGGGGGCAGCAACAGTGCGCCGGAACAGATTTTCTGAGGGACGTAGATGTTTTTTGTAGTTTATCCACACCACGTTCGGGTTTTCCGCACGCGGTTTACCCGCATGCGGTAAACCCGAACGACTAATAAGTAATAAGCCACTAATAAGAAATAAAAAGAAAATAAATCGCTGTGGATAACGTGAATCTGTGGATAAGTTCAGATGGAGCGAGTCAGAGAAAGAGAAAGTTATCAATACTGGGATGACAAGGGCGCAGAAGCTGCCTGAAATGCTCTCTGGTTCGTTTTCTTTTCTTGGGTGCGGGGTTGGGTGGGTGATGCTGTTATGGCCGATAAGGCGAATTACAGAGCGGTTTTCAGATAGGAGCTTCAGCGCTGATCCATACTTTTGATATTGGTCATTACCAGTGTTGTTGGCCAGTTCTCTGCGGACAAGCTCGTTTGCGAAGTCAGAGGGCCTTTCGCTTCCATGCGACACTGACTAAAGCTCGCTGGCCAATCTTTTCCTGGCGCTTTGTGAGCATGCTGTAGCTCGCAGGTAGTTATGATTTAGCGACGATGCCGCGCTTCAGGTCTTCTGCCTCCAGGGTTTCCATGAATGCATCCCACTCTGCTTGTTTGTCAGTCATTCGCTTCATGACAGCGTCCATATCCATATGTTCGATAGATTTGCCGGTCGCGGTTACTTCAACATAGCGGCGCATGGCTTCACGCAGTACTTGAGCGGCAGTTTGGTTGTTGGCATGGGCCGTTTCAATGAAGGCTTTTTTCAGTTCAGGCTCAACACGAAAGGTGATTGTCTTCTTTGTCGGGGCAGTTGCCATGATGGTGCTCCTGGAACGCGGAGTGGCAGGCGGTCGGGCGTAATGATGGCCGGTTTGGGCCATATCACTGCTTGGGCTCAAGACCTTGTTTCTTATCCTGGGCTTTGAGGTTCTCCATGAATTTGTCCCATTGCTCGTGGCTATTCGCAATACGGCGCATTATTGCGCGGGAATCTGAGGCTTGATCATCCTCGCCATCTAGTGGGTTTCCATCAGGTAGGTCGCCCTGGAAGCGATCTGCCAAGAAGTCTCCCGGCATCGGGTCTTCGTCCAGCATATCAAAGAACTCGTCCCAGCCATTTGGGCGGGCGCTCAATATGACATCCCCAGTTTCAGGATCTTGGCGGATATACACCTCGTCTCCATCGAAACGGTAGTGATCAGGCAGGCGTACGGCCTGGCTGTCGCCGTCCATAAACAGTTTGGCTTTGTCCGTCATGGAGCCTCCTTGCGGTCATGTCGGGAATGGGGTGGGCCAAGTGCGCAGAGCCGATGCGCCTCCAATAAAAAAGCGGCCGTAGGCCGCTTCTCATCTAGGGTTGGACGCCATGGAGAGCGGCCAGATTCAGTATAGACCGGTTATTTGGATTCTGTCAGCCCCTCCAGGGTGACGTCCGCCGCCACCAGCTCGAAAGCACGCCCTGTGTCCTGCTCCTCGACCCACAACATCCCTGTGCTGCTGGGGCGGCGGGCCAGCATGACCTTACCGGTATAGCGTTCCCCTTCCATATCCCAGCTCACCCACAGGGTCGGGTTGCTGATCCGCGTTGGATCAGGTGGCGACGAGTGGGAGGTGGCGGGTTTCTGCGTGACGCTTTCGTTACTGTCGCTGTCCCCTGATTGCGGGGCCGGTGCCTGCGGATCTCCATCAGACAAGGACGTATCGCCATTTGTGGCTGAGTCCGATGATGTGGTGGCAGGCATAGGGTCGGGTTTTGGCGCTGATGCCCCCTTGAGGCTGTTCAGGAACCCTTGGACGGCGGATCGTGACAGGGTGGCCTCACCAGACAATGCCTCCTGGATAAACCGGGAGACATCTGCCGGGTGTTTGTCCTGGGCCCTGGCCAACTCAACCAGGGCGTTAACGTCACGGCAGAGACCACTGGTATAGAGCGTTTTCAGGGCGTCGTTGCTTTGGTACAGCAGCCGGTAGCGAGCCAGCCAGGATTTGTTCTTGCCGAGTTGCTTGGCAATGTCGGTCACCTTCCAGCCCTTGCTGACCAGAGCGTCGATGGATTGGCCAATATCCATGGCATCCAGATCCTCGCGCTGAATGTTCTCCAGCAACTGGTCCGCCTGGGTGCTGAGGTTGTTCAGGATGGCGGGCACCGGCAACGCTTTTAGCCCCGCCAAGCCCTGGGCGCGATGGCGACGGTGGCCATGGTTGATCAGGTAGTACCCCGGCTTGTTCGGGTTATCCCGCACACTGATGGGCTGCAAGATCCCACGGGGCTGGCCGTTCTGGCCTTTCTGCTTCATGGAGTCGGCCAGCTCCTTCAGGGCGTCTTCGTCCATGTGGGTGCGCGGCTGGTCCGGGTCTTCCTCGATCTTGTCCCAGGGCAGCAGGCGGAAAGGGGAGTCATCCTGGTTCTGCGGTTGTGCACTATCCAGATCACTGAAGTTTTCCAGATCCGACAGTACGCTCAGGTCCAGAGGGTTAGGCATGGGCTGGCTCCTGGATGCTGGCAATTTTGGCGTGGACCATGTCTAACAGGGTCAGGATCTCTTTGCCTGCGACTCGGGCGGCGGTATTTTGCTTGCCGAGCTGCCAGACCGGGATGCCATCAGACAGCGCTTCCGGAATGGATTTTCGGATGCCGATGGGTTGCGGCAGGATATAGCTGCCATACTGAGCGGCCAGGGCTTTGAAGGCAGCGATCTGCCGGTCGTTGCGGCTGTTGAAGCGATTGACCGCAATACCCAGGAATTCCAGTTTCGGGTTCAGGTTCTTCTTCACACTGAAGATGGTTTTGAGCAGCTTCTGAAGGCCGTCCAGGCTGTATTCTTCTACCTCAATGGGTGACAGCACATAGTCGGCGGCAATCAGTGAAGCGGTCAGTCGCAGTCCCATGGTGGGGGCCGTGTCGATCAGACAGTAGTCGAACTGGTCGTCTACCAGGGCGAGATTATTGGCTAAATGCGCCATGTCCTCCCATGGCTTGCGATCCACATCGATCAGCTCCGGGCTGGCCGGGATCAGTTGGAAATTGGCCGCCTCGATGTCCCTGCCGGTATTTGCCATGAACAGGGCGCTGGCCGGCACAAAGGTTTTGTACTGGTCCAGCGTCTTGCTGCTGTTGCCCTGCGGGTCCAGATCGATGAACAGCACACGATTGCCCTGTTCAAGCAGATTGAATGCCAGGTGCAGGCCGAGAGTGGTTTTCCCGACACCGCCTTTCTGGTTTGCGATAGTGAGCGTTTTCATGAGATGTCCTCAAGGTTAGCCATGTCTTTGTGTGTGGCTCCCGATCGGTGCCGATGTCCCATCGGCATCGATCGGGAGCGTCCATAAAAACCACTGAACTAGCGGTCCTCGACGTCGTCGGGCCGGGTTAGCCAGGTCAGCCCCAGCCTGGCAAAGGTGGCGCAGATGCAGGCCAGCAGCATCACCATGAACCAGCGGTAGGATTCGGGTGGACCTGGTGGTGTCGATGGTTCCTGGGGCGAGTTGGCCACCGTCATTTCCATAAAACTGGTCACGGCGAATACGAGCGTTGCCACACCGAAGACCATCCAGCAGCCGGTGCGGAATCGTCTCAGCCATAGAGCGAATTCGGGTTTCGTCATCATTTGTTCCACTTTTTGAGATACCCGCTGCCGCCTGGGCCACCCGGTCGCGGGGAGGGTGTGCTGGGGTTCAGGTGTCGCAACATGCCTGGCCCGGGTATAAAACGCAGGGCGTTCTGGATGCCGGGTGCGGTAACGCCAACCAGGCCACCGGCCAGGAAGGGTGTCATCAGTGAGACGCCCATCATGATCAGGCCGACCAACAGCATCTCGGAGATAAAGCCAAGCTGAGCCAGCGCGGCCTTGTTCTCCAGGCGCAGATGCATCTGCTCGAAGATTTCTGCCGCCAAGTGCTCTACGAGAATGATCAAGACATACAGCATGAAGTAGGTGAGAAGCTGATTGACCCAGGCCTCCGTATATCTACTGCTTCTGCGAAAGAGCGAGGCCACAATGAAGATGGGGCCAATGATGATCAGTAGGGCGCTGACAAGCTGACTAGCCACGATGATCAGAAAAGCCGGGAAGCAAATCAGCCAACCGGTGATGCTGAGCATGACCCCCAGGATCTTGTTCTCCAGAGCCTGGCTGATACTCATGCCGCTGTTTTCGTCGAACTTCTCCTCGGAGGTGTCGGTGATGCGTTCCCAGAGCCCGTCAAGGGCATTGATGGCATCGTTGCCAGAGCCGGTGATGCCGCTAAGGACTTCATCGGGCCCATGGAAGGCAATGTCGATGATGTGGTCGCTGTAGATGCTCCAGGTCAGGGCGAAGGTGGATACCGCCGCGATACGAATCAGCCTCGATATCAACTCATTGAGTGGTATCTCTATCTTGCCCGCCCACAGCGCGTAGCCGGTCAGGGCCAGATAGATCACCACCAGGTTGATAAAGATGGGGCGTAACCAACCCATGGTCTGCTGGGCCAGACCGGAAACGGCGGTGACAATGTCAGTGACCAGAAGGGCGTGCATGCTGGCGATGGTGGACATGACCTCTCTCCCTTACTCAAACAGCCGGTGCCGGACTTTGGGTTGATAGCGGTCGCCCAGGCCGAGTTTCTTGGCCTCTTCATAGCCCAGGCCCAGCTCCGCACGGGCGGCATCTAGGTTGTCCCAGGCATTGACGCACTCGCGGGTGGTGGCGCTGTAATCCTGAGGCGGCGTGGTCATGGCCTCACGTTGCCAGTCGGGATGGTCCAGCTCGCAGGTAAAGGCGACGGTCAGGGTTTCTTTCGGGTGCGCCTTGAAATACTCCAGGCTCCGGCCTTCCGGGCCGTTATCGCAACCGATCAGCAGCAGGGCGGGGAAGACCATCATCAGGGCAAAACGGTTCATGGCTTACTCCTCAAACAAGCGGTAGCGGGGCGCGTCTTTTTCCTGCTGTACGGCCAGGGCTTGCTCGTACTCGTATTGACGCTGCTGAAGGGTGATGTTGATCAGCTCGTTAGTGAGCATGGCCTGTTCGCCGGCAATCCGGGCTTGCAGATCCGTGGCGGCTTTCAGGTTGGGGGCGTCATCCACCTTGCGGATCAATTGCTTGAGGGTGCTGTAACGCTGCTGTGAGCGCTCCAGAAGCTGTTGGGTAGTCCCTGCCTGGGTCAACAGCGGAGCCAGCTTTTCCTGGCGCTTGTGGGCCGCATAATCGCTCAGATCGGCCTGGCTATGGGCCACTCCATAGTCTTCCATGAGCTGTTCCAGGCTCGCGTCCAGAGATTCCAGGTCGTAGGGCAATTCTCCCCAGCTTCCGTAACCGTTTTCACCGGTGACGGCCAGCAGGTTGTCGCGCTGAACCTGCAACTGTTCCTGCATGTTGCCGAGCTGATCCTTCAGCGTGTTGTACTGCTGAATCATCTGTTGGTACTGCATGGTCATTTGCTGGAACTGTTGGATGGCTTGGGTCAAACCTGCGACATCCAGAACGGGCACACCGCCTGCCATGGCTTGCTGGCTCAATGATCCAGCGAGTAGGGCGGGTAACATCCATTTGGTTAAACGTTTCATCGTTTGATACTCCTTGTTGGCCCTTGGTGGGGGATTAGTCGTGACAGTGGTTAATGACTTCCCAGGCAGGTTTGTGAGGGGGAAGCCGGTACATCAACAGGTCTGCCTTAACCAGTTCCTGCAACGCCACCTTGATGTCGTATTGCGAGCACTGTGAATGGCTTTCTTGAAGCAGCGCGACAATGTTGGGGTGAGCAATGTTGTCCACTGCGGTGAGAAAGGTGTAGATGCCCAAGGCCGTCAAACTGAGCGAGGAATCGAACACCACCGATTCCTGGATTTGGTAAATGGCCTGGGATTCATTGAGGGCATGTAACGTCATCATCATTCTCCTTGCTGATGGAGCAGGAACGGGGAGAGGTCGGGGTTGTCCGGTGAGTGGCCATGCCACTGGTCTGGTACTTCGGTGACTTGCCATAGGGTGGCGCGCCAGCGTCCTTTGCCGTCTTTCAGTTTGGTGATCCGGAGGTATCCGGCCTTTTCCAGCTCCGCCACCCTGGCGCGAATGAAATCGCGGCCATTGCCTTTGCGCTGTTTTTCAAGAAACGCCAGGCGCAACTGGAAGTCGGGCGGGAGGTGCAGCATGAACGTCAAAAGCCCGAGAGCCTGGAATGTGATTCGCTTGTCCCGGATCAAATCGTTGTCGAGGACCGTGAAGTTTCCATGCTTGCGGAACCGCTGAATGGGATTGGGAATATCGCCGCGACTCATTGCACACCCTCATCGAGGATTCGTGCGACATCCTGAATCCGGAAATACACCCGGCGGCCAATTTTGACTCTGGCCGCATTGAGTCGTTGTGAGAGCTCGCAGTCGCGGTACAGCGAGACACGCAATCCATCCTCACTGCGATAAAGCACTTCGGCCAAATCTGCCATGCGAAGCAAAGGGCTTTTGAATTTATCGGCCAGCCATTTTTCCGTTGCTGAAGTTTCCATAATTAACCCGACGTTTCGGTACGATTCGTTAACGCCTTTTAAAGTACGTTTGAATTCGCGACCGTCAATACGGCGACAGGAGCGCCAATCGGGCTGGGGGCTGTTTTCAGAGAGGGAGGAGGAAACCGAAAAAGTGACTCATGAGTAACTTTTGGAGGAGGAGGGGGGGTAGTGCAGGATTCGCAAAGTGGTACCATTTGCAACCACTCTGGCTGAGCAGAGATGGTCTCCCCCTCCTCTTTACAGTTAATGTTAAATTTAAATTAATATGAATATTTTACATTTAAAGGTGGGGATAGTGGATGCATGGAAAGTTATCCATCCATTTTTTGATGGTGGAGAATTTGACAGGAAAAATGATACGGCTCTATTGATTGGGCGAATAGAAAGGCAGGCGGAGGAGTGGTTAACGGATATTACCTTTCTTTTTCAGTGTCATGACTGTGCTGCTCAATAGCGTCTATCAATTGTTCAGTGCGGGTTTGAATTGGAGGCATATCCTTTCTGAAAGCCAGTACCTGTTTTGCCAGGGCCTGATCCTCCGGGGTTGGGCTTTTGGCCAGGCCCTGTCCTACCCGCTCCCATAGGCTACGCATTTCCTTTTGACGAGCTAGGACCCTCTCTTTCCAAGGTTCTTCCTTACCCTTCCCTGCCATGCGCTCCAGTGCTTCTTTGACGGCCAGCTTGTCGACTTCCGGAGTCTTTGGTGGGGTCTGTTTATTAAGGCGCTCACGAAGGTGTTTAACAGCCAGGTTTTCGCCTTTGCGGGTGACGCCTCGCTCAGCCCTGCGGGTAGCTTCGGCCTCGATGCCCTGTCCTCTCAGGGCCTCGGCAAAGTCCTCTCGCCATTCTTGGGTTTTGCCTTTCGGGATATGTAGTCGGGTGCCGTCATGGCCAAGGTTGCGCACTGTCAGATGAACGTGGGGGTGTTTGGTGTCGGTATGCAGGGCCATCACCCAGTCGTGATTGTGGAATGTGGTTTTAGCGAAATCCTGGGCAGCATCTACTAACCGGTTCGGATCGCCCTTTGGAATAGACAGGACAAGATTGGTGGTGATCCGAGTTGCCTTTCGCCGCCCTTCTGTTTGCTCAAAGGAATCCAGCTCCCATTCTTTAGCTACGTCGGTCGGCCCCTGTTTGCCGTGCAGTTCCCCCTGGTTGGAAGTCATCAAGGGCAATACCCCATCTCGGCTAATATAATCAAGGTGGGAACCCACATGGGCCCCGCTTCTTGTGTATCCCGTAACTTTCACCATGACTTCCGGAGCCTTGCTAGCAACCCTGCTCAACTGCGCCCTATTGGGGCCTCGGCTTCGCTTTGGGCTATTGCTGCCGCCACCACCTTTTTTGATCTCTTCATCCCAAAATAGCCCCATTAGGCACTCCACCGTTTAATGGCAGCTAGTCTGATTTTGTCTACGGTGTCTCTTGCTCTATTTACGCTTGCAATAATAGCGGGCCAATCTAAACCGTATAGCTGAGACGTGTTTTTTGGGTCCATATTAATGGATCTGGATATTTGGTTAAGATTTATTCCTATTCGGTGAATCTCTTGGCGTACCTTTCTGAGCTCTTCTAATTCGGTGTCAGAGAATATGGGGTGATTAGATAAGTTAGAGATGACTAGAGCGGTTGCCCAGCCAGTAGGGGACTTAAAGAAGTTTTTCGCCCGACGTTTGAGTTCGGAAGCCTGTTTTTCTGTCAGCCGAATCTTGACTTGCCGGCTTTTGGGTTCTCTTTTTTCAATATTGGATAAATATTTAATGTTGTCTGCGTTTTCCATGAAATTGGCCCCTGTTTCGGTAACTTACAGTGGGCAAATTTCTAACATTGGATTTGTATAATAGATACGATCGTATTACACGATCGTATCGTGAGGGTGCTATGATTAATATATTGTTTTAAAAGGTTTTTATTGGATTTTGGCTTTGTTTTTATTGTTTGTAAAATTTTCCCAATAAATTCTCTTTATTAAATTAATTTAAGATAAAGGTGTGTTTTGTGGGTTTTATCGAGAGAGAAATAGTTATTGAAACCTGGTAGAGCTTTAGACTTCACGATTCATCTCTTCGGTTACGGCGATCAGCGATTGAGTCAAGCTCGTTCACTAGGTCTTCCGCGCGCAGGTGGGTGTATCGTTTCAGCATCTGCATGGACTTGTGGCCGCTGATGGCGGCCACCTGCTGGTCGCTGAGCCCCCCTTCGACTAACCGGCTTACGGCTTCATGACGCAGGTCGTGGAAGTGGAGCTCTTTCATTCCGGCGGTTTCCTTCGCTTTTAGCCAGGGTTTGTTGAAGTTATAGGGGCGGCGCTGGCCGTCTCTACCTGGTTCCCCAAAGAACACCAGATCTGTGTCGATGGGGCGAACTGGATTGGCTAGAGCTTCCTGCAGTATGGCTGTCGCTGTGCTGGAGAGTGGGACGGTACGTGGTGCTGTGTTCTTGGTTTCCAGTAAGCGTACGACCCGTCGCTTCAGGTCGATTTGGTTGCGACGTAACGTGGTGATCTCTGCTGAGCGCATCCCGGTTTCTAGGGCAAGCCGGACGATCCAGCCCAGCATGGGGTTGGAGTGGCTATCGACCGCAGCTATAAGGCGATCTTCTTCCGTTTGGTTTAGTCGGCGCTCGCGTCCAGGTGGCGGGGCAGGGCGACGAATATTTTGTACAGGATTGGACGGCAGGCCGATTCCCCATTCCCTGATAGCGGTGGTGAACATATGCCCGAGCAACGCAAGGTCGAGTCTTACCGTGTTGGGTGATCGCGGTCTTGGATCAGGATTGCCCTTGGCATCTTTGCGGTCCAGGCCAGCAAGGCGTTCATCGCGATACTTGGCGATAATCTCAGGGGACAGTGCTGCTAACGAGTATTTGCCCAGTCCTTTGATTAGAGGTTTGGAATGTCGAACGTCGCAGGCTGCTGAAGCCGGGCGCTTGGTTGGGGAGACTTCCGCCAGGTAGCGCTTGAGTGCATCCGCCACGGTCATTCTTTCTGCGGGGGCGCGTTGGATGTAAACACCGCGCACCATTTCATCTTCGGTGCGTCGCGACCAATCTTCAGCATCGCGTTTGGTGCGAAAGGTTTTTGAGGTAGTGGGGAACCCCGTTTTGCGAATGACGGCTTTCCATGTGCCGGAAGGGGTTTTGACGAGTGTAGCCATAGTCTTATCGATCCCTGATAGATTCGGTCACTGTACCGAATTTGTACTTTTGGGAGCAATCGACTGGCCCTAGGCTGGAGGGCTGGAATATAGTTGCTGACAAACTGGCCGTATCTCTTTGATTAAAAAGAGAAAAAATGGATTGTCAGCATGTAGAAATGGTGGGCCCACCAGGACTTGAACCTGGGACCAATCGATTATGAGTCGACTGCTCTAACCAGCTGAGCTATAGGCCCTGAGAAATCGCCTGACGTCTTCTTATGTTGAACGCCTGACGCTTGCCTGCGCTGTCGCGCGGGCGAAGATTATAACGTGTATTTGGTTTAGGGAAAGGCTGTACTCTTTTTTATTATTGCCCAGGCTGCAACGCAGCCCAGGCATTTTGCATTTGCCGGTTTTACAGGTCGCCGTCGAGGAAGCTGCGTAGGTGCTCGCTGCGGCTCGGATGCCGGAGTTTGCGCAGTGCCTTGGCTTCGATCTGACGAATACGTTCACGGGTTACGTCGAACTGTTTTCCCACTTCCTCAAGGGTGTGGTCAGTGTTCATGTCGATACCGAAACGCATGCGCAGGACTTTAGCTTCCCGAGCGGTGAGGTTGGCCAGTACGTCGCGGGTGGCTTCTTCCAGGCCAAGCGAGGTGGCGGAATCTACCGGGGATTCCATGTTGCCGTCTTCGATAAAGTCGCCGAGGCTGGAATCTTCATCGTCACCGATGGGGGTTTCCATGGAGATTGGCTCTTTGGCAATCTTGAGTACTTTACGAACTTTATCTTCCGGCATTTCCAAGCGTACACCCAGCTCTTCTGGAGTGGGTTCGCGGCCCATTTCCTGCAGCATTTGACGTTGTACCCGGTTGATCTTGTTGATGGTCTCTATCATGTGTACCGGGATACGGATGGTGCGTGCCTGGTCGGCGATGGAGCGTGTGATGGCCTGACGAATCCACCAAGTAGCGTAGGTGGAGAATTTGTAACCACGGCGGTATTCGAACTTGTCTACGGCTTTCATCAGGCCGATGTTGCCTTCCTGAATCAGGTCGAGGAATTGTAGCCCTCGGTTGGTGTATTTTTTGGCGATAGAAATAACCAGACGCAGGTTGGCTTCGACCATTTCTTTCTTGGCGCGACGCGCTTTTGCTTCGCCAATGGAAATGCGACGGTTGATTTCCTTGATGTCGGCAACGGGCAAGCCAATGATGTCTTCGATAGTGCTGATTTTACGCTGGGCACGCTGAACGTCTTCTTTGACGACGCTCAGTTTATCGGCGATGGCTTTGCCTTTTTTGGTTTTCAGCTGGCTATCGATCCACTCCATGTTGGTTTCGTTGCCAGGAAATGCCTTGATGAAATCCTTACGATCCATACCGCCACGGCGGATGGTGGCGGACATGATTTGGCGCTCGAATTTACGTACCAGGTCCAGGTTGTCGCGTGCACCAACGAGCATGCTGTCGAAAATACGCGGCACCAGTTTAAACAGGGTGAAGTGTTCTGCCAGCGCTTCTAATGCCTTGGCGGTGGATGCATGGTCCCGACCGTTACGCTTGAGAGAGCGTTCTGCTTTCTCTTGCAGTTTTTTCAGCGTCTCGAAGCGTTCTGCGGCCAATACCGGATCCAAGCCGCCTTCATCTTCTTCGTCTTCGTCGTCGCTGTCTTTATCGTCAGAACCTTCTTCTTTGGCTTTTTCTTTTGCCTTAGCTTTTTCTTCTGCCGCCTTCTTGGCTTTTTCAGCAAAAGCAGGATCGCGATTGGCGTTGGTCGCTGCCGCGCCATCGTCATTGGGATCCAAGTAGCCGGCAATGATGTCGGTGAGCTTACGTTCTTCGTTTTCCACGCGGGCGTATTCTTCAATCACCATATCGACAGCGCCGGGCCAGAAGGCGAGGGCGTGAAGAACTTCACGGGTGCCTTCTTCAATGCGCTTGGCAATTTCGATTTCGCCTTCCCGAGTGAGCAGCTCCACGGTGCCCATTTCGCGCATGTACATGCGTACCGGGTCGGTGGTGCGACCGGGTTCGTTCTCTACGGAGGCGAGCACGGCAGCGGCTTCTTCAGCGGCGACTTCGTCTGTGCTGTCGGCGCTTTCGTCGATCGTCAACTGGTCGGCATCGGCGGCTTTTTCAACCACGGTGATGCCCATGTCGTTGATCATCTGAATGATGTCTTCTACTTGATCGGTATCCGTAATGGAGTCCGGCAAGTGGTCATTCACTTCAGCGTAGGTAAGGTAGCCCTGTTCCTTACCTAGTGCGATCAACTGCTTCAGCTGAGATTGTTGCTGCTGCTTTTGAGTCGTCATGCAATTAAAGCCCGTAACGTCGTGCTGGGAGCTTGCGCTTGCCAGCGTGATGGTGGCGTGGGAAAACGGCGTATTATACTGGGATATGGGGTCTACGGCCAGTCAATGCAACCCTGGGGCTGCACCATTGGCCGGGTTAGTCGAAGGGTTTGCGGGCGTGTTGGCGGGCTTCGGCCAAGGCTTTATGTAGCGCCTGCCAGTGCGCCGGGTCGGGCATGCCGGCCTGTTCTACCTCTGTTAATGCGGCTTCCAGGCGGGTCACTTCCAGCTGTGATAGGGCATCGAGCCATAGCCGAGTGGCCATTTCTTCTTCCATTGGCGGTTTGAGGCTAGCTTTGAGCAGGCGAGATAATGTTTCGCCCTGCTCAAGGGCCATCAAGGCGCCGAGCAAGGCGGCAGCGCTATGATTTTGTCGGCACAGCCCAGCGACCTGAGTCAGTAGGTCGATATGCGGTAACGGCAGTTGCTCGATGTTGTCCGGCAACGGATGCTGCTCTACTAGTGATGGGTAATCCAGCAGTACAAGTACCAGGCGCTCGGCCAAGGTTAGTGGGCCTTTGCGACCGCCATTTTGGCGTGGATTGGGGCGAATTCGGTTGCGATTGTCTGCGGTAAAATTATTGCTGCTGCCGTTGTTGCCGCCGTCCGCGAAGGCGAAATCTTCCGGGTAGGGTATGCCGGGGTCGTCTTCGGTGGGCGGCGGCGGGGAACCGAAATCCTCGTAACCATGCCCATAATCGTAGGCGTTGCCAGCCGGTGACGAGGTGCTCGGCGTAGGCCGGGGTGCTGCCGGTGCTGGTTTGAGCTGGATCAGTGATTCCTTGTCCAGTCGGGTGAGGCGGCTGAGCTCTTCAGTGAGCAGGGCGCGGTAAACCGGACCGGCGGGCTTGTCCAGGTAGGGCAGGGCGAGGCGGGCAAGCCGGACGCGGCCATCCACGGTCTCCAAATCCAGCCCTTCTGATAGATGTCGGAACAGGTAGGTGGACAGGGCGTCGGCTTTATCAGTGAGTGCTCGCAACGCCTCTGGCCCTTGTTGGCGCACGAGTGTGTCCGGGTCTTCCCCGTCTGGGAGGAATAAGAAACGTACCTGTTTGCCGTCATCCAGCGCCGGTAGAAGCGATTCCAGCGCACGCCAAGCGGCACGCACGCCGGCCTTATCCCCGTCAAAGCACAGGATCACTTCATTGACCTGGCGGAACAGTTTGCGGGCGTGATCTTCGGTGGTGGCGGTGCCCAAGGTGGCGACCACATTGGGTACGCCGTGCTGCGTTAGGGCGATCACGTCCATGTAACCTTCGACTACATAGAGGCGGTCGCTGCGGTCCCTGCTCTGGCGCCACTCCCATAGCCCGTAAAGCTCCTGGCCCTTGTGGAAAACGGGGGTTTCTGGGCTGTTAAGGTATTTCGGCTTGCCGTCGCCCAGCACCCGACCGCCAAAGCCGATGGTGCGGCCGCGGCTATCGCGAATGGGAAAAATGATGCGATCCCGGAATTTATCGTAGGTGCGGTTATTGTCTTCCCGGCGCACCAGCAGGCCACCGGTAACGGCTTGTTCCAGGCTGGTTTCAGTGAGAGAAAGGCCGTTGATTAGATTGTCGTAGCCGGGTGGCGCAAACCCAATGGCGAACTGTTTTGCAATTTCGCCGCTTAACCCTCGGTTTTTAAGGTAATTCACTGCTTTTTGACGCTCAGGCGCTTGGCGTAACTGTTGCACGTAGAACTTTTCGGCGCGGCTAAGCAGGTCGTAAAGGGATTGCAGGCGATCTTTTTTCTGGCGATCGGCGGTGGTTTCTGGTCGCGATTCAGGCACCTCCATGCCGGCGCGATCGGCGAGTTGCTTCACCGCTTCCGGAAAGTTCAGGTGCTCATATTCCATTAGGAAGCCCGCGGCGTTGCCGGAAGCACCGCAGCCGAAACAGTAATAAAATTGCTTATCTGGCGCGACAGTGAAGGAGGGCGTTTTTTCCTGGTGGAATGGGCAGCAGGCGCTGTAGTTGCGGCCAGTTTTTTTTAGGGGCACGCGAGCGTCTATCAGCTCCACCAGATCGGTACGAGCCAGAAGGTCCTGAACAAAATTTTCCGGAATGCGTGCCATGGTGCGCGGACTCTCTGCGTGGGCTGCTATTCAAGCAGAATTGCCGATGTGGGGAAAGTTTAATGCGGGCGCTGGCTGGTAAGGTGTCAGGTGTGTGTCTGTCTGTTTCGCCCCAAGGTACTGGGATGAAAGGGAAAACGTAGCGGGAACGCTGTATGGTTGGCTCAGGCGAGTTTAGCGCGAACCTTACCGCTAGCTGCGCCCATATCGGCACGGCCTTGCAATTGCGGCTTGAGAATACCCATTACTTTGCCCATGTCCTGCATGCCTGAAGCACCGGTTTGAGCCATGGCGTCATCGATAAGGGCGTCAATTTCCGCATCGGTGAGCTGGGTGGGGAGGAATTCTTGAAGCACCACGATTTCCGCTTCTTCGATTTCCGCCAATTCTGGGCGGTTCGCGTCACGGTATTGTGTGGCTGAATCCTTGCGCTGCTTGATCAATTTGTCGAGCAGGGCGAGTACACGTGCATCATCAGGGTCGATGCGCTCGTCCACTTCAATTTGTTTGATTGCTGCAAGCGCCATACGAAAAACACCAAGACGTGCCTTTTCTTTGGCACGCATGGCGTCTTTCATGGCCGCAGTGAGCTGCTCTTTGAGCGCACTCATCAGACGTCTATACCTTAGTACAAACGTTTGCGTGCGAGTTGCTCACGCTGCAGTTTTTTAAGGTGACGCTTGACGGCTGCGGCACGCTTGCGCTTACGCTCTTGTGTGGGCTTCTCGTATTGCTCGCGACGACGCACTTCAGAGAGAATACCCGCTTTTTCACAGCCACGCTTGAAACGGCGCAGGGCCACATCAAACGGTTCGCCTTCTTTCACCTTCACCTGAGGCATGAAGAATCACCTTCCTAGAAATTAGAGTTTATGGGGGTCGCCGCGGGCTCAGGTGGTCCCGGGGTGCGGCGAGGCGGGGATTCTACCCTAGTGGTGAGGAAATGCAAATCCTACGGTTCATCGCTATCATGGCAACGCAATTTCACAGGGTTGATCACCATGCGCGTATTGGGTATTGAATCGAGCTGCGACGAAACCGGCGTGGCTATCTATGACACCGAGCAGGGGCTATTGGGGCAGGCCTTATATAGCCAAGTAGAGATGCATGCTCGCTATGGCGGTGTGGTGCCGGAGCTGGCCAGCCGTGATCATGTGCAGCGGGTGCTGCCATTGATACGCGAAGTCATGACGGAGGCTAATACCCAACCGCAACAGTTGGATGGGGTGGCGTTTACCGCTGGCCCTGGGCTGGCCGGCGCTTTGCTGGTAGGGGCGGGTGTGGCCCGTTCGTTGGCGTTTGGCTGGAATTTGCCTGCGGTGGCCGTGCACCACATGGAGGGGCACCTGCTGGCGCCCTTGCTGGAGCCTAATGCCCCTGCGTTTCCCTTTGTGGCGCTGCTGGTTAGCGGGGGCCACACACTGCTGTTGGACGCTAAGGCCCTGGGGGAATATGAGATTTTAGGTGAATCAGTGGATGATGCGGCTGGAGAGGCGTTTGATAAAGCCGCAAAAATGATGGGCTTGGGTTACCCCGGTGGCCCCCGTGTTGCGACGTTGGCGCAACAGGGTACGGCAGGTCGGTTCCGTTTTCCGCGCCCGATGACCGATCGTCCAGGCTTGGATATGAGCTTTTCTGGGCTCAAGACTTTCACGTTAAATACCATCAATGATTTGGGCGGAAAAGAAGCGTTAAGTGAGCAGGACCGGGCGGATATTGCTCGTGCGTTCGAAGAAGCGGCGGTGGATACCTTGGTGATCAAGTGCCGCCGTGCGGTGGAGCAGACCGGCCACAAGCGATTGGTGATGGCTGGAGGGGTCAGTGCGAATCAGTCGTTGCGTGCTAAGTTGGCGGAACAGATGAAAAAACGGGGTGTGGACGTTTATTACCCCGCGCCTCAATACTGCACGGATAACGGTGCCATGATCGCTTTTGCGGGAGCCCTGCGGTTGCAGGCCGGGGAACGGGCCGAGCTACCCATCAAGATCCGCCCGCGCTGGCCGCTGACGGAACTGGCGAAGCTGCAAGGCGCGGATTAAGTTCGGTTTACTCTCAGTAAGCTCAGCCCGGCGCCCTAGGGGGACGCTGGTGGTGTGTCTCAGAAATCATCACGTTTTGCCGTGTTGGAACGTGTAGCTAGCTTTTCTTCCTGAACCCCAGCTCTTCCCCACGCAGTATTTTTTGCAGGTTGCTGCGATGTCGCAGAATCAGCACGATGGAAAGGGCCAGAATGGGCCAGAAGGCTTGGGGCAGCCAGGCGAAAATACAGGCTGGAGCTACCACGAAGGCACTCAGTGAGGCGATTGAGGAAATACGGTTGAGGGCAAATACCAGCAGCCAAGTCGCGCCGGCTAACAGCCCACTGGGCCAGTGCAGAACAAACAGTAGCCCAAAGGCTGTGGCCACGCCTTTACCGCCTTGAAAGTGAAAGAATACGGGATACAGATGGCCTAAGAAGGCAAAGACGCCCACCAGTGCGGCCACAAAGGGGCCCATATCCAGATAGCGGGCGAGCACCACGGGTATTACCCCTTTGAGCACGTCGCCCAGCAAGGTGAGGGCGGCTGCGGGTTTGCCGCCAATACGGAGTACATTGGTGGCCCCGGGATTGTTGGAGCCCTCGGTGCGCGGATCTGGGTAGCCGAACAAACGGCAGACCAGAATGGCGCTGGAAATGGAGCCCATCAGATAGCCGGCTACGCACAATGGCAATAACCAGAACCAGACTTCCTGTAATGTCCCTGCTTGCACCGGTTATAATCTCCCATCACATCGCTGAGGCAGCGAAATTGGCACCCAAGTAGTGCTTTGGGGCCATTGTACACAGCATCCCATTGCTGCCTGAGCTGCAAGCGTAACATCTGATTACCTGAAATGGGATTCATCCAGTGCGCTAGCGTCGATGAATGCCACGGCAAGAGAGCCAGTATGGATATTGTTTATATCAATGATTTGAAAGTGGATACGGTAATCGGCATTTTCGATTGGGAGCGTCGCATCCGCCAGACCGTGAGTCTGGATCTGGAAATGGCGGCAGATATTTGCAAAGGAGCGGCCTCGGATCACATTGATGATGCATTGGATTACAAAGCCATTGGCAAGCGGTTGATCACCTTTATTGAAGGCAGTGAATTTCAGTTGGTGGAAACTCTGGCGGAGAATGTGGCGCAGCTGGTGTTGAATGAGTTCAGTGTGCCGTGGCTAAAATTGCGACTCAGCAAGCCGGGCGCTTTGCGCGGCGCCCGTGATGTGGGGGTGATCATTGAGCGGGGTGTGCGTCCCAATGCCTGACGTGTCTCAGGCTCAGGTATTTCTAAGCCTGGGCTCCAATATCGACCGTGAGCACAATATTAGCTCTGGGTTAGATGCCCTAAAGCGGGCATTTTCCCCCTTGTCGATCAGCCCGGTGTACGAAAGTGAAGCGGTGGGTTTCGATGGTGATGCCTTTTACAACCTAGTGGTGGGGCTGAAGACAGCCTTGAGTGTGGGAGAACTGGCTGCCTGTCTAAAAGAGATCGAAAAGGAGCATGGTCGGGTGCGGGGCGAGAAAAAGTTTTCAAGCCGAACCTTGGATATTGATATTCTCACCTACAATGATTGTGTGGGTGAGATAGAGGGTGTGCAGCTGCCCCGGGACGAAATTCTCAAGCATGCTTTTGTTCTAAAACCCCTGGTCGATCTGGCCCCGGATGCCATGCACCCGCAAACCCGTGCATCCTACCGGGCATTGTTGGACGCGGCTGATTTCAGCGGGCAGAACTTATGGGTAGTGCCGTTCGGCGGCAAGAAACAATAGTTTTTGTAGATTGCGTTAGCGACATGTCGGTGCAAACCGGCAGCTATCGGTAGGCCTGAGATGCAACGTGTTCCGTGCTGTGTCTCTCAATACCAATGCGGTGTCATATCGCTTTGCGCCCAACGGAAGAAATCGTATTCCAGCCGAGAGAGGCCACCGGGATAGAGGTGGTCGATACGTTGAAGCGTTGGCCTCTGATGGTTTTTTTCCAGATCCTGAAGCAATTGCCGCAAAATAGAACGGCCCACGGGTTTGGACATGAGAAAGGCGGTGGTTGCCCAAGCAACGGTGTAGGGAATGGCGTTGAGCTGGTGAGCCATCTTGCGCCATTGAGCATCATCCAGGGACAAATACTGCCGCAGGGTAATCAGGCGCTGTTGTTCAACCCAGGTCTGAATGCGTTTTTGGGCATCGGGCAGGGCGCTGATTCTCTGGCGCCCGTCCGGTTGTGTTTCCAGGGTTTGGAAGTATTGCGCTAGCCCTTCCTGTAGCCACACCGGGGCTGATGGCGATAATTGGTAGAGCAACACATGGCTGGATTCATGAAGAATGGTTTGGGCTACTTGTTGTTCATTTTCGGCCCATTTCCACACGGCAACTTCGTTGGTTGCAGGAATGAACACGCCGGCATAATGACGGCTGCTGGAGCCAATCCGCTCAACCATCCATTGTTGAAAATCGTCCTGTTTTTCAATCAGAAACACGTTCACTTCTGCGGTGCCATGTAGGTCTAGCCCGAAGTCCCGGCGGTAGCGTTGGTAGATGTGGCGAATGTTATCTAAGGTGTGTTGCTGCAAGTCGCCGGTCAGGGTGAAATCCTGGCGCTTAACGTGGATTTCCAGGTCTTTGAGTTGCGGGCTGATATTCGGAGTGATGGTTTTGGTTTGGGCGCCCTCTGGTGGCCGATCACCGAAATGCAGCTTGCCGCTGGCATCCTGCCATTGAAAAATATCCGCTTGGGCGCCGGTACTGAAAAGAACGAGAAAAAGCGTTAGAAGTCGCAATGTTCGTCGATCCATTTCTGGGTTTTCTTTTGGTCTGCGGCGACCTCTTCGGCGTTGGCGTTGCGGTGGGTTCCGTCTTCATTCACATAGACGAAAGGCCCTCTCATTTGCTCAAGCCGCTTTTCTGCCTGTTTGCAGGGTTGCGCAAACCGTTCCCGGTATTCATCGCGTGCGTTTTTTTCTGCCAGTGCTTTATGGCGGGCTTGGGTTTGCTGGCTTTGGAGTAGCCGCTGGGTACGGGCATGGATATCTAGAGCGTCATCTTGGCCAATCTTAGGGGGCGGTTTTATGTCCAGAGTTTCATGTTCTGCCTGTGGCGCCCTGTCGCCAAATTGCCAGTTGCCATTGGCGTCCTTCCAACGATAGATTTCTGCGCTGGCAGAGGCCGTCGCCAGTGACAGCAGTATTATTCTTATCATGTTCATGGATGCCCCCGAGAGCCCTTCTCATGTTTTGTTTTTAGCTTCCTTGTAAGGCCAGTGACCGCCCCCCGTCCACGGCCAATATTTGTCCGGTAATAAAGGGGGCGGCAGTAGCCAACCAGTAAACCGTGTTGGCAATGTCATCCGGCTCGCCGCTGCGTTTCAGGGCGGTGGCGTCTTGGATGGCCTGCTGGTTCATCTGCCCGGCTTCTGGCCATAGAATGGGCCCCGGGGATACGCCGTTGACGCGAATCTCTGGTCCCAGTTCCCGAGCCAAGCTTTTGGTCATCATCGCAAGGCCGGCTTTGGCCATGCAATACAGGGTATGCGTTTGCAGCGGTTTTTCTGCGTAAACATCGACAATATTGATAATGCAGCCCTGTTGCTCACGTAATGCAGGCGCCAGCTGCTGGCTGAGAATAAAGGGGGCGCGCAGGTTGCTGTGAATCAGCTTTTCCCAGTCGCTGTCGTTTGCCTGTTCTATGGGGGTGGGGTAAAAGCTGGACGCATTGTTGACAAGTAAATCCAGCTGGCCAAAACAGGCAAGGGCGTCGCTGGCCAGTTGGCGCACGGCGGCGGGTTGGTCCAAATCGGCTTGCAGTAACCCTGCACTACCGGGGCGTAGCTGATTCAGCTCGGCGGCCAGGCTCTCGGCTTCTTCCTGGCTACCCCGGTAATGAATGATCACCCGCATCCCGTGCTGATGCAGGGTGCGAACAATCTGGGCGCCAATACGGCGGGCGCTGCCGGTAACCAGGGCGACGGGGGCGTTCATCAGGGGTTCAGCTCCTGTTGTTTAAAGGTGGCGATGGCATCAATGCGGGCTTGCTCAATCGCTTCCCCCAGTGCCGGACCTTCGTGGCCTTGGGCCTGCAGCGCCTGTATATCTACCTGGCGTGCGGCATCTGCCGCGCCCTGTAGATAGGAGGCTTGAGGATACTCGCGGTTTTCGAAACTGGTGCGGCCCCGCGCGTCGGCTTCACAGGCTCCCAAGAAATCCGTTAGTCGCTCCGGGCGACGAAGGATATCCAGCGACTTGAACAGTTTCCACACCGTGGCCGGTTTCAGTTCCAATGCACGGTGGCTGTGAGTATGGAACTCAGCGACTAAGGTGGCCAAGGTTGCGGCTTCCTTGGGAACTTTCAATCGCTTTGATACCTTTTTGCTTAAACGAGCGCTGCGGATTTCGTGGGCAATGTGTCGGGGCCACTCTTCCTTTGGGGTTTTACCCTTACCTAGATCATGGCAGAGCAATGCATAGCGAGCGTTAAGGCTTAAGCCGAGCCGAGCGGCTTGCTTAAGGCATAGGAATTGATGAAGCAGGGTGTCCACTTCCGGATGGTGTTGTTCCGGTTGAGGTACGCCATCCAACGCGGCAAGTTCTGGAAATAAGGCATGCAGTGCGCCGCAGCGGTGAAGTACCTGAAAGAATACCTGAGGATCGCGCTCCATGAGCGCTCGGCTGGTTTCTTTCCAAACCCGCTCAGCGACAAGATAACCCAGCTCACCGGAGTCGCTCAGTTGTTTCATCAACATAAGTGTGTCATCGGCCACCTGAAACCCTAGCCAGTGGTAGCGAGCGGCAAAACGGGCAACCCGCAATACTCGTAAGGGGTCTTCGGCAAAAGCGGGGGAAACATGGCGCAATAGGCGAGCTTTGAGATCCACGCGGCCATTGAACGGGTCGATGATTTCACCACCACGGGCTTGCGCCATGGCATTGATGGTCAGGTCGCGGCGAATCAGATCCTCTTCTAGAGAGACTGTGCTGGCGGCATGGAAGGTAAAGCCGCCATAACCGTGGCCGGATTTCCGTTCGGTTCTGGCCAGGGCGTATTCTTCCTGTGTTTTTGGATGCAGGAATACGGGGAAATCTTTGCCCACGGGGCGGAACCCGTTGGCTTCCATTTCCTTCGGGGTGGCACCGACCACGACCCAATCTTTTTCCGTCACGGGGAGGCCGAGCAGCGAATCTCGCACTGCGCCGCCCACTAGATAGACATTCATCTTGTGCGCTCTCGTTATCTTGAGCAGAATGGTCGCATGCTTTCTAGTGTACTGAAACTGAACTCTTTAGTCGTAGACCACTGTACTCGCCAATGGCGAGCACAGGGACGACGGCTGTGTGACTGAACGTTTCAGTTTTGCAAGAAGGCCGCAGCGTCCCCCGACCTGCGGCCTTTTTTCGTTTAGGGGGGAAGGTGGTAGGCCGTAAACCCGCTGCAAGCTACACCACGGAATAGGTTTTTCTGGCGGATATCGCTGTAGCCGCGCACCAACATTTGGTCGCGCTTGTTGCTTCAGAATAAAAAAAACCGAGACCGCTTTGTCGCTTAAAACGTGTGGCTCATTTAAGGAGAACGGCATGCCAACCTTGGCAGCGTATTTGATTGTGGTGGCGGTGTGGGCAACCACTCCATTGGGGATTAAATGGAGTGGTGACGCCATGGCGCCGCTGGCGGCGGCCGGTGTGCGCATGGGTATTGCTGCGTTGCTGGGGCTGGGTTGGTTATGGATAAAGCGCCAACCTTTGCCGTTGCATGCTCGCGCGCGTCTCAGCTATTTGGCGTCTCTGCCGGGTATTTTTGGCGCTATGGGCTGTAGCTATATGGCGGCGGTTCACCTTCCTTCCGGGTTAATTTCAGTGATTTTTGGGCTGGCGCCGCTGTTGTCCGGCCTGATGTTGCAAGCCTTGCCGGGCGGTCTGCGCCTTAACCGCTGGCATTGGAGCGCCTGCCTAATTGGTTTAGCCGGGTTGGTGCTGGTGTTTGATGACAGCCTGCAGGTGCTGGTCGCCGGGCAGGGGATGGGCGGCCGGGGAGTGGGTTTGCTGTGGATGCTTAGCGCTGTGACCTTGTTTGCCGGCAGTGGCATTGCGGTGCAGCGAGTGGGAGCTGGGCTGCAGCCTATGCAGCAAACCGTGGGCGGTTTGTTGCTGTCGTTACCCTGTTATGCCATTGGCATGGCCATTACCGGGCAGACGCTGAGCTTTAGCGGCGATTACCGGGGCTTGTCCGCGATACTGTATCTGGCGGTGTTTGGTTCGTTGTTGGGGTTTTATTGCTATTACCAAGTGTTGGCCCGGCTGTCGGCGGCGACGGTGGCGTTAGTGACGCTGATTACGCCGGTGTTGGCATTGTCGTTGGGAAGCCTGCTCAATGGTGAAAGCTTGGGGGTACTGGTGCTGGTGGGTGCCGCGTTAATCGTGCTGGCACTGTCGCTGTTTCTGCTGGGGGACCACAAGATACGCCGCCAGCTGAAGCAACTAACGAAGGCTGACGCCTAGCAGTGGCACTGAATGCGAACCAAGTCGTCTAGCCGTAGTGCAGTTAAGGACCCTCCCCACACGCACCCGGTGTCTAGTGCGTCGACCTTGTCGACGCCACTGTGGCCTTGCAGGGCAGCCCAGTGGCCGAACAGGATGCGAGTATCGGTGACGATTCGGCCGGGGTGCTGGAACCAGGGAATGAACCCGGCGGGGGGCAAGTCGGGCTCACCTTTGCTAGTCAGGTCCAGCTCTGCGGCCTGATCTACAAAACGCATGCGGGTGAAGTGGTTGGTGATCACCCGCCAGCGGTCTGGGCCACTCAGCTTCTCGTCCCAGCCGGCGGGGGTATTGCCGTACATGTGAGTAAAAAATGTGCCGGCCGAGTGGTTACGCAGCACGGTTTCCACTTCCGCTGCGCGCTGGCTGGCCTGGGCCAGTGACCACAGCGGCGGAATGCCGGCGTGGGTCATCACTGCATTATGTTCTGGTAGGTTAATAAGCAGCGGTTGTTGTTGTAGCCAGCCCAGCAGTTCATCACGATCCGGTGCGTTTAAAATTTCGCTGAGAGTGTCTTTACGTTTACTGGGAATGGTGCCGTTGGCCACGGCCAGCAGGTGTAGGTCGTGGTTGCCTAGCACGGTATGTACATTGTCGCGCAGGGCGTGGACGCGCCGCAGGGTGCCTAGTGAGTCCGGCCCCCGGTTGACCAGGTCTCCCGCGAGAAACAGGCGGTCGCGGTCGGCATTGAAGCTAAGCTTTTCCAGCAAACAGTCAAACGCGCCTAGGCAGCCCTGCAGATCGCCAATGGCGTAATCGCTCATAAGGCGTCTCCGGTGATACGCCTGATGCTGGGTGCTTGATGCTCGACGCTTGCGCTTTTACGGGCTAAAACAATGATGTCCCCATCGGCCATATGTTGGGCGTCAGGCATAGGGCCTCCAGCGCATTCAGTGCAATGCATGTGGTGCGGCTAGGGTGAAGGCCGGAACCTGTGCATCGAAGTGGCTGCCGTCTTCGGCGATCATCTGGTAACTGCCGCGCATGCTGCCCACCTCCGTTTCCAGAATGGCACCGCTGGTGTAGCGGAAGGTTTGGCCGGGGGCGATGTGGGGTTGTTCGCCGATAACCCCCTCGCCATGGACTTCCTGAACGCGCTCTTCGCCGTCGGTGATCACCCAGTGGCGGGTTAGCAAACGGGCGCTGACAGAGCCTTTGTTGAGAATGCTAATGTGGTAGGCAAAGACCCAGCGTTGGCTTTCTTCATCACTCTGATCGGGTAGAAATTCGGTTTCCACCGATATCTGTATGTTGTGATTGGAGTCGCCGTTGGCGGTGTTGTCGCTACCTGGTTCGGTGACGCTCATTGGCTGTTGTCTCCCTTGCCTTGTTCAGTGTGTGGTGCGTTGGCGTCTTCCACATCGGCCGGCGGGCGGCTGATGTTGGCCAGCGCCACGTAGTCGGCCACGGACAGTTGATCCGGGCGTAGGCCGGCATCAATGCCGACGGCTTGAAATTGCTCGGCGCTAACCCAAGATTTTAACCCATTTCGGATTGCCTTGCGGCGCTGGGTAAAGGCCTGGGCCACCAGTTTACGCAGGTGGTCTTCGTCGTCCGCTGGGTGGGGCGGGCTGTCGTGGGGAATTAGCCGGACCACGGCGGAGTCTACTCGTGGAGGGGGGCTGAATGCCTCCGGGGGCACAAAGAAAAGATAATCCGCCTGGCAATGATACTGCACCATGATCGAGAGCCGCCCCCAGTCACGGGTGCCGGGGCTGGCAGTGAGCCGTTCCACCACTTCTTTTTGCAGCATGAAAGTCATGTCGCTGATGGCGTCGGCCTGGGCAAGTAGATGAAAGATCAAGGGGGTAGAGATGTTGTACGGCAGGTTACCGATCACCCGCAGGGGCTTGTCCGCTGGTTTTAGGGTGCGGAAATCAAAGCGCAGGGCATCACTTTCGTGGATGGTCAGTCGCTCGGGAGTATTTTCTTGGCGCAGTAGGGCGATTAGATCCCGGTCCAGTTCCACCACATGCAAATGGGGGAGCTCTTCCAGTAGTGGATAGGTGAGGGCGCCTCTGCCTGGGCCGATTTCCACCAAGGTGTCTCCCGTTTGCAGGCCCAGGGTGCGGATCATGCGGTCGACCAAGTTGCGGTCGTGCAGAAAATGCTGGCCAAAGCGTTTACGGGTGCGATGTTCTTTCATAGCGGATCTCAGGTCAGGCCGGGTGGTGTGACTTAATCAACGCAAGGGCGCTGGTGTGGTCAGGCATTATGCTGCGGTGTTGCCAAGGTTAACGCTAGGCGCGTGGCGGCGATCAGGCTGCCGGCGCTGGCCGTGCCGTTGCCTGCCAGATCGAAGGCGGTGCCATGGTCCACTGAGGTGCGAATAAAAGGCAGCCCCAGAGTGATATTGATGGCTTCGCCAAAACCAGCGTACTTGAGCACCGGCAAGCCTTGGTCATGATACATGGCAAGCACCGCATCGTGTTGCTCAAGTAAATGGGGCTGGAAAGCCGTGTCGGCGGGAAGAGGGCCGGTGAGCTGCATGCCCTTAGCGCGTAGGTGTTTCAACGTGGGAATGATTACATCCAATTCTTCACGGCCCAGGTGGCCCTCTTCGCCGGCGTGAGGATTGAGCCCCAGTACCATAATGCGCGGTTCGGTAATGCGGTACTTGCTGATCAGGTCGTCGCGCAGAATGGTCAGGGTGCGCATCAGGCTATCTGGAGTAATGGCTGCCGGTACCTGGCTTAGGGGCAGGTGGGTGGTGGCCAAGGCTACTCTAAGCGGCTGCCCGCCGGGAGACGCGGTGAGCATCATTACTACCTGATTTACCCCGGCCTGTTCGGCGAGAAATTCAGTATGGCCGGTGAACGCTGGGTCGGCTCCGTCGCAAATGACGTTTTTCGCCACCGGGGCGGTGACCATAGCTGAGAAGGTGCCTTTGAGGCAGCCCTGAGCGGCACGAGTGAGCATGGTCACGGTGCCGGCGGCGGTGGCCGGGTCCGGTTGCCCAGCGATGACAGGGGCGCCGGCTGGGGTGTGCCATACGGGCAGGGAGCCTACTGGTAGTAGATCGCCCGGCTGCCAGTCACTTAACGCCACCGTCAGGCCTAATTGTTGCGCTCGTTCGCTGAGTACCTGGCGGTCACCGATGATGACCATTGGGGCATCACTGAAGGTATCCAGCAGAGATAGCACTAGGTCCGGCCCGACTCCTGCGGGGTCGCCGTAAGTGATGGCGATGGGTTGGGAGGGCGAGCTAGGCATGGATTAGTAGAAGGCCTGAAGCCGGACGCCGAGCGCCGATGCTTTCTCCCTCCCCCTTCTCCCGCAAGCGGGAGAGGGGCCTCTCTCGCTTGTGCAGAAGGGAATGGAGTTGTGTTTTAGCACGGCTAAGCGCCGGCTGGCATCGGGTATTCGGCGCTGGATTTTTCACAACCGAATATCCACATAGGACTCGCTGCGTTTTTCTTGCACCCACGTTTCCAGCTCTTCTTCAAAGCGGCGTTTCTGCAGTGCCTGGGTGGCCTGCATGCGGCGGAACTCGGTGCTCATATCTGCATCGCGGATGTCATCTACGCGCAAGAAGTGCCAGCCGAATTGGCTTTCGAACACTGGGGATAGCTCGCCCACTGGGGTATTGAGCATCACTTGTTCAAATTCGGGGACCATTTCGCCTTTGTTGACCCAGCCCAGTTCGCCGCCATTGCGAGCGCTGCCTGGGTCGTCGGAAAATTCGGCGGCGGTTTCCTTAAATTGACGTTTACCTGCGGCGACCTCGTCATGAAGGCGAATCGCTCGTTGTTGGGCCTGCTCAGCACTGGTGAGCGCATCGGCTTTTATCAGCACATGGCGAACGTGATATTGGGTGACCACTTTTTCAGCGCCGCCCTTGCGATCGATCATTTTTAGGATATGAAAGCCGGCACCAGAACGTAGAGGCTGGGAAAATTCGCCTTTTTTCAGGTTGATGGCATTTTCTGCAAAAAGGGTGGGCCACTGTGCGGCTGGGCGCCAGCCGAGGTCGCCACCCTCAAGGGCGTTGGGGCCATCGGATAGGGCGATGGCCAGCTGCTGGAAGTCACTGCCGGCTTCGAGTCGTTCGATGATCTCTTTGGCTTTGGCGCGGGCCTGGCTAATCTGCTGCGGCCGGGCTTCAGAGGGTACGCGGATCAAAATGTGCCCTAAGCGAAAGTCTTCCTGAAACATTTGTTTGCCCAGTTCAGAGCTTAGGAAGCGGTCTACTTCTCGGTCGGTGATCTGAATGCGTGAGGCCACGCTGCGTTGCTGCAAGCGGGAGATCACCATGTCTTGACGAATTTGTTCGCGGAACTGGGTCCAGCTGTAGCCATCTTCACGTAGGGTTGCGGCGAAGTCTTCCAGGCTCATGTCGTTTTGACGAGCAATGCCCGCCAGCGCCTCATTGAGGCTGGCTTCGTCGACTTTGATCCCGGCGCGCTCGGCCAGTTGCAGCTGCAGACGCTCCAGGATCATGCGATCGAGCACCTGCTCGCGGAGGATGGCTGGAGACGGCAGTTGCTGCCCTTTTTCTTGAAACTGCAGGGCGATAGTGTTGATACGCTCATCCAGCTCACTCGCCATGATGGCACCATCGTTAACCACCGCCACTATGCGATCAAGCATCTGCACTTTGGCCTGACTCCAGACCGGTATCATCAGCACAGCCATGGCGAGTAGGCCAAGTAGGGTGTGTTTTGTGTGCAGCGTTTTATTAATCATACTGTCTCCTGTATCCCGGAATGCTGCGCTCCAGCAGGGAATCCACTTGGCCGCCAAAGCCGCCTAAGCCGATCATCTGGATTTGGAACCAGATTGTGCTGTCCGCCTCTAGGTTGCCGTCGCCATTGTCATCCATCAGCTCGCGCTGGCTAAGTAGTCGCAATTTCCAGCAGCAATTGCGGTATTCGGTACCGGCCATGGTTTCCAGCGAACGCTGGTTATCTAGGTCGTACATCCAGCGGCCAATCAGCCGCCAATGCCGGTGAACGGGCAAAATGGCACTGACTTCCGATTCGCGGATACTGTCTGCCGGGCGGTCGTGATAACCCACATTGACGACGCGCCGTTCGCGGTCGTTATAGCCAATTTGAAAGTTGGAGCGCTCGCGTTTGTTTTCTTCTATATCCCACTGGCCTTCAGAGTAGAGGTACCAATCCTGTGCAAAGTTCCAGCGTGCATCGCCAATAACCGGTGTTTGGTCATCGGTGGGGTCTTCCACGGCCCGCTCGGTGACCACTTTGCGGTCCTCAAAGTAGAAGCCTTGCGCCACTCGTAGGCGTAGTTGTTCGCGGCCAGTGCCATCATGCAGGAAGCGACTGGTTAGGCCTACCGCCAATTTCTCTTCGTCGCCGATGCGGTCGTAGCCGATGAAGCGGTTTTCCCGGAACAGCGAGTTATAAGAGAACGTCAGCTCGCCGGAATCGAAGTTGGGTAGTTCGCTTTGGTCTTCGTAGGCGACTTTGTTCAGGAACAGACGCGGCTCCAGCGTTTGGGTAAAACTGGAACCGAACCAATTGCCCGCGCGCTCGAAGAACAGGCCAGAATCTAAGCTGGCCCCCCAGGTTGTCAGGTCAGGGTTGTCTTCTTCGTTGGCGTCAACGCTATCGAGCCGATACTGGGTGTGGTACAGCCGGGCCCGCGGCTCCACATAGCCCCAGGAGTTTTGCAGGCGCATGGTCAAGGCCGGGGCCATGTGGCCACGCAGGCCGGTGGCTTTGCCGCTGTCATCAGAGTCACTTCGGCCGAAGGCTGTGATGTCTGATAGCCATAAGCCTTTCACGGGCCCTACTAGGGTTGGGTCACCGGTTAATTGTAGCTGGGGTAGGCGCCGGTAGGGCAGGTCGGCGTCGTCGAGGGTCGGGTCAATGGTCTGCCAGGATTGCAGCCGGCCCAATACCTGCCAAGTGCGGCCGTAATAGCGGGCCTCCCCGAGCCGGGGCAGGTGGGTTTGTGAGCTGATTTCTAGTCCGGTGTCCAGATCCTTGAAATAGAAGTCATCGGAGACGTAGGTGAAATCCGTCTCCAGGCTCCAGCGGTTAATGTCGCCATTGTGAGTCCAGCGACCGACTTGGCGGTTTTCATTGTCGAACTTGCGGTCGTTGAACAGTACCCCGTAACTGAGGCTGCCTTCGCCCCAGCGCGACAGGTAGCGCATTTCGCTGTCCAGACCGCTGCCTCGACCATCGATATAGCGAGGAGAAATGGTGGCGTCGAGTTGTGGGTGCAGGTTCAGATAAATGGGCTGGGAAATATCCAGCCCGCTGCTATCACCCACGGAGAGGGTGGGAAACAGCAGGCCGCTCTTGCGCCGATCATCGATCGGGAAGGTCATCCAGGGTAGCCAGAAGATCGGTACGCTCTTTACCTTGAGCACTACGTTGTTGGCTTCACCCCAGCCCTTATCACGGTCCAGGAAAATACGATCGCCTTGCATAACCCAGCCGTTGGAGCCGGGGGCACAGGTGGTATAGGTGCCGTGGGTGATGGTGGTGGTATTTTGTTTCAGGAAAATATAATTGGCGCTGCCGCGGGCGCTAGTGTCGAACAGAGAGTAGCGTACCCCTTGCAGGCTACCTTCCTTGCGTCGTGTTTGGCCGCTCATGTTTTCGGCGATAAAGGTCGCCTGATCGCTTTCCATGCGCATGCCGTTTTCCAGCTCAAACTTGCCGGTGGCTTGATCAAGCTCGGCAATATCGGTGGTAATGCGGCGCCCGGGCTGTTCAATCAGGACATCGCCGTCCAGTTTGATTAGGCCGTCTTGGGTAAGCGTGGAATGATCGGCGGTGATCACTGTATCACTGCCCTCCACGGGCATGCCGACATGGGGGTTATAATAAATCCCCGCGCACCAGTCGGGTATCTCCCGCTGCTGGACAGCAGGAAACGTGGCCATTTGTTCGCGGTCAACCCAGTTCAGGTCGTTTTCCGCAAGGCTAGCCCCTGAGGCAAGCAGCAGGGCTGGAATCAATAATCGAGGTATGGGCAGTGGCATCAGCTGCTCAGAACAGGTAAAAAGGCCGTTTTATGGCGGGCCGGGCTTTCCGTTCCACCAAAAGCGGCAGTGTAATCTAACAAGGAAGGCAATGCAGCCTGATAAAAGTAAATCCGGAGTAACTTCGGACCCGAGAAAACACGCCATCGACCAATGGGTAAGTGCTTACCTTGGAGAATCAGTGGTTGGTGAGCCTGCGTCAGCGGATGCCAGCTTCCGTCGTTATTTCCGTTATTTTCATGGGGATAGCAGCTTGGTGGCCATGGATGCGCCGCCGACACAGGAAAATTGTCGCCCTTTCGTGGATATCGCCGGGCGCCTTAAACGAGCAGGTCTGCATGTGCCAGATATTGTTCATCAGGATTTGCAGCAGGGCTTTTTGTTGCTCAGCGATATGGGCACGCAGACGTGGCTGAACGCCCTAAATGAGGCTAATGCCGATGAGTGGTATAGCGCTGCCATCGATACCCTGATTACCCAGCAATTGCATGCCGATACCGCGGGGCTGCCGCAGTACGATGAAGCATTGCTGCAACGGGAGCTGGAACTGTTCCCCCAGTGGTACCTGTTCCGCCATCGTGAAAAGGTGGTCACCGGAGAGTTGCGCCAACGGTTGGACCGGGTGTTTGATGTGCTGATTCGTTCAGCCTTAGCGCAGCCGCAGGTATTTGTGCATCGCGATTATATGCCGCGTAATCTAATGGTGTCCGACCCGAATCCTGGGGTGATCGATTTTCAGGATGCGGTGGCCGGCCCCATCAGCTATGACGTGATCAGCCTGTTTAAGGATGCTTTTTTGAGCTGGCCAGAAGAGCGCGTGCTTGGCTGGCTGGGCGAGTATTTCGACAAGGCCACGGCGGCAGGGCTGCCGGTGCCGGCGGACTTCGATACCTTCTTGCGCGATTGCGACCTGATGGGCGCCCAGCGTCATATCAAGGTGATCGGTATTTTTGCGCGTATCTGCCACCGCGATGGCAAGCCCAAGTATTTGGGCGATGTGCCGCGTTTCTTTGCTTACTTGCGCACGGTTATCGCCCGGCGCCCGGAGCTTTGCGATCTACAGTGGGTTCTCGATCAGATCGAGGACAACCAGTGAAGGCCATGATCCTGGCCGCCGGCTACGGCAAGCGCATGCGCCCGCTCACCGACCACACCCCCAAGCCGCTATTGCGGGCGGGGGGCAAGGCGTTGATCGAATATCATATTGAAGCGTTGCGCGATGCCGGCATTGAATCCTTAGTGATTAATACCGGTTGGTTGGGCGAGAAGCTGGTGGCCTTCCTGGGAGAGGGTACTCGCTACGGCATTCCCCTTGTTTACTCCCATGAAGGTACACCGCTGGAAACCGCTGGGGGCATCAAGCGAGCGCTGCCGTTGCTGGGCGATCAGCCGTTTGTGCTGATTAACGGAGATATTTGGACCGATTTTGACCTGACTCGGCTAGTGGATAATCGCCCGGACCCGGTGCATCTGGTGCTGGTGAATAACCCGGAACATCACCCGAAAGGGGATTTTCATCTGACAGACACGAGCCGCTTGCGCGATAATGCCGAGCCTAAGCTCACCTATGCCGGTATTGGCCGTTTTGACCCTGCTATTTTTGCGCAGTTAGCGGACGGTGAAGCGAAGCTGGCGCCGGTGTTGCGTGCGGCCATGGCCGACGATGCGGCCAGCGGCGAGCATCATGCAGGGCAGTGGTGGGATATCGGCACCCCGGAACGTCTCGCCGAACTGGATCGATTGCTCAGCGGCACATGATCCAGTGCTGAAATTGATTGTTTTGTGAGATCGGTGCAATCACCGCTCCACAGTGACGCTGTCACAACACATGCATTTTAAGGAATTGTCATGCCCAAGCAGGACTATCTGATCGCCCCCTCCATCCTTGCCGCCAACTTTGCCCGTTTAGGCGAAGAGTGCGATGCGGTGCTGGCGGCCGGCGCCGATGTGATCCATTTTGATGTGATGGACAACCATTACGTGCCTAACCTGACCATCGGCCCCATGGTCTGCAAGGCCCTGCGCGACCACGGCATCACCGCCCCCATCGACGTGCACCTTATGGTCAGCCCGGTGGATGAATTGATCAGCATGTTCGCCGAAGCCGGGGCCAGCTACATCACCTTTCACCCGGAAGCCAGCCAGCACGTGGACCGTTCCCTGCAGCTGATTAAGAGCTATGGTTGCAAGGCTGGGCTGGTGCTCAACCCGGCGACACGCCCGGATTGCCTGGAATACGTGATGGACAAGCTGGATATGATCCTGCTGATGAGTGTGAACCCGGGCTATGGCGGCCAGACGTTTATCCCCTCTACCTTGGATAAAACCCGCGCTGTGCGCCAACTGATCGACGCTAGCGGCTACGACATCCGCCTGGAAGTGGACGGCGGCGTCTCTGAAAAGAACATCCGCGAAGTGGCCGCTGCCGGCGCCGATACCTTCGTGGCCGGCTCGGCCATCTTCGGTAAAGAAAATTACGCCGCCGTTATCCAGCAAATGCGCGATGAGCTGGCGCAGGCTTAACGGCCTAGGGCGCTCAGGAGGGAACCGAATGGTCATAATGTTGCCTTATCCCTCCATGCGCTACGCCATTCCTTCACTTTGTTGTTTGCTGCTCCTGCTGGCCGGTTGTGCCGGCAGGGCCCCGGCTGGCGCGCCTCCATCCGTGCAAACCCCTGTTGCTCCCACTCGCTCGGCAACTGTCGGCACCGCACCGGATCTCCAAGCCCAGCAGGAACTGGATGCGCTAGTGGCGCAAGTAATGTCCGAAGCGCCCCCGCCCCCATTGCTTATGTCACTGGAAGCTCAGCACGAAGACTGGAAAGGTGTCCCCTATCGTTACGGTGGTCTGAGCCCCCGCGGCGTGGACTGCTCCGGCTTCGTCTACCTCACCTTTCAGTCGCGCTTGGGTATGGAAGTCCCGCGCACCACCCTTGAGCTGCTGAAAAGCGGGAAAAAGGTAAAGCGCGGTGACATTCGTGTGGGTGACCTGGTGTTCTTCCGCACTGGGCCTGGCAATCGCCATGTGGGAATTTACATGGGGGGCGATGAATTTATGCATGCGTCGGTGAGTAAGGGGGTGATGCAGTCGTCGCTGCACAACCCCTATTGGAGTCAGCGCTATTGGCAGGCTCGGCGGTTGGTGAATCGGTAGCACACGTTCGATATTACTCTTAAGAAATCCCCCGGATTCCCAGCGTCTCCCGAAATCACAGCCAAGACTAAACCCGCTAGAAAAGCGCGCGCCCCTTGCCGCCAGGGCACCTCCTGCCCCAGCCTCATTGTTTATCGAATTCCTGCCCGTTTTCACCCTCACGCAAGCTGAATATGTAGGATATGGCTTACATAAATTTGTAAGTGGTTGATTGGTGTTTTTTTAGAAGAGGGCGATGGAGCTCGCTGTAGGGGGCTGTTGCTGTTAGGTGGCTTGCGAGTCGGATAGTAGCGTGGCGACGATGTTGTTTCAGCGTTTTTGTAGCACTGAGACGGTGGTCAACCCGCTTCCTCCAACGGCTTCCCTTGCGGATCTACAAACCGCACATCCCGCACGGTGAGAGCCTGGCCCTGTTGGTTGTGAACCGCTACCGGGGCCAGCGGTTCGCCGGTTTGGCGGTCCACCAGTTTCATGGTGTCTTTCTCGCCGTTCCAGCGTTCGCTCCACTGGCGCAGGGCGGTGATGACGGTAAACAGATCCCGGCCCTTGTCAGTGAGGCGGTATTCGTAGCGCTTGCCGTGTTCGCCCACGTCCACACGCACCATAACGCCGTTATCCACCAACCGCGATAGACGGTTGCAGAGGATGTTTTTGGCGATGCCCAGGCTATGCTGGAAATCCACAAAGCGGCGGGTGCCCAGCATGGCCTGCTTGACCACCAGCAGGGACCACCAGTCACCAACCTCATTGAGGGCGCAGGCTACGGAGCAGCCCATGTCGTCGAAGCGTTTACGTGTCATGGCGGCAGTATAGATCAGAATGGTTGCATTAAGAAACCAAATAAGGTTTTATTACGCAACTAAATTGAATTGACCGCCCATGATGGCGGATGCGCTGATTCTGTTTGTTTGTTGGGAAAATACGGTTGAAAGGGCTACTGCGAGGGTGCTTGCCATTGCTAGCCCCTTTTTTTGTTACCTCCAATGCTCACGCCGAGCCAGGTACGGGCTCGGCTTAGAGAGTGAATAAACGAAGATTGATTAGGAGAGCCTCATGAGTAGTTCCCTGGATAGCCTGTTGCGTCCTTTTGAACTTAAGTCTTTGAAAATGCGTAATCGAGTGGCCATGGCGCCCATGACGCGCACCTTTTCTCCGGGTTATGTGCCTAATGATCAGGTGGTGGGCTATTACCAGCGCCGAGCCGAGGGCGAGGTGGGCCTGATCATTACCGAGGGTACTTTTGTGGGCCACAAGGCCGCCAATGGTTATGAGGGTGTGCCGGCTATTTATGGCGATGAGGCCATGGCGGGTTGGAAGAAAGTGGTGGACGCGGTGCACGCTGCCGGTGGGCAGATCATTCCACAGTTGTGGCATGTGGGCTCAGTGCGTAAGCCGGGTATTGGCCCGGACAAGGATGTGCCTGCTTATTCGCCTTCCGGTTTGTTTAAGCCGGGTAAAAAAAATGGCGAAGCTATGAGCAAAGCGGATATCCAGGATGTGATTCGTGCTTTTGCTGAATCTGCCAAGGCGGCTAAAGAGGTGGGCTTTGATGGGGTCGAGATTCATGGTGCCCATGGTTATCTACTCGATCAGTTTTTCTGGGAAGGCACCAACCAGCGTGATGATGAGTACGGTGGGTCCATCGAGAACCGTGCCCGTTTTGGTATCGAGATTGTTAAGGCGGTACGCGAGGCGGTAGGTGAGGACTTCGCCATCGTGCTGCGTTTTTCCCAGTGGAAGCAGCAAGATTACGAGGCAAAGCTGGCTCATAATCCAGAAGAGCTGGAGCGCTTCCTGATGCCGTTTGTGGAGGCCGGTGTCGATGTGTTTCACGCGTCTACGCGCCGTTTTTGGTTGCCAGAATTTGAGGGGTCCGATCTGAACTTGGCAGGTTGGACTAAAAAGATTACGGGTAAGCCGGTGATTTCTGTGGGCAGCGTGGGTTTGGATGGCGACTTCCTCAATAGCCCAGAAGGCATGGGTGGAACGGCTAACCCGACGGGGCTTGATGAGCTGGAGCGGCGCATGGATAACGACGAGTTCGACATAATTGCCGTGGGCCGTGCGTTGCTGCAGGACCCGAACTGGTTGGTGAAAATACGTGAGGGTAAGGAAGACGAAATTGCGCCGTTCACTAAGGCTGCGCTGGGCAGCTTGAGTTAAGAGTGAAAGGTTAAACGTTGGAATGCGGGCCGGGGTTTACCGGGGCCGATAACATAGAGGCCGCATCCAGATCTGGACGCGGCCTCTTTCGTTTCAGTAACACGCTTCGCTTTGTTCCTGCCGCTGGCTTTTGTGTTTCAGGTGGCTTGGGCCTCAAACGGTGTTGCAGCCCAAGCTCGTAGCGTGTCGCTCACTCCTCTGCCTGCTCCTCCAGCGACTGGTTAACGGCTAGCGCCAGCAGGGTGCAAATGACGCCGGATAGCAGGTATACGGTCACCGACATGAGTCCGAATTTGGCGGACAGGCCCAGGGCAACCAGCGGGGCGAAGGCGGCACCGAACAACCAAGCGAAATCAGAAGTGAGGGCGGCGCCGGTGTAGCGAAAGCGCGGGGCGAAGTTGGCCGTCACTGTGCCGGATGCTTGGCCGTAGGACACTCCGAGCAAAGCAAAGCCCAGCAGAATGAAGGTGTCTTGCATGACCGGGCTACCGCCCATTAGCAGTGGGGTGAGAAGGCTGAATACGCCAATCATGGCGGCCAGGGCGCCCACGGTGGTGCGTTTGCCGATGCGGGCGGCGATCCAGCCGGAGCAGATGGTGGCGATGATGCCCACGAAGCCACCCAATACTTGTACGGTGAGCACTTCGGCGGTGGTCTGGCTGCCCTGGAAGGCAATCCATGACAGTGGAAAAATGGTTACCACATGAAATAGCGCATAGCTGGCCAAGGCGGCAAAGGAGCCGATAAAAATATTGTGGCCCTCCTCTCGCACCATCTCGCTGGTGCGAATGGGTTCCAGTTCACTTTCCTGCATGGCTTCGGTGTATTCCTCGCCTAGCACCAAGCGCAGCCGCGCGAATAGGGCGACCACGTTGATGGCGAATGCCACGAAGAACGGATAACGCCAACCCCAGCTCATGAAATCCGCAGCGCTCAGGCTGTTATAAAGATACAGGAACAGGGCGCTGGCGATCACGAAGCCAAGGGGGGCGCCCAGCTGGCCAATCATGGTGTACCAGCTGCGGCTTTCTTTGGGGGCGTTTAGGGCCAGTAATGAAGGGAGGCCATCCCAGGAACCGCCGAAGGCGATCCCTTGCATCATCCGAAACAGGGCCAGCAGCACGATGGCATGGCCGCCGAGTTGTTCATAACCGGGCAGGAAGGCAATGCCCGCAGTGGCTGTGCCGAGAAGGAAGAGGGCGGTGGTGAGTTTGATGCCGCGGCCCCACTGTCGCTGGATCCACATGAACAGGGCGGTACCAAAGGGCCGTGCCACAAAGGCCAGCGCAAACACCATGAAGGCATAGAGCATTCCTTGCAGCTGACCGGTAAACGGGAAGAACAGCTGAGGAAAGATCAGCACGGAGGCGATGCCGTAGACAAAAAAGTCGAAATACTCGGAGGTACGGCCGATGACCACACCCACGGCGATTTCGTTTGGGGCCACGGAGCTGTGGCCGGGTTTGCTCGGCATCGAAGCCGAAGAGGTCTGAGACATGTTTTGCGCTCTTCACCAGAGTTGTTGTTAGGGCTCGGAATAACGGTTTGCATGTTTTGAGCAATGTTGAGTGGGAAAACCGTTATTAAAAGGCTCCTTTGTGCATTGATTTCCATCAAGAATATTTAGACTTTAAGCCTATGGGACAAAATGTCCAATACCGGCTACTGATGCCCTTGGATAGAGTCCCGGCTACTTAAAAGCCAACCAGAAGATTCGCCAATGCAATTATTCAAATACTTGCGTGGAGCGTCGTTGACGTTGCTTGTCACCGCCTTGCTTGCGGGTTGCGACGCAGTCGTGATGTCCCCCTCTGGTGACGTGGCCGTGCAACAACGGGATCTGCTTGTGTGGGCCACGGTCTTGATGCTGCTTGTCATTGTGCCGGTGATCGTGCTGACGTTGTGGTTTGCTTGGCATTACCGGGAAGCCAACACGAAAGCCAACTACAAACCCGATTGGAACCATTCCACCGTGCTGGAACTGGTGATCTGGTCTGTTCCCCTCATGATTATCATCGCGCTGGGCGCCATGACCTGGGTGAGTACCCATAAGTTAGACCCCTACCGTCCGCTGGACCGCATTGATGCGCACACACCGGTGCCGGCGACGCTGGAGCCGCTCACCGTGGAAGTGGTGGCGCTGGATTGGAAGTGGTTGTTTATCTATCCGGAGCAGGGAATTGCCACCGTCAATGAATTGGCGGCGCCGGTGAATCATCCTATTCGCTTCAAGATTACCGCCTCTACCATGATGAATTCTTTCTTTATTCCGGCCATGGCCGGGCAGATCTATGCCATGGCAGGCATGGAAACAAAGCTACACGGGGTGATCAACGAGCCGGGTGTCTATAAAGGCTTTTCGGCTAACTACAGTGGCGCGGGTTACTCACAGATGAAGTTTGATTTCCACGGGTTAAGCGAAGAGGACTTCGATGACTGGGTGGCGAAGGTGAAGGCCAGCGAGGGAAATCTGAGCCGTGATGAATACCTGCAACTGGAAGCGCCGAGTATTGATGAACCGGTGAGCTATTACGGTGAAGTGGATCCAACACTTTACTACGGCATTTTTAATCGCTGTGTAGAGCCAGGCCAAGTCTGTATGGAAGACATGATGTACCACGCAGGGATGAATAAGCATGCAGGGCATCACGCTGATGCCAAGGCTAACCATGAAGGTCATCAAGATCACGAAGGTAATGCCGGCCACCCGCACCATGGAGGCCACCATGAATAAATTTTTCCTGATCGCAAACGCAGTAGGTGCCGCCCATGTTTGAGAACCTGGATCTGATCAAACTGATCTTTGGTCGCCTTACCTGGGAGGCAATCCCCTTCCATGATCCGATCATCCTCAGCACCTTTGCCATGGTGGCGCTGGGGGGAGTCGCGGTGCTGGCGGCGCTGACGCGCTATAAGCTGTGGGGCTACCTGTGGAATGAATGGTTCACTACCATCGACCACAAGAAAATCGGCATCATGTACATCATCCTTGGCTTGGTAATGCTGCTGCGCGGCTTCGCTGATGCGATCATGATGCGCCTTCATCAAGCGATGGCCTTTGGTGATGCCACCGGCTATCTGCCGCCTCACCACTACGATCAGATCTTCACCGCCCATGGCGTGATCATGATTTTTTTCGTGGCCATGCCACTGGTGACCGGGATCATGAATTATCTGATTCCGTTGCAAATCGGCACCCGCGATGTGGCTTTCCCGTTTCTGAATAATTTCAGTTTTTGGATGACTACCGGTGGTGCTGTACTGCTGATGGTGTCTCTGTTTGTGGGTGAGTTTGCTAAGACGGGTTGGCTGGCCTATCCGCCGTTATCGGGCATTTTGCAGAGCCCTGGGGTGGGGGTGGACTACTACATCTGGGCGTTGCAGATTGCCGGGGTGGGGACGCTGTTATCCGGGGTTAACCTGTTGGTGACCATCGTCAAGATGCGGGCCCCGGGCATGAGCCTGATGAAGATGCCGGTGTTCACCTGGACCTCCCTGTGCACCAATATCTTGATTGTGGCGGCGTTCCCGGTACTCACTGCAGTGCTGGCCATGCTGTCGATGGATCGCTACCTGGACACGGCTTTCTTCACCAATGATCTTGGTGGCAACGCCATGATGTATGTGAATTTGATCTGGATCTGGGGGCACCCCGAGGTGTACATCCTGATTTTGCCGGTGTTCGGTATTTTCTCGGAGATCGTGTCTACCTATAGCCGCAAGCCGCTGTTCGGTTACACCTCTATGGTTTATGCGACCGTGGTAATTACCGTGCTGTCGTACTTGGTGTGGCTGCACCATTTCTTCACCATGGGGTCGGGGGCCAGTGTGAATTCGTTCTTCGGTATTACCACGATGATTATCTCGATACCGACCGGTGCGAAGATATTCAACTGGTTGTTCACCATGTTCCGTGGCCGGATCAGGTTCGACGTGCCCATGCTATGGACCTTGGGCTTTATGGTGACCTTTGTTATTGGTGGCATGACTGGGGTGCTGCTGGCGGTGCCGCCGGTGGATTTCGTGCTGCATAACAGCCTGTTTCTGATTGCCCACTTCCATAACGTGATTATTGGCGGGGTGCTGTTCGGCCTGTTCGCGGGTATCACTTATTGGTTCCCCAAAGCCACCGGTTACAAGCTGGATGAATTCTGGGGCAAGATGTCCTTCTGGTTCTGGCTGATTGGTTTCTACTTCGCCTTTATGCCGTTGTACGTACTCGGTTTGATGGGCGTAACCCGTCGTGTCAGCCACTTTGAAGATATGTCCTTGCAGATCTGGTTTCAGATAGCCGCCTTTGGTGCGGTGTTGATCGCCGTGGGGATCGCGTCTTTCATCATTCAGCTGGTGGTGAGCTTTATGCGCCGCGAGTCACTCAAGGACGAAACCGGAGATCCATGGGATGGCCGCACCCTAGAGTGGTCCACCTCGTCACCTCCCCCTCCCTACAACTTTGCGTTCACTCCGCGAGTGCATCAGTTAGACGCTTGGTGGCAGATGAAACAGCATGGCTTCCAGCGTCCTGAGTCCGGCTTTATTGCGATTCATATGCCCAAGGGCACCTGGGCGGGCATTGTGCTCTCGGGTATCAGTGTTGCCATCGGCTTTGCCATGATTTGGCACATGTGGCTGCTGGCTGGCGTATCTTTTGTGGCGCTGATCGGCACAGTGATCTATCACACCTTCAATTACGACCGGGAGTACTACATTCCGGCGGAAGAAATAGAGCGGATTGAAGCAGAACGTACACGGGTGCTTGCCAATGTCTGATAACACCATGACGGCTAACGCGAACAGCACGCACGATGGCCAGCTGGAGTTTCTGGTAAAGGGGGATCATCACCCCCAGAACGGAACCTTGCTGGGTTTCTGGATCTACCTGATGAGCGACTGTCTGATCTTCGCTTGTCTGTTTGCGACCTACGGGGTGCTCAGCCGCAGCTATGCGGGTGGGCCCACAGGCATGGAGCTGTTTGACCTGAGCCTGATTGCCGTCAATACCTCATTGTTATTGGTATCGTCTATCACCTATGGCTTCGCCATGCTGCAGATGCAGGCAAACAGGGTGAAGGGCACCATGTTCTGGTTGGCCGTTACCGGCCTGCTGGGCTTGGGCTTTTTAAGCTTGGAATTGTATGAGTTCCATCATCTGATCCACGTGGGTGCCGGCCCGCAAACCAGTGGTTTCTGGACGGCCTTCTTTGCGTTGGTGGGCACTCACGGTTTGCATGTGTTCTTCGGCATCGTGTGGCTGGTGACGCTGTTGTTCCAGCTGAAAAAACACGGCCTGATTCAGGAAAACAAGCGCCGGGTGTTCTGCCTGTCCATGTTCTGGCACTTCCTGGACGTGGTTTGGGTTGGCGTGTTCACTTACGTTTATCTGATGGGAGTGCTGCCATGAGCGAGCATACACACGATCATGATCATAACGACGCGGACATTCCCCACGTTTCCTTGAAGGAATATGCCACCGGGTTTGTGCTGGCGGTAATTCTTACGGTGATTCCGTTCTGGTTGGTGATGGGCGGCGTATTCGAAAGCTCTGCCACCACGGTGATGGTGATTTTGGGTTTTGCGTTAGTGCAGATTGTGGTGCATATGGTGTTCTTCCTGCACATGAACTTCCATTCGGAAGGGGGCTGGAACATGCTGGCGCTGATGTTTACGTTGATTCTGGTATTTATTACCTTGGCCGGTTCACTGTGGGTAATGCATAACCTGAATGTAAACATGATGCCCGGGATGATGGAGGGGGCGTCTCTGCATTCCCCCTTGCATGCTCAGGCATGCTGACCCGAGGGCGCAATAGGCACTTCCGACCACGCTGAGCAAGCAAGGGGGCATGCACGCCCCGGTCGCAACACCTCACACGCACTCATGCGTAGGGCGGAGATCGGCGTTGCCGGTCTCCGCCTTTTTCTCCCCTCCACGTTTGAAGAGGCATGACCATGGCTCGCCGGCGTATTCATTCTTTCCTTTTTCTGCTGTTAACCGCGGTGGCCTTCGTTGGGTTTGTGGCGTTGGGTGTTTGGCAGGTGAAGCGGCTGGCCTGGAAGGAAAATTTGATCGCTCGCGTGGACACTCGGGTGCACGCTGAAGCGATGCTCGCCCCGTCGCAACATGACTGGCCCACTGTCAGTGAGGACACCCATGAATATCTTCATGTTAGTGTCCGTGGCCGATATCAGCCCCAGGCTGTTGCGTTGGTGTCGGCAGCCACCGAAGCGGGGCAAGGCTACTGGCTGATGGCACCGTTACAGTGTGCCGATGGTAGCTGGGTGTATGTGAACCAGGGGTTTGTACCCCAGCAGCAACGCCAGGCTGCACAATCGGGTGAATATACGCCGGCTGAGCTGGTCACTGTCACCGGGCTGTTGCGCCTTAGCCATCCGGGCGGGGGCGTATTGCGAGATAATGTGCCTGACGAGAATCGCTGGTACTCACGGGATGTGAAGGCCATGGCCGAGCGGAATGGTTTGTCTCCGGTGGCTCCCTATTTTATCGATGCGCAAGCCGATGACAGTGAGCTACCCGTGGGGGGGCTTACCGTCATTCATTTCCGTAATAATCATCTAGTCTACGCCATCACTTGGTTTGCCCTTGCCTTCGGCATGGTGCTGGCGGCTTGGCTGGTGCTACGGGATTCACCCCGAACGCGCTAAACTGGGGCTATGGAAATCATGTCATCGTCCTCACCCTCTAAGACTCCTCCATCGGGATCGTTATTTTCTGCACTGCGCCGCAGTAGCGACGACCTGACCGGCCGCAAGAACCTGCAGTTACTGATACAGCTGCGCTGGATTGCCATGTTCGGCCAGTTCGCCACCATTTTGGTGGTTAATTACGGCTTTGATATTGAGCTACCCGTGGCGCAAATGCTGATGGTGCTGTTTGGTCTGCTGTTGCTCAATGCGGTCAGTTTGTTGCGAATGAGGCTGCCAAAGACCATTGGCAATACCGAGTTATTCCTTTCCCTGCTGATTGATGTGGCCACGCTGACCATGCTGTTGGCGTTGAGCGGCGGTGCTTCGAACCCGTTTGTGTTTCTGTATTTACTGCAAGTGATTCTGGGTGCGGTGTTGCTGGAGGTGTGGTCTACCTGGGTGATTCTGGTGACCACCACATTGTGCTTCGGCTGGCTGGCCTGGTATGGCCACCCATTGCCTATGCCGTTGGATCATTCCGAAGGGCTATTCAGTCTTTACATCGAAGGCATGTTTATCTGTTTTGTGCTCAATGGTGTGCTGCTAGTGGTTTTCATTAACCGTATTACCCGTAATCGACGTCAGCGTGACGAGCATCTGGCGCAGTTGCGTCAGCGAGCAGCAGAAGAAGAGCACATTGTGCGTATGGGGTTGTTGGCTTCCGGCGCGGCCCACGAGCTGGGAACGCCGCTGGCGACCCTGTCCGTGATTCTGGGTGACTGGAGGCACATGGAGCCGTTCAAATCCAATGGTGATTTGGCCCAGGAAATTACTGAGATGCAGACACAGGTACTTCGCTGCAAATCTATTGTTAGCGGTATCTTGTTATCGGCGGGCGAGGCACGGGGGGAATCTTCAGAAGGAACTACGGTACGCGCGTTTCTGGATGATTTGGTGGACGAGTGGCGCGAAACGCGCCCGGTGAAAGATTTTTCTTATAGCAATGAGTTTGGGGAAGACCTGAGTATCGTGTCCGACTCAGCCCTCCGGCAGAGCATTCATAATGTATTGGATAACGCACTGGAAGCCTCGCCAAATTGGGTGCGGCTGAGTGTGTACCGTGAAGGTAAAACCCTGCTGGTGTCGGTGGCAGACCGGGGGCCGGGCTTCGCACAGGCAATGCTCGACAATCTTGGTCGCCCCTATCAGTCCAGCAAGGGGCGACCGGGCAGTGGCCTTGGGCTGTTTTTAGTGATGAATGTACTGCGCACGTTAGGGGGTAATCTGAAAGCGAGTAATTTGGTGCAGGGCGGCGCATTAGTAACGTTGTCTTTGCCACTTTCCGTGGTCGCCCTGAAACAGGAAAGAGGAGAAACCAACGGTGACTGATACGTTGCAGGACGAAAAACTGCTATTGATTGTAGAAGATGATGACGCCTTTGCTCGCACCTTGACCCGTTCGTTCGAGAGGCGAGGATATCGAGTTATTCATGCGGATAGCTTGGAGTCGATGCAGGCTTTGCTAAAAAGCCATGAGCCTGGTTTTGCCGTAGTCGACCTGAAGCTTAAGGGTGACTCGTCTGGATTGGCCTGCGTGCAGGCGTTGCACGAGCATGCTGAAGACATGCTGATTGTGGTGCTTACAGGCTATGCCAGTATTGCTACGGCAGTGGAAGCGGTGAAGCTGGGAGCCTGCCATTACCTAGCGAAGCCCTCCAATACGGATGATATTGAAGAGGCCTTCAGCCGGGCGGAGGGTAATGCCGAGGTGTCCCTTACCGCACGTGCCACTAATCTCAAGACTCTGGAGTGGGAGCGCATCCACGAAACGCTGGCGCAAACGGGGTTTAATATCTCAGAAACCGCCCGCCGCCTTGGTATGCACCGTCGCACTTTGGCCCGCAAGCTGGAAAAACAGCGGGTTAAGTGAACACTGCCAACATCAATGGCCGAGCCCACGTTCTCAGATCAGTGTGGAGGCCATGCTTTGCCATCAGCCCCATCTACGTTAGCCGATTTAATGAAGCTCTTCCGGCGGAGGGGTGTAGCGGTGGGGAGGTAACTCGACCCGCTGGGTAACGCCACCCTGCACTACGGTGCGGCCTTCGTAACGTTCCCCGCCGGTGACGGTAAATTCGAACCGATAGATGCGGGTGATGCGTCTTTTGCCGTGGTTATCTTTGCTCAGGGTGAGCTTTTCCAGGCCAACGCTTTCGTCTAGAAATTCCAGTTTTTGTCGCTCACAAAAGCGTCGGGTCGCGACCAACGCCCGCTCACGGATGCCGTGGGAACGCCAGAACAATGCGCCGATCATGACCAGCGCGGTGATTAATAACACATCAGACAGATCCAGGTTCACCGGTGTGCCCCCGGCAGGCCGCCAAACAGGGCCTGCCACTGAGCCTCGTTAAGGCCATTGAGTGTTGCTATGTTCCGTTCGGGAATCTGTTCCGGATTCGGGTAGCTGGCGAGCCCTTTGTCCAAACTGGCTTCGCGTAGGATGTGTAGAATCGGGTAGGGTGCCCGGTTGGTGTAGTTCTCCGGGTCGTCGGCAGTGGTATCGGCGAATTGGTAAGCGGGGTGAAAGCTGGCGATTTGATAGGTGCCTTCCCAGCCTTGCTGTTCTAGCAGGCCATCGGCTAGGTCTAATACGTCATTGTAGTCGAGAAAATCGTCTAACTGGTCGGT
The DNA here is from genome assembly GCF_000009365.1 of Alcanivorax borkumensis SK2. Classification (NCBI taxonomy): domain Bacteria; kingdom Pseudomonadati; phylum Pseudomonadota; class Gammaproteobacteria; order Oceanospirillales; family Alcanivoracaceae; genus Alcanivorax; species Alcanivorax borkumensis. The sequence goes on along the minus strand of NC_008260.1, from coordinate 2,317,898 downwards.
AATGATCAACAGCGTGGTGTCCACTTCTTCTGCAGATACGCGATCCATGTGGTCCAGTTCTTCGTGCAGATCCCCCAGCAAGGTTTCCACATTACGGCTATCGCTAACGGCAAAGCGTACCTGCCCGGCGGTGAAGGGCTTGCGCGCAAAAGGGCACAGGTTCAAGCCGATGACCACCTCTTCGAGCCATTGGCGGGTCTGGTTGATCGGGCAGGTTTTTTCCATGTCGTTAATCCGGTATTTCAATATTATCGCCAACGCGAACCACGCCGCTGGATAGAATTTCACAGCGCAGGCCGCCACGGCCCAGTAGGGCGTTGATCACTTGTTTAGGCGTTAGATCGCCTGCTAGCAGCTGACCGACTACAGAGCAGGGTTCGCAAAGCTCAATGCCGCGCAAGCGGATGTTGCCGAGCTGAAATTCACGCCCTTCCAATGCATTGAGGTCAACCCCTTTGGTCAATACGTTACGCCGCAGGGTTGATGGAACAACCTGTTGCTGATATTCGCGGTTGAAGCTGTCGATGGCCTCTGATTCGATCAGGGTGATTTGTTCTTCTGGTTTGGCATTGCGTCGATAGTGGCGGTCGCCAACGATGCCACAACCCGCACGCAGCTGTACCGCAGGCTGATTTTCCACCGGGCCACGGGACTGGCTGGCGGTGTAAAGGGCGAGGATTCTCATGGAACTCCTGGGCTGACGCCTAAGGCCGGTCGCTGAAGTACGCACATCGCACATATTGACGCGCCAGTTTAGCAGTTTCTTCCGAGTTTTCAGCGTCTAGCCTCTGGCGTCCTCATTAGCTAGAATCCACATCAATACTAATGATTGAGAAAGGACGTCCCTTGGACTGTGCCCTGAGCGACAATCCGCTTTTCCTCCTCACACCTGCTCGCTGGCGATGGTGATGCTCTCCCTGTGTCTGTACTGACACGTCTTTTGATTATTTTTCCTCTACAATTATTGCTCTAGATCGCGGTCCGCCTAAGTGCTGGGCCGTAGCGAAATGCTAAGGACAATTATGTCACCACAAGAACTGGATCGTTTTGCCCAGCAGGGCTATACCCGGGTGCCCGTGGTTCGCGAAGTATTGGCGGATTTGGATACGCCGCTGTCGGCCTATCGTAAGCTGGCGTCTGGCCCCTACACCTACCTGTTTGAATCGGTGCAGGGGGGCGAACGGTGGGGCCGGTATTCCATTATTGGCCTGCCGGCCACAGAGGTGGTGCGGATTACTGGCCAGCAGGTGCAGGTCGATGGCCCAGAGGGGCGTCAGCATTACGAAGCGGCTGACCCTATTAGCTGGGTGGAAGAGTATCGAAAAGCCTATCGTAGCCCAGACTTGGAGGGCTTGCCCCGTTTTAATGGCGGCCTGGTGGGGTATTTCGGTTATGACAGCGTGCGGTATTTCGAGCCACGTTTGGGGCCTGCACCTGGCGAGGATGTGCTGGGGGTTCCGGATATCCTGCTGATGCGGTCCGAGGAGGTGGTGGTCTTCGATAACCTGCGCGGGGCGCTGTTCCTGGTGGTGCATGTGGACCCGAAAGAAGACGGGGTACTGATGCGCGCCGAGCAGCGGCTAGAGGCGTTGGAAAGCCAGCTGCGCGCTCCCTTGTCGGAGCCGGCACATACCGTTTACGGCGAGCCTGTGGACGAAAACGATTTCCACCATGAATTTCCGCAAGACGCTTTCAAGGCGGGTGTGGAAACCATCCGCGAGTACATCCTGGCGGGGGACGTGATGCAGGTGGTGCCGTCCCAGCGCATGAGTTGTCCGTTTCAGGCGCCGGCGCTGGATTTGTATCGTGCCCTGCGTTACCTGAATCCGTCGCCTTACATGTTCTATCTGGATCTGGACGATTTTCATATCGCCGGCTCTTCGCCGGAAATTCTGGCTCGCGCTGAGCAGGGGCGAACGACGGTGCGGCCACTGGCGGGCACGCGCAAACGCGGTGCCAATGAAGCGGAAGATTTGGCGCTGGAAAAAGACTTGCTGGCGGACCCGAAGGAAATTGCCGAGCACCTGATGCTGATTGATTTGGGGCGCAACGATATTGGCCGTGTTTCTAAGGCGGGCAAGGTGGAGGTTTCCGACCAGATGGTCGTGGAGCGTTATTCCCACGTGATGCATATTGTGTCCAATGTGGACGGCGAGCTACGCGAAGATTTGGGGCCGCTGGATGTGCTGCGTGCCACCTTCCCGGCGGGCACCCTGAGCGGTGCGCCGAAGATCCGCGCTATGGAAATCATTGACGAACTGGAGCCCACCAAGCGCGGCGTCTACGGGGGCGCAGTGGGGTATATCGGTTTTAACGGCGATATGGACACGGCTATCGCTATCCGTACTGCAGTGATCAAGGATCAACGCCTGTACGTGCAGGCTGGGGCAGGGATTGTGGCCGACTCCGTGCCGCAGTCTGAATGGGACGAGACCATGAATAAAGCCCGGGCAGTATTCCGAGCGGTAAACATGGCATTGGGTGGTCTCAACCTGGCAGACGGAGGACAGTAATAATGCGCGTGCTGATGATCGATAATTACGACAGTTTTACCTACAACCTGGTGCAGTACCTACAGGAGCTGGGTGCTGAGGTGCTGGTGCACCGCAACGACCAGATTAGCCTGGAAGAGATTGAACAGCTGAACCCTGATCGGTTGATGATTTCCCCTGGCCCTTGTACCCCCAATGAAGCGGGTATCTCCCTCGCAGCGATTAAGCACTTTGCTGGCAAGCTGCCGATTCTTGGTGTGTGTTTGGGGCATCAGGCGATTGGGCAAGCGTTTGGGGGCCAGGTCATTCGGGCCCGCCAAGTGATGCATGGTAAAACCTCGCCGATTTACCACAATGGTGTGGGCGTGTTCCGTGATTTGCCATCGCCCTATACGGCAACTCGCTACCATTCTCTGGTGGTGGAAAAAGACAGCCTTCCGGATTGTTTGGAAATGACGGCCTGGACTCTGAAAGACGATGGCAGCGTCGATGAAATCATGGGTATGCGTCACAAGACGCTGCCGATTGAAGGGGTGCAATATCACCCTGAGTCTATTTTGAGTGAGCACGGTCATGCCCTGCTTGAGAATTTTTTAAAGCTGGATGAGCAGGGGGAAGGGGCATGAATATTCCGCAAGCGCTGGCCAAAGTGGTCGATAATATTGATTTGAGCATCGAGGAAATGCGCGATGTGATGGGCCAGGTGATGACCGGTGGCGCCACCGATGCACAGATTGGTGCACTGATGGTCGGCCTGCGGATGAAAAGCGAATCTCTGGATGAAATCACTGGCGCCGTTATGGTTATGCGCGAGCTGGTTACCGGGGTGACGGTGGAGAACCGTCAGTATCTGGTGGACATCGTCGGTACCGGCGGCGATGGCGCCAATTTGTTCAATGTGTCCACCGCCAGTAGTTTTGTGGCCGCGGCCGCCGGTGCCCATGTGGCCAAGCACGGGGGCCGTTCGGTGAGCTCGCAAAGTGGTTCCGCTGATCTGTTGGAAACGGCGGGTATTGCGCTGGACCTAAGCCCGGCACAGATTGGCCAATGTGTGGATAATGTTGGTGTCGGCTTCATGTTTGCGCCGAACCATCACAAGGCTATGAAGTATGCCGTGGGGCCGCGCAAGGAGCTGGGTATGCGCACCCTGTTTAATATTCTCGGTCCGATGACCAACCCGGCCGGGGTTCAGCGGTTGGTGATGGGTGTATTCTCGGAAAAGCTGTGTCGTCCGCTGGCGGAAGTCATGGGGCGCCTGGGCGGCGAGCACATCATGGTGGTGCACAGTAAAGACGGCCTGGATGAGATCAGCCTGGCGGCACGTACTCATGTGGCGGAGTTCAGGGATGGTGAGGTGAAAGAGTACGACCTGACACCGGAAGATCTTGGGCTGGGATCCGATTCCCTGGTCGGCCTTGATGTAACTGACTCAAAAGCGTCTTTGGCGCTGATCAAAGATGCGTTTGGCAAGCGCACCACAGAAGCCGCTTGCAAGGCTGCAGACATGATTGCCCTGAACGCGGGGGCGGCCATTTATGTCAGTGGTATTACTCGCACTCACAAGGAAGGGGTCAGCATGGCGGAAGACCTGATCCACAATGGAGAAGCGGCAGAACGCATGCGCGAGCTGGCCCAGTTCAGCACGGCCCTCAAGGTTGGCGACGAATCCCATTAAGGAGCGAGGTTATGAGCACAGGCACCATTCTCGATAAGATTATCGCCCGCAAGCAGGAGGAGATTGCCATTGGCAAGAACCATTATACGCTGGGTGATCTACAGTCCATGGCAGACAACCAGCGCAAGGCACGAGGGTTTATTTCCAGCCTATTCGGCCGGGTGAAGGAGCATCAGCCAGCGGTGATTGCGGAGATCAAAAAGGCCTCTCCCAGCAAGGGCGTGATCCGAAATGATTTTGATCCGGTATCCATTGCCCGCAGCTACGAAGCTAACGGTGCGGCTTGTCTGTCGGTACTTACTGACAAGGATTTTTTCCAGGGCGATGAACATTACTTACGTGCAGCTCGTAACGCGGTAAACCTGCCGGTGTTGCGCAAGGATTTCATGATTGATCCGTGGCAGATTTTTGAGTCCCGAGCCATGGGGGCAGATGCGGTGTTGTTGATTGCGGCAGCGCTGTCCGATGCGCAGATGGATGAGTTATATCATGCTGCTCAACAGGCCGGATGCGACGTGTTAGTGGAAGTGCACACGGAAGAGGAATTGCAGCGGGCGATAGCGTTGAACGCAGAGCTCATCGGCATCAACAACCGTAATCTGCATACCTTCGAGACCAGCCTGAATACTACGTTGACTCTGGCTCAACAGGTGCCGGGTGACCGTATGGTGGTGACTGAAAGTGGAATCCACTCCAGTGCAGACGTGAAGCTGATGCGTAACAACGGCATCCATAGTTTCCTGGTCGGCGAAGCCTTTATGCGTGCCGATGACCCGGGCGCTGAACTCAAGAAACTGTTCTTCTGATTTATAGGCCTCGTCGTTTCAATTGAGTGTTGTTGGGCAGTGCAAGCCGGTAGGCGGTGGTTAGCTTGAGGTATTGTTTTTAGCGTCCACGTTTTCAGGCTTTCTGTGCCCTTGGGTAAAATTATCTGCCTGCGCAAGGTACGTTCAGCCCGTGTTGAACAGGCAAGAGATGGAAACGAAAGAGGCCGCGCTAATGGTTGGGCGCGGCCTCTTTGCGGTGAATTGGCAGAACATTCATTCGCGTTTGAACGTGTAGCTTACCTAGTACCGTACACCACCATGGTTTTGCCTTTTACGGAGACCAAGCCCTGTTCTTCTAGGTTTTTGAGTACCCGGCCTACCATTTCCCGGGAGCAACCGACGATGCGACCGATTTCCTGGCGAGTGATTTTGATCTGCATGCCGTCTGGGTGTGTCATTGCATCGGGTTGTTTACATAGGTCTAGCAGGGTGCCCGCGACACGGCCGGTGACATCCAGAAATGCCAGATCGCCCACTTTGCGAGTGGTGGCGCGTAGGCGGCCCGCAATTTGGGCGGATACGGTGAACAGGATATCTGCGTCTTCACGTGCCAACTGCCGAAATTTTGGGTAACTAACTTCGGCAACTTCACATTCTGTCTTGGCTTTTACCCAAGCAGAGCGGGAGGGGTCGTTTTCAAATAGACCCATTTCACCGAAGAAATCCCCTTCATTAAGGTATGCCATGATCATCTCGCGACCATCGTCGTCCTCGATCATTACCGTCACAGAGCCTTTGAGGATGTAATACAGCGCATCCGATTCATCACCAGCATAGATGATGGTGCTCTTCGCCGGGTACTTGCGGCGGTGGCACTGGGCCAAAAAGTGGTCCAGATTTGGGATGATTTTGTTGCCGTTCATCATGGGAGCTCAGTCTTTGAAACCAGAAAAATGTCTTAGTTATAAGCCTATGGATACTGCCTGTTTTTATGAGTTATGCCAAGAGGACAGGTTCTTTATCGTGGTTTTCACATGGTTAATGGGAACCAAGTTATTATTAAACAACGTTTTTTCTCTATATACGCCAATTTCCTAGGGGGGGTAAAAATAGAGAAAATATTCCCAATAGTCTGCTCTGAAAAGGGTGGCGTGAGGCCCGCGCTATGGTACTCTGCGCCCCCTTCAAAGGCGGGCGCACTCAGGCTTTCGGTTTGTGTTCGGGATGGGGTGACATACTAGGAGAGCGCCATGAAAGCAGTGGTTAAATGGCAGGGTGAAGCTTGCTATGAGGCGGAGACAGAAAGCGGCCATAAGGTGCTGATGGATGGTCCGCCGGATCATGGTGGTCAGAACCGCGGGCCGCGCCCCATGGAAACCTTGTTGTTGGGGGTGGGTGGTTGCTCCTCCTTTGATGTGATTCATATTCTTAAGAAGTCCCGTCAGGACGTGACCGACTGCCGGTGTGAATTAACCGCAGAGCGTGCTGACGAGGTCCCGGCGGTGTTTAGCAAGATCCACCTGCATTTTATTGTCAGCGGTAACAGCTTGAAGGAAGCCCATGTGAAAAGGGCGGTCGAGCTGTCGGCAGAAAAATATTGTTCTGCCAGCATTATGCTGACTCGCGGTGGTGTTGAGATCACCCATAGTTATACCATTGAAGGCTGAGGCGGCCTGCAGGCGTTTCGGTAATGGCAATATGCCGGCCAGGCCGGTGATTGTGGTGACATCCTTTGGGATGTTGCAAACAAGGTAGCCGCTAGGGTTGCGGTGGTGTGTTTGTCTTAACGTGGCGATGAAACGCCCATGGGGTAAGGCTGTGGTGAAAGATCCCAATCCCAAGATTACGGTTCACGGTTTCAATAACCTGACCAAATCCTTGAGTTTTAATATTTTTGATATCGCTTACGCAAAGACAGAACAGCACCGTCAGGAATATATCGAATATATTGACGAGCTGTATAACGCGGAGCGTCTCACCGAGATTCTCACCAACGTAACCAATATCATTGGCGCCAATATTTTGAATGTGGCTCGCCAGGATTATGAGCCTCAGGGTGCCAGTGTGACCATGCTGATTGCTGAGCATGAAACTCCACCTGTTGGGACCGACTGGGACGAAGAAGGGCCAGGGCCGTTGCCAGAGACGGTCGTTGCTCATCTGGATAAGAGCCATGTGACGGTACATACCTATCCTGAGTCGCACCCGGATAATGGCATCTCCACTTTTCGGGTCGATGTGGACGTGTCGACCTGTGGGGTAATCTCCCCGCTGCGTGCGTTGAACTACCTAATCCACAGTTTCGATTCCGATATTGTCACGGTGGATTACCGGGTGCGTGGAATGACTCGTGATCTGGATGGCACCAAGCACTACATTGATCACGATATTAATTCGATCCAGAACTTCCTGACTGAAGATACCCAGAACGCTTATCAGATGATCGACGTGAATGTGTATCAGGAAAATATCTTCCACACCAAGATGTTGCTGAAAGACTTCGATATTGATAACTACTTGTTTGGCGCCGGTAGGGATGAATTCGCACAAACCGAGTTAGACCAGATTGAAGAGCGGATGAAGACTGAGATGCTGGAGATTTTCTACAGCCGTAACTTGGGATAAGCCTGCAGCAAGCTTCCACGTAACACGCAGAATAAAAAAGCCGCGCCCGTACAGGGTGCGGCTTTTTTTGTTGCTGGACGCCGGCTACAGAGTGGTTAGAGCGTTGATTAGATCCTGTAGGTGGTGAATGTCATCACCTTACTCATTAGCGTCATGGCGTGGCGTACCGGTGAGGGGAGGTCGGCGCCGCCGGCGTCCTTAGCGGTGACCGCGTGCTTGAGTTCGTCGGTTTTCATTTGCTCAAGAATGGCGCGGGTGCGCAGGTCGCTTTCTGGCACCTGGTACAGGTGGGATTCCAGATGTTTGACTACTTGATTCTCTGTTTCGGTGACAAAGCCTAGGCTCCAGCGGTCGCCGATCAGGCCAGCGGTGGCGCCCACTGCATAGCTCATGGCATAGAACAGTGGATTAAGCTTGCTGGGCACGCCGCCGAGCTCCTGAATGCGCTCTTCGCACCAGGCTAGATGGTCTTCCTCTTCCCGTGCGGATTCTTCCATGGCGTGGCGAATATGCGGCAGGCTGGCGGTACTGGCTTGGCCTTGATAGAGCGCCTGGGCGCAGACTTCTCCGGTATGGTTAATACGCATTAGCCCCAGCACGTGTCGGCGCTGGTCGCTGGGCAGGGTGCCGGCTTCCGGGGCGTCCGGCGCTGGAGCGGCATGGGCGGGCGTTCGCTCTGCCTGGGTGGTGCCAGGGGTCAGGGTTCGCAGGGCGTTATCAGCGCGGGCGAGTAGCTTGTCCAGAGGAGACAGTCGGCGTTCAGTCATGGCAAATTATCGCTGGCAGGCAAGCAAGCCAAAGGCTTGCAGCGTGAAAAGTGAGTGGCTCCTAGTGTAGCCTAAGAATGGCTGAATTGAAGCACCCTACCGACTAGACAACATAACAAGGGCCTGTGTGCCAGCGTATTGCGTGAAGCGTGCAAGCAATAATGCATGAGTGACCTGAATGACCTGAAGATGCTGTTGGAGTCCCGCTATCCCATTGTGGTGATTGAAACCTGGGAAGAGCTGCGGGCGCTGGATTTGATTCGTCGCTTGGGCATGCTTGAGGGCCGACCAGTGTTTGCCTGGAATGCGGTGGATGGCTTACGCAGGCTGGAGTTGGAACAGAGCCCCAGCCAAAAACACACCATTGAGCCCGATGCCATGCTGGGACAGATTCGCGCTACTAACGAACCGGGCATCTATGCGCTGTGTGATTTGCATCCCTATCTGGATGGGGAGCCAAAGCCTATACGCTTAATCAAGGAAATCGCGCTTCATCATGAGCGTTTACACCACACCTTGGTGCTGGTTAGCCACGAATTCACCATCCCGCCTGAGTTACGCCGCTACTGTACGCGTTTTAATTTGTCTATGCCGGATGAAAAGCAGCTGGAGCATATTGTTCAGGATGAAGCGCGCCGCTTCAAAAAGGAACGCGGCGAGCGGGTTCGTGCCGACAGAGCTTCATTGGAGCGTTTGGTGCGCAATTTACGTGGGTTGAGCGTGGAGGATGCTCGCAAACTGGCCCGTGGGGCTATTATCCATGATGGGGCTATCACCGAGGAAGACTTGCCGGAGGTGAATAAGGCCAAGTTTGCACTAATGGAAATGGACGGGGTGCTTAGCTATGAATACGACACCGACAGCTTTGCCAATGTGGGTGGGCTGCAGGGCCTGAAAGATTGGTTGGGCAAGCGCGAAGGCGCCTTTCAGGATGGTCAGGGCCAAGCTATCGACTCGCCCCGTGGGGTGATGCTGGTAGGTGTGCAGGGTGGTGGTAAAAGCTTGGCCGCCAAGTCGGTGGCGGGGCTTTGGGGCTTACCATTGTTGCGGTTGGATATGGGCGCCATATACAACAAATTTTTCGGTGAGTCCGAGCGCAATGTGCGTGAGGCGTTGGCGATGGCGGAAACTATGTCGCCTTGTGTGTTGTGGATAGACGAAATCGAGAAGGGCATTGCGGTAGGAGATAACGATGGGGGTACTTCGCGCCGGGTGTTGGGCACGTTGTTAACGTGGATGGCAGAAAACCGCAGCAAAGTCTTTATGGTGGCGACGGCTAACGATATTGAACGGTTGCCTCCAGAGCTTATTCGCAAGGGTCGACTGGACGAAATTTTCTTTGTTGATTTGCCTTCCTGTGAGGTGCGCAAAGATATTTTCTGCATCCACTTGAACAAACGTGGGCAGCAGACCAATGCCTTCGATTTGTCCCGTCTAGCTCAGTGCAGCGATGGTTTTACTGGTGCCGAGATCGAGCAAGCGGTGGTGGCCGGGTTATACAGTGCAGGGGCGGCAAATCAGCCCCTGGATCAGGCCTTGCTGGAAGCGGAGCTGGCGGCCACGGTGCCGTTGTCGGTAACCATGGCGGAATCGCTGGGCCGTCTGCGGCAATGGTGTCAGGGGCGAGCAGTCAGTGCCGGGGGGTGACTCGGGGTTGATGGCTTTGAGCCTAGGATTTCATCCATTGGTCTGCTCAGTTGTGTGTGCTGCGTTGGAGGGTTGCTGAGCTGTCTCCGGAGGGGCGGATTGGGTAAAACGCACGAGGGTATTGCGTAATACGTTTAGCTCCACGGGCTTGGGTAGGTGGGCGTTCATGCCGGCGGCTAGGCTGCGGTCCTTGTGCTCACGCAGAATGTGTGCGGTTAACGCCACAATCGGTACCGCCGGAAGGTCTTGTTTCTGTTCGTGCTCGCGAATCATGCGAGTGGCTTCAAAGCCATCCATTTCCGGCATTTCGCAATCCATTAAAATGAGGTCGTAACGTGTCTTGCTAGCCAGCTCTAGCGCTTCCTTGCCGTTGGAGGCGATGTCTGCTTTCAGGCCTAATTTACCCAGCATGCCGCGAATCACTTTCTGGCTAAGGTAATGGTCCTCCGCCACCAGCAGTTTCAGCCCTGGATCCAGTTTGCGCTGAGGCTCGGGCTGCACGGTTGCGATCTGATGGCAAAGTCCAAGTTCTTCCGCCAGGGCCTGACGCAGCCGTGGGGCAGAAACCGGCTTTGATAGTACCCGGTGGATACCCACGTTGCGGGCCTGGGTGGCGGTGGGGGCATTGTTGATGCCGGTTAACATCACTAGCACGGTGGGATGCATGATGACCGGGTCTTCATGGATACGAGCAGCCAACTGCATGCCGTCGATGCCTGGCATGTGATGGTCGAGCACCACTACATCGTACGGCTCATTGATATTGGCCTGGGTTCGCAGTGAAGCCAGTGCTTCGCGGGGGTCGTGGCAGGCAGTGACACGCATGCCCCAGGACAGCGCATGGTGACGCAGTACCCGGGTCACGGTAATGGAATCGTCGACCACTAGAAGGCTGCGTCCGGCGAGGAGGGAGGTGTCCACGTTGGCGTTGGGGGTCGAGGTATTTTCCGCCGGCAGAGATACTACGAACCAATAGTGTACATCTCTATGATCTTGCAGAGTGCCCATGCGCCCGCCTAGCACTTCTATCAGCTGCTCGGCAATGGCCAGGCTCAGATGGCTGCTCTTGTTCTGCCTTTGGTTGTCGCGCAGTCGCTCCAGTGTTTCTTCGTTCATGGCGCTGCCGGTGAAGCCGAAGCGCACCCGATCTGCCTGGCCGGTGGGCTCCATGGAAACGTCGATAACCAGCTCTCCGGGGTAGCCGTGACGAATCAGGGCGCCCATTAAGTTGATGACGATCTGGCGAAGCCGCCCGGCATCCCCAATGACTCGGCTGGGCACGTTAGTATGAACATGGGTAATCAATTCGATCTGCTTTTCTTCGGCCCGCTCTTTGAATAAATCGATGGCTTCCATGATCAGATCGTGAATATCCAGTGCGCTATGGTTGATGTCTTTGCCACTGGTGGAAAGTTGGGAATGCTCAAGCACGTCATTGATGATGCGCAGCAGATTGTCGCCGGCATTCTGGATGGCGCTTACACATTCGCGCTGGTTGGGTGTTAGCGGGGTGTCAGCCAGAATCTCCGACATACCGAGAATACCGCTGAGAGGGGTGCGGACATCATGGCCGATCCGTGACAGGGTTTCCCGGCGGGTGGCATCCACGGTTTCCGCCACGGTTTGTGAACGTTTTTGCTCGATATGAAGGAGCGCCTGATGGCGATGGCTGAGCCGTAAACCGACCTCCAGCGTCACCGCTTCTAGAATGGTGCTGGCCAGTAACCATTGCGGCAGTTCCGCACTGGTTTGCAGAACACCCAAGTAGGCCAGGCACACTAACATGACGGGGCCGCTGGCCAGTACGGAGGTAAGGAAAAATAACCCGCCATCATTTAATTCTCGCTGCCAACTGATATAGCCGAGAATCAGTAACAACAATACGGCTAAACTAGCGAGGACAAAGCTGGTGCCAGCGGCCAGCCCAACCGGTAGCAACAGTGTTAGGGGGATTACGACTAGTGCTCCCCACTTCACTATTAGGGTGATGCGATGCAAAAGAGGGGCTATCTCGGACAGGTCGAAGAAGGAGCGTGCCACTCCAGTGGAGGCAAACAGGGCGATCATTATCATAGAGAACAAAATGTGAGGCTGAACGGTGCTGTTCTCTGTCAGTGACTGGGGAAGGAATCCCGCCAGCACTAAGCTGATAGCGAGTACGCTGAGAATAAATACGCAATGATAAAAATAAGTTTGTTCACCACGCATGATGCCGGACATTAGATTGTAGATAGCGAGAATGAGTAAGGCGCCCGTTAAAATCATGTACACCGCGGTGGTAGCACTCTGTTGTTTTAGGTGGGCATTAATGTTGTTCAGGGTTAGACCATAGGTGAGGTATCCCTGTGGCTGCAGTTGTAGGTAGATCAGCTGCCGTTCGCCGGTAGGTAGGTGTAGTCGGTAGCCGGCATTTCGTCCGGGGATACGTTGATCTTCGCTGGCCTGGGTGTAATGGCCGTTAGGGCCAGGAAGGAACACGCGGGCATCGGGGTTGCCTTTGAGGATTAGTGCGTAGTCTTGCCTGTTGCTCAGCTCATTCTGCAAGGCTACGCGTACCCACCATTTGCCATCACAAATCCCTAGCCGTTCAATGTAGCGTGTGGCGGGCTGGAAAAGATTGCTGGTCGACGGTTGGCTGATGGTGTCGATATCGCTGTTGCCGTCGGCGTCACGGTAATATTCGGAATAGATAGTAATGCGAGCCTGATCCGGTTCGCTGTGAATCACAAAAGGGGGAGGCGCATCTGCGAAAACGCTATTGGTTATGCCGCATAACGCGAGGACTAATAGCCAGAATAGCGATTCAGGCTTGAATAGCCTTTGCATGGGTTTGTTGTTTTGCATCCGTCGGTTTTCCCCGGTCAAGCACATAGGCACTTAAGCCTGCTTCGGAGAGGATATAGGCTCCGAGCTCGCTACGTCGACCATCACCGCATACTACGTAGAAAAAATCCTTTTCTAAGTTCAAAGCTTCGCGGCGTAATTCATTGAGCGGTAGGTTGCGGGCGCCTGGAGTTCGGTCATGGCGAAACTCCATGGGCAAGCGGACATCCACCAAGATGCAGGCTGCTTCTGCCTCAAGCACCATGGTGTCCAGTTCGTCTTCGGTGAGGTGGCGAATCACCGAATCTTGCAGTATTGCTTGAAAGTCACTTTTCCCTAGGCACATCAGTACGCCATCGCTGGTCATGGTAATGGTGGCATTACGAGGGCTTTCACTGATCAAAGCATCCTCACCGAAGAAGCGACCGGCGGAGAGGGCGGCGAGAGTTTCCTGCTTGGCACCTTTGATGCGGGTAACCATGGCTTTGCCCTGTTTGATCACGAACAGGGTGTCGCCGTGGTCGCCTTCTTTGACAATGACTTCACCTAGTTGAACTTCGCGTTCCTGGAATTTTACGAACAGGCTGTGAATCATGGCCGGTGGCACGGCTGAGAACAGTTCCGATGAAAGCAGCGCGTCCATCCAGTCCCGTTCATTTGCATCGTCCTCATCGTCCAGCATGGACTCGGCGGCTTGGGTCCACGTCATCAGCAGGTCGAGCTTGGTGCGGTCGATGGCATACAAAGTGGTGGCTTCGGCGGTTATCGCATTGATGGTGTGTTCGGCGTAGTTGTCGATAGCCAGGTAATTTTCATCGTCGTCGGCGGTAAAATGGCGTACCTGAAAACTGGCATCGGTGAGATCCAGCGAACCTTTAATCAGGAAGTAGGCCTTGTCGCTGCTTTGGCCGCGCTTGAACAGGAGCCGGCCAGGGGCAATCTTGATGACGCTGATTTGGCCCTGGATTTCATTGCGGTGGGATTCGCTCAGGCAGTCAAAAGGAATGAAATTCTCAAGACGTGACATATCCGCCGTTTGATTCGACATGGCAACCCCCGAAGGTGTGTTGATGGGTGAGCCGGAGCCGGCTCACCTTTAATTCTTAGTTGCCTGTACTTTATGCTTTTTCGCGGGCCACTGCACGGTAGCCAATGTCGGAACGATACTGGGCATTACGCCATGTGATCTGCTTCACACCCTCGTAGGCATTGGCCTGGGCTTCACCGACGGTGTCGCCGACACCGGTGATGCAGAGCACCCGCCCGCCACTGGTAACCACCTGGCCGTCTTGTTCGGCGGTCCCGGCGTGGAAGACCTTCACAGTATCAGAATCGGCCTGATCCAGCCCCTTGATGGCATCCCCCTTGTCGTAGCTATCCGGGTAGCCGCCAGCGGCCATTACCACACCTAGCGTGGGACGTGGATCCCATTGAATCTCGGCCTGATCCAGCTTACCTTCCAGCGCGGCCAGACATAGCGCAGCCAGGTCGGACTGCAGGCGCATCATGATGGGCTGAGTTTCCGGGTCGCCGAAGCGGCAATTGTATTCGATTACTTTGGGGGCACCGTCTGGGTTGATCATCAAGCCCGCGTAGAGGAAGCCGGTGTAGGGCATGCCTTCGGCGGCCATGCCTTCTACGGTGGGGGTGATGACTTCGTCCATGATGCGTTTGTAGACCGCGTCGGTGACCACCGGCGCCGGGGAGTAAGCGCCCATGCCGCCGGTGTTGGGGCCCGTGTCGCCGTCGCCGGCTCGCTTGTGATCCTGGCTGGTAGCCATGGGCAGAACGTTTTTGCCATCGACCATGACGATGAAGCTGGCCTCTTCGCCTTCGAGAAACTCTTCGACCACTACACGGTGGCCGGCATCGCCAAATTTGTTGCCGTCAAGCATGTCGCGTACGGCATCTTCCGCTTCCTGCAGAGTCATGGCGACGATCACACCTTTGCCTGCGGCCAGCCCATCGGCCTTGATCACGATAGGAGCGCCCTGTTCGCGCACGTAGGCCAGCGCTTCATCCATGTCAGTGAAGTTGCCGTAGGCGCCGGTGGGAATGTTCTGCCGGGCCAGAAAGTCTTTGGTGAAGGCTTTGGAGCCTTCCAGTTGTGCTGCAGCCTTGTTCGGACCGAAGCACTTCAGGCCATTTTCCTGGAAGGTGTCGACCAAACCCTCTACCAGTGGCGCTTCCGGGCCAACAATGGTCAGGTCGATGCTATTGTCTTTGGCAAAGGCCAGCAGCCCGGGTTGATCCAGTACGTCCAGGGCCACATTTTCGAGCTTGGCTTCGCGGGCGGTACCCGCGTTGCCGGGGGCAACGAAGACGGTTTCTACCTGCTCGGCTTGAGCCACTTTCCATGCCAGGGCATGCTCGCGGCCACCGCCGCCAATGATGAGTACCTTCATGGGGTGATCCATTTGCTATGAATGGTTAATCCTGATCGCGTGTCGTGATCGGCGACGAGCTTGACGCCAGAGGTCCAACGCGGGACCGGAGGGTCGCTTCATGCGTTGGACGTCTGGCGGCCAGCGTTAATGCCTGAAATGGCGCATGCCGGTGAAGACCATGGCCATGCCGGCTTCGTCGGCGGCGGCAATAACTTCTTCATCGCGAATCGAGCCGCCGGGCTGGATTACGCAGCTGATTCCTACCTTAGCCGCGTTGTCGATGCCATCGCGGAACGGGAAGAAAGCATCGGAGGCCATTACGGAGCCTTTCACTTGCAGGCCAGCATGTTCTGCTTTGATAGCCGCAATGCGCGCAGAGTTGACCCGGCTCATCTGGCCGGCGCCCACGCCTACGGTTTGACGATCTTTGGCGTAAACAATGGCATTGGATTTGACGAACTTAGCCACTTTCCAAGCGAAGATCAGGTCGTGCATTTCGGCTTCAGTGGGCGCGCGCTTGGTGACCACCTTCAATTCACCTTCGGTGATCATGCCGAGATCGCGATCTTGCACCAGTAGCCCGCCGTTGACGCGTTTGTAGTCCAGGCCAGAAGCCGCTACACCCTCCATTTCACCACACACCAGTACTCGCACATTCTTTTTGGCGGCGGTGATGGCCAGGGCTTCTTCTGTGGCGCTGGGGGCGATAATCACTTCGACAAACTGGCGATCAACGATGGCCTGGGCGGTGGCGGCATCCAGCTTGCGGTTGAAGGCGATGATGCCGCCGAAGGCGGATTCGGTATCGGTGGCGAAGGCCAGATCATAAGCTGTGGTAATGCCATCTAGGCTCACCGCCACCCCACAGGGGTTGGCGTGCTTGACGATTACACAGGCCGGCTTGGTGAAGCCTTTTACGCATTCCAGTGCGGCGTCGGTATCAGCGATGTTGTTGTAGCTTAGTTCTTTGCCCTGCAGCTGTTTCGCGGTGGCGATGGATGCCGGGGCCGGGTTGCGCTCGGTGTAGAAGGCCGCTTTCTGGTGCGGGTTCTCGCCATAACGCATGTTCTGGGTTTTTTCGAAGTTCAGGTTAATGGTGCGCGGGAAGTCCAGATTGCTCATACCATCCTGTCCTTCGACTTTCTTGCCAAAGTAGTTGGCAATGGCACTGTCATAGGCGGCGGTGTGCTCGAACGCTTTGATGGCCAGGTCAAAACGCAAGTCATCAGACAGCGCGCCGTTGTTGGCGGCCATGTCGTCGAGTACGCGCTGGTAGTCGGCGGCATCAGTCACAATGCCAACGCTGGCATTGTTCTTGGCGGCAGAACGAACCATGGTCGGACCGCCAATGTCGATGTTCTCGATGGCGTCCTCCAGAGAGCAATCCGGGTTGGCCACGGTGGCCTCGAAGGGGTAAAGGTTGACCACCACCAGATCAATGGGGCTGATGTCGTTGTCGGCCATGACCTGTTCGTCCTGGCCGCGACGGCCAAGGATGCCGCCGTGCACTTTAGGGTGCAGGGTTTTTACCCGGCCGGCCATCATTTCCGGGAAACCGGTGTAGTCGGAGACTTCGCGTACGGCGATGCCGGCCTCCTGCAGTTTCTTGAAGGTCCCGCCTGTGGACAGCAGTTCCACGCCCTTGTCAGCTAGGGCCTGGGCGAATTCGACGATACCGGTTTTATCGGAAACACTGATCAGTGCACGTTCAACATTGCTCATGGGGTTTCACCAAGTTGCGAAGTCTTAATTAATACGAGGGCTAGAAACAAAAAAAGGGCAGTGTGGTCACTGCCCTTGGTGTTACGGGTCTGTATTACAATAGACCGTACTGCTTGAGTTTCTTGCGCAGAGTGCCGCGGTTCAGGCCCAGTAGCTCAGCGGCTTTGGTCTGGTTACCACGGGTGTACTCGAGCACTTTCTCAAGCAGGGGAATTTCCATTTCAGCCAGCACCATCGGGTAGAGCTCGCTCACGGCTTCGCCGTCCAGCTGGTTGAAATAATCGTTTAGCGAACGTCGCACACAATTGCGCAGCGTGTCGTGGGTTTCGCTGCGCGCAATAGTAAGATGCGGCTGCTTTCGTGCTTCAGCGGTGTTCATTTCAGTAAGTGTCCGTGCAGCGGCTGTGTTAACTGAAGAAAGGGTCATGCGGCCAGGGCTCCGTTTTTCTTCCGGGCAGACACCTCGCCATAACGACCGAAGCGAACTCGGTCGGTAGTGGCGCTTATCTGTTGGAAAAACTGCTCGATTGCCACGCGTTGATCGGTGGCATTTTCCAGTGTGTTAAACCCGCGCCGGAAGTCTTCCCCATTGGGCAGGTTCTGTGTGTACCAGCCCAGGTGCTTGCGTGCGATACGTACCCCCATGAACTCACCATAAAAATCATGCAGTTCGTACAGGTGCTGTTGCACGCAATCATGGACTTCCGTTACTAACGGCGCTGCGGGCAGCGAGCCGTGCTCGAGGTAATACAGGGTGTCCCGGAAGATCCACGGGTTACCCTGAGCAGCGCGGCCGATCATGATACCATCGGCGCCGGTGGATTCCAGTACCCGTTTGGCTTTTTCCGGACTATCCACGTCTCCATTGGCCATGATCGGAATGTTCACCGCATCCACCACCTGTTTGATAGTGGCGTATTCGGCGTCACCGTTGAACTTGTCGGCGCGGGTGCGCCCGTGAATGGCAAGGGCTTGAATGCCCGCAGTTTCGGCGATGCGGGCAATGTCGATGGCATTGCGCTGATCGCGATCAGGGCCGGTACGGATTTTCAGGGTAACGGGGACATTTACAGCCTGAGTCACTGCATCGAGGATGCGCGCGACTAGGTCCGGGTCGGCTAGCAGGGCAGACCCCGCGGCGCGTTTGCACACTTTTTTCGCCGGGCAGCCCATATTGATGTCAATAATCTGGGCGCCATGCTCCACGTTGGCGCGGGCCGCCTCTGCCAGCATTGCCGGCTCTCCGCCGGCGATCTGTACCGAGATGGGGCCTGGTTCGCCGCTATGGTCTAACCGTTGGCGAGACTTTCGAGAGTTCCACAGACGGGTGTCCGAGGTCACCATTTCCGACACCAGCAGGCCGGCCCCCAGGTCTCTGCACAAGCGCCGGAATGGGCGGTCCGTGACGCCGGCCATGGGGGCTAGAATCAAGGAGTTCGGCAGGTTATAGGGTCCGATCTGCATGGCGCCGGGCTTGGGGTGTCTAAGAGGGGGAACAATGATAGAGATCGGAGGCTAGGGATGAAAGGCCCGTCTGCCATCAGGCGACGGGCTGTCGATTTTGCGCTGGCGATGGTGCCGGCTAGCGCTGGGAGAGCTGTTCTCCGCCTTGGGGGGGCGGCAGCAGGCGAAGGTTGTAGCTCACGGCCTGCTCGCCCGGATCCACAATTTCCAAAGAAATATGCAATGGCGTGCGTGTGGGCATGATGCCCATGCCGTGTAGCTCTCCTTGCAGGTATTCCTTGGGGAAAAAGCGGCGGCTGGCTACAGGGCGGCCATTCAAGGTGCTAAAGCTCAGTTCCAGTTCCGGGAAAGGTTGTGGGTACTTGGCTTCATTAAACAGGATGGCGTCAACAATCAGCGCATTGGCATAGTTCGGGTGGCTGCGAACCACTAGGTTGGTGCCGCGCACCTTGGTGATGTCGGAGCGACTCGGTAGTTGGCAGCCAAGTATCCCGCAGGCCTGTTGGTACAAGGGGCGCCATTGTGGGCTGCGAGCCAGATCGTCGAAGTTGAAGAAGGTGTACTGGCCAATCAATGTCACTAAGGCGATCCCCGAGAGGGACGTCCATTTAATCAGCTCGCCCCAGTCCCGCTGCTGGCGGAAATGAGTGTGGCGTTCGTGAACCGGTTTGTCCGAGGAGCTTGGTTTTTCATAATGGTCATCAGCAAACAGATCCAGCCCGACAAATAGGCTGTTATCGTCGTCTTCTGATAGAGACGGTGACTGTTCGCTGGTTTTTGTGCTGGGAGCGTTAGGTGTCTGCTGCTTTGGTGACGGTGAGTGGCTGGCGGCTGTCCCGGGTGATGGAGGGGCTCCATACGTGGTATTGGCAGCAGCTGGCTCGTCTTCTTCCAATTCTTGCAGTAGGGCTTCGGCCCAGGATTCATCCGCATTTTCATGGTGGTTGGCGCGGCCTGCGCCTTGCATGTCGGTGAAATCTTCGCCTAGTCCGAGGTCGGTGTCCTCTACATCTACATTCATGAATGAGTCACTGAGCTCCATCCCGTGAATGCTCAGGCTCTCGGCATCGTCATCGTCATCGGCTAATGTCTGAGTATTTTTGGGCAGGTTGTTGTCAACGTCGGACCCGTCCAGCGCGCCAGCCCAGCGATTTTTTTGGGGCTGCTGCTGGGCGTCGGCAGGATCGATCAGGTAATCGCTGGCCTGAAAAATCTGCAAGCATGAGCCGCACCGAACCGCACCGCGCGCCTGTTTCAAATGTTCATCGGTGATCTTGAACTGGGCTGCACAATGGGGGCAGCGGGTTTTGTATTGGCTGGCCATGGCTTTCGCCTGAATTGTTATTGGAAGAAGAGAGGTGGCACGTTGCACGCTTTGGGGTTCGGGCAACGAAGCAATCCGAGCATCGCATGCAGATGATTTAGGTATGTTTTACAGAAAAAGCAGGACAAGCCGCAAGGACTTGTCACTCAGTTTCTTTTGAAAGTCTGGTTTTAGCGGGCCCGCCGTACCCCGTCGATGCGCACCCAGTCACCTTGTTGGGTGGTGGGGTTGAGTTCAAACCAAGGCTCGTAGGCAGTGCGTACGCTATCTGCTTGTTCAGCAAGAATGCCAGACAGGGCCAGTTTGCCGCCGGCCCGGCAGTAACGGGCTAGTAACTCGGAGAGCTCAACCAGCGGCCCGGCGAGTATGTTGGCCACCAGAATGTCACACTGATAATCTTGGGGCATTTGTTCGGGCAGGAACAGGGTTAGAGATTCGGCTACGCCATTGTTGTGGGCATTGTCATGACTGGCGATCAACGCTTGAGGGTCAATATCGGTGCCGGTGGTATCGCCGGCGCCCAGCAGCAGAGCGGCGATGGCCAGTACTCCAGAGCCACAACCGAAGTCGAGTACGGTTTTGTTGTGCAGGTCGGTGCTATCCAGCCATTGTAGGCACAGGGCAGTGGTTTCATGGGTGCCGGTGCCGAAGGCTAGGCCTGGGTCTAGCTTCAAGTTGACCGCCGCTGGGTCCGGGGCTTCGCTCCAGCTAGGAATGATCCACAGCCGTTCACCGAATTGCATGGGTGAAAAATCATCCATCCAGGCCCGCTCCCAGGCCTGATCTTCCAAGGTTTCGTGGTGGCTGGCTTGTGCTTCTAGTCCTTGGGCTGTGAGGGCGTTAAGAATCTGCTCCGGGGTATGGTTCTGCTCGAACAGGGCGCTGACCACCGTATTCTGCCATAGCGGGCGAGTGCCCGGCGGCGGTTCGAACACAGGTTGGTCGGCACCGTCGGTGAGGGTCACGGCCACGGCACCGAGGTTTTCCAGTGCAGCCTGAAAGGCATCGGCGTGCTGTTCGGTGGTGGCAAGGTGGAGTTGAAGCCAGGCCATGTTGTCGCTTCGCTCTAGTTGAGAGTTAACCGTTAAAAGTGCGAGGGGGTAATTTTGTAGTGTCTGTAACGCAAGAGGCCGCGCCCAAACGCTGGGCGCGGCCATCAGGGGGATGGTAACCGTTAACGATAATAGCGATCAATTCACTATCAACGGCTTTTAGTGTGTCCCGAGTTTCTTTTCTAGGTGGTGAATGTCCACGCCGCCTTTAATGAAAGCCTCGTCCTTGAAGATTTTGTCGCGGTGCAGGGCAATATTGGTTTTGATGCCTTCCACGACAATTTCGTCCAGCGCATTTTTCATACGGGAGAAGGCGGTCTCGCGATTTTCCCCCCAAGTGATCAGCTTGCCGATCAGGGAGTCGTAGTATGGCGGAACAGTGTAACCACTGTAGATGTGGGAATCGACTCGTACGCCATTGCCACCGGGGGCGTGGAAGTAGGTGACTTTGCCCGGGCAGGGGGTAAACCGTACCGGGTCTTCTGCGTTGACGCGAACCTCAATGGCATGGCCCTGGAATTGTACATCGGACTGCTGGATTTGCAGGCCTTCACCGCCGGCGATACGCAATTGTTCCTTGACAATATCCACCCCGGTAACCATTTCGGTGACGGGGTGTTCTACCTGTACACGGGTATTCATTTCGATGAAGTAGAAGCCTTCATTCTCGTAGAGAAATTCGAAGGTGCCCGCACCCCGGTAATTGATTTCTTTACAGGCGTTAACGCAGCGCTCGGCGACTTCTTCTTTTAGATGCTGAGGGATTCCGGGTGCCGGAGCTTCTTCCACCACCTTCTGGTGACGGCGCTGCAAGGAGCAATCACGGTCGCCTAAGTGAATTGCATGGCCGGCACCATCGGCCAGCACTTGCACTTCCACGTGGCGTGGTTGCTGCAGGAATTTCTCCATGTAGACGGTGGCGTCGCCAAAGGCATTTTTCGCTTCGGAGCGGGTCAGGGTGATGGCGTTTAGCAGCTGTTTTGCTTCATCAACCACACGCATGCCGCGCCCGCCGCCGCCTGCTGCGGCCTTGATGATCACCGGGTAGCCGATTTGTTCGGCCATGGCCAGTGAGGCTTCATCATCGTCGCCGATGGGGCCGTTGGAGCCCGGTACGGTGGGCACACCCGCTTTTTTCATGGCTTCAATGGCGGCTACCTTATTGCCCATCAGGCGAATAGTGTCTGCCTTGGGGCCGATAAAGGTGAAGCCGGAGCGTTCTACGCTTTCAGCAAAGTCTGCATTTTCCGCCAGAAAGCCATAGCCTGGGTGAATGGCGTCGGCATCGGTCACTTCGGCGGCGCTGATCAGCGCGGGAATGTTCAAGTATGAATCGGCGGATGAAGCGGGACCAATGCACACGGCTTCGTCAGCAAGACGAACATGCATTAGATCCCGGTCCGGTTTCGAGTAAACCGCTACGGTACGAATGCCTAGCTCTTTGCAGGCGCGCAGAATCCGTAGAGCAATCTCGCCGCGGTTGGCAATGACGACCTTTTCCAGCATGGGAAGCCTCCGTTAAACGATGGAGAACAGAGGCTGGTCGAATTCAACCGGCTCGCCGTCTTCAACCAAAATGGCATCCAGAGTGCCGGACTTGTCCGCCTCAATCTGGTTCATCATCTTCATGGCTTCCACGATACACAGCACATCGCCAGCTTGAACCTTTTGGCCTACTTGGGCGAAGGCCGAGGCGCCTGGCGACGGTGAACGATAGAAGGTGCCGACCATGGGCGAGCGAACCAGGTGGCCGCTTGGAGTATTATCCTGCGCGGCGGGCGCTTCGGCTGCGGGAACAGGTGCCGGAGCGGGAGCGGGAGCCTGCGGGGCCGCATAGTAATGTGCGGGTGCTGCCGGTTGACGAGAGCCGCGACTGATGCGCACGGACTCTTCCCCTTCACAAATCTCCAGCTCTTCAATGCCGGACTCTTCCAGCAGCTCAATCAGTTTCTTGATTTTGCGAATATCCATGTTCAGTCATCCAGTTGTTCGAGAGCAGCGGTTAACGCCAGCGCATAGCCAATGGCGCCGAGGCCGCAAATAACGCCCTTGGCAATATCAGAAAAAAAGGAATGGTGGCGGAAGGTTTCCCGGGCATGCACGTTGGATAGGTGCACTTCAATAAAGGGAATGTTCACCGCTAGCAGGGCGTCACGTAGCGCCACGCTGGTATGGGTGAAAGCCGCCGGGTTGATAATAATGAAGTCGACCCCCTCGGTATGGGCATCGTGAATGCATTCGACCAGTTCATATTCTGCGTTGCTTTGCAGGTGCTGCAGGTGATGGCCGGCTTTGCTGGCCTGTTCCTGCAGTTGCTGGTTGATGTCCGCCAGGGTGGTATGGCCGTACTTGTCCGGCTCGCGTGTGCCGAGCAGGTTCAGGTTTGGGCCATGTAACACCAAAATGGAAGCCAAAATGGGTCCCCTCGCGAATTTGTCGTTATTTGCAGTGATCATGCTGGAAAAACCCAGGTTAACTTGGGTTTTCTCATACAAATGCAATATTAGGGGGAATCTATGACAGAAAAAAGGGGTTTACAACATTCGTTACAAGTTGCGGGAAGATATCGGGATATCGGCACTCTTTCAGGTTATTTGCTTAGGTGGGAGGCGCAACCGCTCGCGGTAGGAGCGTGACCCGCGGGGCGTTTGCAGCGAAGGGCGCGCGCGCGCCCCTTTCTATATTGGCGCGGCATTAAAGCCTAGGCAGGACCCGCTTGTTAAGGTGTTCAATAAACCGTTGTGGCCCCATTTCGCCGAGGACTCTTGAATCGGGAATTTCAGTGCTTATGGGGGTGAAAAACACCAGTGCCGGCAACCCAAGAATGTTGTACTGCTCCATGATGGCCTGGCTGTCGGCGTTGATTTCGGTGATATCCACCCGGTAGAGGTCAAAGCCGAGCATGGCATTAAGCACATCCGGGTGACTCAATGTGGTCTCTTCCAGGACCTTGCAAGCCACGCACCACTCAGCGAAGAAATCTACCAGCACGGGCTTGTTGGCTTGACGAGACGTGGCCAGTGCCTGCTCCAGGGAGGCCTTGCCAACGATGGTCTGCCAGGGACCATGATCGCCAGGCTGGGAGGAGGGGGTGCTAACGTGGAGGGGGCCGTTGTTCGTGGCTGGCTGATTCATCTGCGCTAACGGTTGCAGAGGGTCCTTGCCGCCACTCAAGGCGCCGACAATCATCACCGCCCCGTACAGAGCCAGTACCAGAGCCAAGCCCCGCTTGAGCCGGGCAGCGCCTTCACCGGCAGGCTCCAATGCCCCCAGCTGGATGCCATACACGGTTAACAACAAGCCATAGAGGCCAAGGGTAATAGTGTCACTGATGATGCGGTCCAGCAGCCAGATGGCGACGCCTAGCATCACTACGCCGAAGAACCGTTTGATCTCTTCCATCCACATGCCAGCACGGGGAAGCAAGCTGCCGCCACCGGTGCCAAAGATAATCAATGGTAGGCCCATGCCAATCGATAGGGCGAACAGGGAAGCCGCGCCGGTGGCCGCGTCGCCACTAGCGGCAACATAGATCAACGCGCCGGCTAGGATGGGGGTAACACAAGGGGAGACGACCAAGGCCGAAATGGTGCCCATGATGGCGGCGCCGATCAGGCTGCCGCGGGCTTCTTGGCCAGGTTGATGGAGCTTGTTACGCAAGGCCGCAGGTAGCTGCAGTTCATACAGACCAAACATGGACAGGGCCAGTACGACAAATACCGCTACTGAAGTAATGATGGCCGCGGGTTGTTGCAGCATGAATTGCAGGTTCAGGCCGGCGCCAAAAAGTGCCACCAATAAGCCTGCCAAAGTGTACGGCACGGCCATACCCAACACATAGCTGACACTGAGAGTAAAGCCCCGTGTGGCGCTGGGCTCTTTCTCGCCGGCAATGATACCGGAGAGAATGGGGACCATGGGAAACACGCAGGGGGTAAAGGCCAGCAGCAGCCCGCCCACAAAGAAGAGGCCGATGATTAAACCAAGGGGTTGTTCGTTCATCCACTGGTTGAAGGCGTTGGCGTCCTCAGACCGTAGTGTATCGAGAAAACCCGGGCCGGCGGTGGAGTCAGTGGCCGCGGGTGGCACCGCGGCCATGGGCTTTTTTGCCGGTTGCGGATTGTCGAATGCAAACACTTTGCGGGTGGGCGGGTAGCAGAGAGTATCTTCAATGCAGCCTTGATAGCGTACTTCCAGTTCGGTATCCACTAGCGGCACGCTATTCAAAGGAAGCGAGAACTTCAAACGGTCGAAATAGACTTCTACATCACCGAATATCTCGTCGGTTTTGGGCTTCCCGGGGGGCAGTATCAGTTCGGCAAAGTCGTTAATCACATTGCCGTTGGTGTCACGTAGGGTGAACCCGAAACGGTGTTGATAGAGATAAACATCATCGATCAGCTCGAAATCCAGTCGCAGTTGCTGGTTGTCCCAGTCGGCATCAGGTACTAGCTGAATGGCTTCATCCACGGTGGGCAGGCGTTCTTGGTCGCCGAATAGATCCTGCGCAATGGCTGTGGACACTGTAAATAGCATTAATAGAGCAAGCCCCAGTCGTTGCCAGCTTGTATGCATTCCTTTCTCCTCAAACCCCGAACCCAAAAATGGTGGCATCGCTTGGATGCCAGGATAGCCGATAAGTTTCAGGGCAGATTATTAACAGTGCCTTAAGGTTACTTTAAGGCGCCGGTAGGAGGCTGTGGTCTCAATATCAAGGAGAAGCCTATGCGCTTTCTACGGGTGCTTGCCCTGCTGGTCATCCCCTGGCTGGCTCATGCGGAACCGTTGCCATTTTCCCCCGAGCAGGTCGGGGAAGCAAAAGTCATTTACGTAGACTTTTGGGCCAGCTGGTGCGTGCCTTGCCGGCGCTCGTTTCCTTGGCTGAATCGGATGCAGGCGAAATATGGAGATCGTGGGTTCACCATCATCGGTGTGAATTTGGACCTGCGCAAAGAGGATGCAGAGAAGTTTCTGGCCAATTACCCGGCCACTTTCCCGTTGGTGTTTGACCCACAAGGGGAGCTGGCAAGCCGCTATCAGCTTCAAGGGATGCCCAGTGCCGTGCTGATGGATGAGCGCGGGAACGCGCTAGCCCGTCATATCGGTTTTATGGAAACAAATAAGGACGCCTACGAGCAAGAAATCGTCCAGCTGCTGGAGGAGCAATGATGAAATTTGCGTTGGGAATACCCGTGTTTCTGATCACTGTGGGCTGTGTGTCCGGGTGCCAGAACCTGGGGGTGCAACCCTGGGAGCGTGATTTGTTGGCCAAACCAGTAATGACGATGGGTGCTGCGGATGGTCTCGATGATGCGCTGGATGATCACATCTATTTTAGCAAGGAAGCCTCCAGCGGTGGGCGTGGATTTGGTGGCGGTGGCTGTGGCTGTAATTGAGGAAGGCGTAATGAAAAAAAAACTGGATGGGAAGACGATTGGGAGTGGCCTGGCCGCTGCGACCTGTGCTCTGCTGGGCCAGCCGGTACAGGCACAGCCCGCAGATGATGCCTGGCAATTTGATTCCGCCGTGTTGTATTACGCGGAGCAAGATCGTGTCACGGCGGTGGAGCCAGTGGTTCGCGGCAAGAAACAGTTTGGTGATGACAGCGAGCTTGAACTGAAACTGACGCTGGATTCGTTAACTGGTGCATCCCATAACGGGGCGATCAAATCGGATAAGCCGCAGACGTTTACTTCCCCGTCTGGTTCACAGGAATATCAGGCCACCAATGAGGTGCCGTTGGATGACTCCTTCAAGGACACGCGTGTTGCCGCAAACATGCAGTATACCCGCCCATTTAGCCGGACTATGCGATGGAC
Organism: Alcanivorax borkumensis SK2; assembly: GCF_000009365.1. Taxonomy (NCBI): domain Bacteria; kingdom Pseudomonadati; phylum Pseudomonadota; class Gammaproteobacteria; order Oceanospirillales; family Alcanivoracaceae; genus Alcanivorax; species Alcanivorax borkumensis. The sequence goes on along the minus strand of NC_008260.1, from coordinate 2,291,334 downwards.
GGCGGGGATGAATTTCTCCAATGAATATGATTTTACTTCTTTGGGCTTAAATGCTGGACTCTTATGGGATTTGAACAATAAAAACACCACGCTCACATTCGGCCTAGCCCATGAGGCGGACACCATAGACCCGGTGGGCGGTGTACCGATTGGTTTGACGTTCCAGAGTAATCAACAAAAAAATGACGGCACTGAAGATCGAACTATAAATGATCTGTTGTTTGGATTACCCAGGTGATCAACCGTAACTGGCTGATGCAACTCAATTACAGCGTGTCGATATCGGACGGTTACCAGACAGACCCTTACAAGATTGTCACGGTAGTAGATGCTAATGGGGATCCGCTGGAAGCGGAAAGCTTTGGTGCAGCAGATATTGGCGTGGGTGATGCCCATATTTTCGAGTTGCGCCCCGATTCGCGCACCAAGAATGCGCTTTACTGGGAGAACCGTTATCACTTCAACCGCGATGTGTTGGCGGTGGGGTATCGTTTTATGTCTGACGACTGGGGCATTACATCACATACTCTGGATGTGAAATATCGCTTTCAGTTTGACAATGGCTGGTTTCTGCAACCCCATGTGCGTTGGTATGAGCAGGGCGAAGCTGATTTTTACCGTGAATCGGTTAGCGCTGCAGATCTGAATACGTTGGATGAAGTATCGGCGGATTACCGGCTGGGGAATCTCACTGATACCACCTATGGCGTCAAGCTTGGCAAGCAATGGAAAAACAACCAGCAATGGAGTTTCCGGGTAGAAAGTTTCCAGCAGAGCGGCGACAGTGATGCTTCGGAACTCGATGCACTGATCACGCAGGTCGGGTATACATTCTACTGGTAGTCGTTGCGGTGGAGTCTCTATGACACAGGGGAAAGCATTTACCCTGGAACAGGACGGCGCCCTTTGGCGCGGCCGTTTTTCTGCCATGGCAAGTCCTTGTGAATGTTTGGTGCGCGGAGTCAGTAAAAGCCAGGCACTGGCACTGTTTGAGTGTGTGACCGAGGAGGCCTGGCGAATCGAAAGAAAATACTCCCGTTTTCGGCAAGACAATTTGATCGCGGCCATCAATGCTGGAGATGGGCGCTGGGTGGATATTGATGATGAGAGCGCCCGGTTACTTGATTTCGCCGGTCAATGTTGGCAGCTCAGTGACGGTGCTTTTGACATCACTTCGGGCGTATTACGACGTGCCTGGCACTTTGATGGTTCTAATCGGTTACCGAAACCTGAGCAGGTTGACGCCTTATTATCATTGGTGGGTTGGAACAAGGTCGAACGGCAGCCAGGAAAAATTCGCTTACAGGCGGGGATGGAACTGGATTTAGGTGGCATTGGTAAAGAATATGCAGTGGACAGTGCCTTTCAATTGGCCGGCCAATTTACCGATGCGGATGTACTGGTGAATTTTGGGGGTGACCTAGTCGCGCGTGCTGCGCAGGCACCCTGGCAGGTGGGTATGGAGGGTACAGCCAAGCCTGTTGCCGGGCAGTTGCAGTTCACCACCGGTGCGCTGGCGACTAGCGGTGATAGCCGCCGTTTTTTACTTCGTGATGGTGTCCGTTATAGCCATGTGCTGGATCCGCGCAGTGGCTGGCCGGTATCCGGTGCGCCTCGTGCTGTTACCGTATATGGGCGCCAATGTACTCAGGCTGGTCTGTTGTCTACGCTTGCTCTGCTTCAGGGAAAAGACGCTGAAACCCTGTTGCGAGGGGCAGGTGTACAATATTGGATTCAATGGGGGAATGATGCGCCTATTGCTGGTTGAGAATGATGTGCTGCTAGCAGATGGCCTGCAACGTGCGCTCCGGGCTGAAGGCTATACGGTGGATCATATCGATCGGGGTGATCTGTTGATGCCGGCTCTGGAGGGCGGAGGTTTTCAACTGGTGTTGCTGGATCTGGGACTGCCCGGGCTGGATGGTATTGATGCCTTGAAAATCTTGCGGCAAAAGGACAAACAGATCCCGGTAATCATTATTAGTGCCAGAGATGCACTGGAAGACCGCATCGGGGGCTTGGATTGTGGCGCCGATGATTATCTGGTGAAACCGTTCTCCGCTGTGGAGATGATTGCGCGGATTCGTGCCCGATTACGGCGTCGTGAACCGCCTGGCTCAGAGACGCTTCATCTCGGTGAGCTGGAGATTGATCCTGTGCGTTTTATCGTCACTCGTCGCGGCGAGCTGGTAAATCTGTCGCGGCGGGAGATGAGCCTGTTGATGCAGCTGTTGCGCCATCGGGGTCGAGTTCTCACCAGAGATCAACTGGAGGGTGGGTTGTATGGCTGGAATGAGGATGTAGAAAGCAACGCACTGGAAGTCCACATACATCATTTGCGTAAAAAGTTGGGAAGCGACTTGATTCGGACTGTGCGTGGTGTCGGCTACAGCCTGCAGGGAACTATGGAATGATTTTTTCCATTCGTCGCTTTCTGGTTGTATCACTGTTGCTGGTGATCGCCGGTGGCGGGGTCTTATTGGTCTTTTTGACTTATCGCACTCTCTATCATGAGCTGGATGAACAATACGACGCAGAGCTGGTGCAAAGTGCACGTCTGCTGGCCGGTTTTTGGCGGGATGGTTATCCCCCCAATGCGTCCCTGTCAGCGCTGGACTCCGAAGAGTCTCGCTACCTACGCTATTTCATCTACCAGTTATGGCAGGACGGCAAGCTGGTTACTGCTAGTGAAGGGTCACCAATCTCACCTTTGATCGCCCTCAATCCACGTCCTCATTATGCAGAAATCAACGGCTGGCATGCTTATTCGTTGCCAATGACCAATGATCGCTGGTTGATCCTGGCGGAAAGTGATTACGCCCGTCAATCCATGGTCAGAAATGTGGCAGGAGCATTGGTGGCTCCCTACCTGATCAGTGTGCCTTTTGTTGTGTTGCTAGTATGGCTGGCCATTCGTTTTGGACTCTCGCCACTCTCCGATCTTATTCAATCCGTGAGCCAACGTTCTCCGGATAATCTGACTCCGCTCTCCATCGGTAAGCAGGTGTGTGAACTGGAACCTGTGAAGGCCGCCATCAATGAGCTCTTGCTGCGACTGGAGGCGGGTATGGAGCGTGAAAAGCGTTTTACGGCAGATGCTGCGCATGAATTGCGAACATTATTGATGGTGTTGCGGCTGCATGCAGATAACGCTCGCTCACTGCCGGATCCGCAGCAGCGCGAAGAGTCCCTACAAGGGCTGCAGGAGGCAGTGGGTCGTGCCGAACGGATGCTCGAACAATTGCTGGTGCTGGCGCGTTTGGACCCTGCCATGGGGCCGCCGAAAAAGAATGCTCGTGCTGATATTCTGCCGGTGGCACGGGATACCCTGGCGTCACTGGTGCCGCTAGGCGATCGTTTTGAGCAGCATCTGGAATTGCGCCTTGATCATTCTCTATGGGTTGCTGTCCCCGAGGAAGCTCTGCATCTGGTGTTACGGAACTTGGTCGATAATGCTTGCCGCTATACCCCCCCGGGGGTTATCGGAGTGAACGCTGAGAAAAGAGAAGGTCAAATCCGTATCGAGGTCTACGATAGCGGTGAAGGGCTGAGGCTAGAGCAGTGGCAGCGCTACAGTGAACGCTTCAGCCGCGGGCATTGCGATTCAGATGGCGCGGGATTGGGTCTATCTATTGTCAATGGCATCCTCAGCCTTTATGGCGGTAGCTTGGCTTATCGCAAACGGTGTGCGAGCTCTCCTGCAGCTGCTATTGTTGTTCTCCCTGCCGCTAATGAAGAGCCTACGCTGTCGTAGTGGTGTGCCGATGTTGGGAGTGATAATGAGTAACGATAAATTTAATGAAAAACTGGGGGATGCCATGCTGGACCCCCGTAATAACCGAATATGGAAAGGGGTGCTTTGGTTGCTCGGCTTGTTGCTACTGGTGGATATTTTGCTTGGTTGGTACTGGAGCCAAGAGCCGGAGCTGAAGAAGGTAACGCCGAAAGCGGATGTGGTTCGGGGCGAAACTACCACTCGAGAGCTGATTTTCGTGGCCGATACACTCTTGACTAAGCCTGGCGGCTACCTGACCAATGACATCCTTCCGCACCGCCTGTGGCTGGATAATATGCCAGCCTGGGAATATGGCGTGCTGGTACAGGTGCGTGATTTTAGCCGCGTATTACGCCGGGATATGAGCCGTTCCCAGTCCCAGAGTCAGGAAGACAAGGACCTGGCTATTGCTGAGCCTCAATTCAATTTTGATGCGCAAAGCTGGGCCATGCCGGCCACTGAAAGTGAGTATCGCCGGGGCATCAAGGCGCTAGAGCGTTACTTGGATCGCCTCACAGATGCCAATGAAAATGACGGTAAATTCTATGCCCGGGCGGATAACCTGAATTATTGGCTGAACGAGGTGCAAAATCGGCTAGGGTCCTTGAGCTTGACGCTAAGCCAGAGTGTTGGTCGCAGCCAGCTCAATGTTGACAAGGACGGCACCATCGTAGCGGCCAAGCCTGAGAAAGACGAAGATTTTATTAAAACCCCTTGGCTAGACATTGATGATGCCTTTTACGAAGCGCGGGGTGCGACCTGGGCACTAACCCAGTTAATGCGTGGTGCGGAAGTGGATTTCGCGGATGTGCTTCGTAAGAAAAATGCGACCATCAGTTTCCGGCAAATGGTTCGTGAGCTTGAGGCTACCCAAGAAACTATATGGAGCCCTTTGATTCTTAATGGCGATGGTTTTGGCATGTTAGCTAACCATTCTCTAGTGATGGCGAACTATGTATCACGGGCCAATGCTGCCTTGATCGACCTGCGTAAGTTGTTGCAGGAAGGCTAAGAAGAATCGAGATTTAATAATGGGATAATTGAAGTGACGTGAAGATTGTTGTTGCCATTACGCAACGTAGAGGCCGCGCCCAAAGAGCTGGGCGCGGCCTCTTTTATTTCTGCCATCAGCAATGACTGATACATTGCCTATTTAAGATAAATAGAATTCGCTCCATGATTTTTTCTCCTGATTAAGCCTCTCTTAAGCTCTTACTTTTAGCCTTCCTGTTGAGCCTGTTAATTGGTCAGAGGAGGCAGTGTGACCCTTACTTTTATTGCTCCGTCATGGCACAGCGTGTTAGCTCGCAATGCCTTGACGGAATTTGATGCCATGTGGTCGTTGCCCTGTGACTGGGTGGAGGCGCCGAATTATCGTCGTGGAGGCTGGAGTGGCGTGACCCGCCATCAGCTTGATACCGGGCAGTGGGTTTATGTAAAGCGTCAACAGAATCAACGTCGCCGCCTGCCCCAACAGTTTTGGCAGAAGCGCTCTACGTATTTCCACGAATTTTTGGCGTTACAGCGCCTAAAATCTGCGGCTATTCCGGTGGTGGATTGTCTTTATTATGGCGAACGAGCTGATGCTGCAATATTGGTGACTCTAGCGCCACCGGATTATATCGATTTGGCAGTATTCGCTCGCAAGCATAACGCTACGCAACTGACTATCGTTATGATGCGCTTGTTGCGTGTGCTGCGCCGGTTGCACCGTCAGCGCTGGCAGCATGGCGCCTGTTACCCGGCTCATGTGTTGGTACATCCGGTAACGTTGAAGATCATGCTGCTAGATCTTGAGCGCTTCCGTAAGCGCTTGAGTATGGGCGCTGCTGCCCGTTCGGATTTTTCTCAATTGCTGCGTCGCAGCGATTTTCTTACCCCAGCCATTCGAGCTCATTTGCATGAGCTGTATGAGAGTGCTGGACGCCGGAATGCCCCTGTTTTTTCATTACCAAGAGACCCTCGAAATGTCTGATGATGTTGCTGTTATATCCCGTGATCGGGTCAAGATGGATGAACAAGCCGTTCTAAAATATGCCAACAGAAAACCGGGCAAGCATGCTGCTGAAATGGCTCTGGTAGAGCGTTCTATGCCGGAGCTTCCTGCCGGGGCTTGTGTGCTGGATGCTCCTTGCGGTGCGGGACGCCTTAGCCTCTGGATGGCCCAGCAGGGCTGGCAGGTGTCAGCTATAGATATGGGGGCGGCGGCCGTAGATTTTACCCGGCAATTGCTTATCGATAATGGTTTTTCAGTTGAGGTAAAAGAAGGCGATATTTTTTCCATGCCTTGGGAGCGAAGAGCATTCAAATTGGTGGTCTGTTTTCGCTTGATCCATCACTTTTCAGATGCCAGGGTTCGTGAAAAGTTATTGCGGGAACTGGCTCGGGTGAGTGACCAGCACTTATTGATTTCCTATCTGTCTCCTTGGTCGTATACAGGAGTGAAACGCTGGTTAAAATATCGTCTCACCGGCCATAGTAGCCGACAAAATCATACAACTCTCAGGGAGCTAAAATCCATGCTTGAGCCGTTGGGGTTTATTCTGGCAAAGGATGTGGCCCAACGACGCTTATTTCATGCCTTGCACATGGCGTACTTTGTTCGAGTGAATAATCGGTAAGTGGCAGATTTGACGCAAGCGTTCGGTTTTGTGCTAATCGGTATGTTGACTTTCCCATGAGGCTGCACCCAGAGGGTCGGGTACAGCCGTACTTTTCTTTTATGAAGCGATTCTGGAGCTCTCTTTTACGCCGCCTGGTTCGGGCAGGGTGGAGCGCCATTCTTCAATCAGCGCACTGTTGTCGTCATCCCAAGGGTGAAAGCCGGGCTTCAGGTAGGTAAACCAGGCAGGAATGATGCTGCTGATAACGCCTTTATAACCGAAACCTTTCCATAGCCCTTTGGCAAGAGTTAGGGGCTTACGGTGGATCTTGTCGCGTTTGAGCATTTGCCAAGTGAAATAACTAGAAAAGCCAATGAGATAGACTGTGCTGGAAAGGAACAGGCGCTGGCGCTCCAAATAATTACCATTCACCTCTTTGTAAAGGTCGAAGGCTACCGCTTTATGTTCGGTTTCCTCGATGGCATGCCAAACCCACAGGTCGCGTACCGCAGGGTCCATGCTTTCCACCAGATCTGGGCGACGTAGGATGGCGTCGGCAAGAATTGCCGTAAAGTGTTCAAGACCTGCAGTCGCTGCCAATTGCTGGCGTTTACTCATGTGTTGGCGCGCGCCGGCCAATAGTTTGTTGGTAACGTTAAGAGCGTGGTTAACGATGTCGTCATACTTGCCGTTAGCAATCAGGTCATTGAAGGCCTGGTGCTCTAACGAATGCATGGCTTCCTGGCCAATAAACCCGGAAATATCCTTCTGACGATCCTTGTCTTGCACTTGGTCGCGAAGCGCACGAACTGAATCCACGAAGAAGCGCTCGCCGTCCGGGAAGGTCAACGACAGAATATTGAGCAGATGAGTTAGTACCGGATCGTTGTCGAACCAGTAATCATCGTGTTTGATTCCTTCGAAGGAAAATTCCATTCGACGTGGGGTAATGGGAATGGATGGATGTGTTTTCTTTTTTACCAGCGTCAGGTTCATTGAGATCTCCTGGTGCCAATGTCAGTGATGACATGGTCGAGTCTGGAGCCGGGTAGCAGCGTATTCGCTTTGAACAGGCTCATAATGCCAACTACTATGCGGAGTCTTGCATTCAAGGTCTTGTCGCGGAGGGCCAACAAATGGTGAGTTCGGGCCGTCCCTGGGGAGGTGCGGGGGTGCCAGGTATTTATGTGGTGCTGCTGTATGACGTACTAGAGTCCCTGAACCTGGATGCCTCGGCACTGTTGGTAGGGCTTGGGGTGAGCCGTGACGAGTTGCTGGCGGTGGACCGCCGGGTGTCTATGTCACTGGCCCAGACTGTGGCGGAACGTGGCGTTGAAATGGTGGGCGAGCGAGGCTTGGGGTTTCGTTATGCTCGGGCCATGAGTATCACTTTACATGGCCCGGTGGGGCTATTGGCCCTATCCAGCGCCAGCGCCCAGGATGCACTGGATGCAGCGTGCCGTTTTCTAGGGTTACGTGCCCCTTTCCTGGAAATCCACCGGACTCGTCAATCCGGGCAGGCTCATCTTCAATTGCGCAGCACGCGACCGCTAGGCATCGCTCACGATTTTATTATTGAGGCTATGTTGGTGGGGTTGGTCTTTATGATCGAGCAGTTGCTGGAGAGCCTGCCGCAAGGATTGGAGATTCATCGATGCGGGCCTGCGCCGGCCTGGTTAATGGCATTGCGAAAAGAGGTGGGCGTGCCAGTATGCTTTGATCAAGAGGAAAATGCGTTGGTATTTCCTCTGTCGGCGCTGGAAGCTCGCCCTCGATTGGCGGACCCTCAGGTGGCGGCCATTGCTCGGCAGCAATGCGAGATGGAGTTTCGTCAGTGGCGCACCGAAGACGAGGGTGTGATGGCGAGGCGTATTCGCTCAGCCTTGCAAGACCACCCGGCGCCTTTGCCGTCGCTACAGGGGATGGCGGAGCGGCTGGCGGTATCGGCTCGTACGTTGAAGCGTCATTTGCAGCAGGCCGGGTTGAGCTATCGTCAATTGCAGGATGAAGAGCGTTATCAGCAGGCACGCCGTTTGTTGGTTCAATCAGAAAACAGCATTAGTGAAGTGGCATACCGATTGGGATATAACGATGTGGCCAATTTCTCCAAGGCATTTAAGCGTTGGAGTGGGATGACTCCGAGCGCCTATCGAGAGAAGAGGTAGGCGTCAGCCTAAGCTGAAAAGCGAGGGACGATTAGGAAAAAGGGCGTTCCGTGTTTGCGTTTGCTCTGTGCGGGCAGAGCTTATTGCATGTTGCTGCAAGAAAGGGACATAAAAAAGGCCGCGCCCAGATAATGGGTGCGGCCTTTTTCTGCTTACCGCGAAGTTATCTCGCGTTGTCGCTTGAAGCTCACCTTACGCTTTTTCGTAAGCTTCTACAGATTTGATAATCTCGGCCTTGGCGGCTTCGGCGCCATCCCAGCCATCAACCTTCACCCACTTGCCTGCTTCCAGCTCTTTGTAGTGCTCGAAGAAGTGCTTGATCTGGGCCAACAGCAGCTCGGGAAGGTCGTCGATGTCTTTTACGTCGTCGTAGATTTTGGTCAATTTGGTGTGCGGCACTGCAACCAGCTTGGCATCTTTACCGGCTTCGTCGGTCATGTTCAGGATACCTACCGGGCGGCAGCGAATCACGGAACCGGGGACCACTGGGTACGGCGTTACCACCAGCACGTCCAGCGGGTCGCCATCTTCGGACAGGGTATTGGGGATGTAGCCGTAGTTGGCCGGATAGAACATGGGGGTCGCCATGAAGCGGTCTACGAATACGGCGTTGCTGTCTTTGTCGATCTCGTACTTGATCGGGTCAGCATTGGCCGGAATCTCGATGGCCACGTAGATGTCTTCGGGGAGGTCTTTCCCGGCGGGAACCTTAGCAAAATCCATGGTCTGTCCTTCTCAACAGGGTGGGTGGTGGGCGCGGATTATAGCAATGGCAGCGGACGACGGCTAATCGGGGACAGTCGAACTTGCCTATGGAATAGAAATATCCTTATTCCATAGGCAGTCGGAGGTGTGGTGATGGGCAAATCGGTGCTTATTGGGCGGACTCCCAGCCCGGATAATTCCCTTGCAGCAGCTTCACGTTCTTGAAGCCGGCATTTTCCAGTACGGTGGCAGCGGCGCTGGCCCGGCGGCCAGATTGGCAATACAGCACGATGTCTTCTTTGCGATACTGCTCCATCATGTCCAGGTGATGTTCCATCTGTTTGGCGGGGACCATGATGGCGCCGGGAATATGCCCGGCCAGATATTCGTCTTCATCGCGCACATCAATAATGATGGGCGCGTTGCCGTCTTGCATCCTTTGCTTGAGTTCGCTCACGGAGAGGCTGTCAGCCGCCCATAGCGAAGCACAAAGTGTGTTCAACACGGCAAAAATTGAAATGATTAGATAACGCTTCATGATTGCGGCTCCTTTCGATTTTTCCATGCTTACCTATGCTCCCAACGTTTTTCTGCGTCGTGCCGGCCCCTGCTAACGAACGGCAGGGGTGATTATAAAGAACACTTTTGGATGCACCTAGGCAAGGATTTCGTTCACGGTTCCCCGTTTTTCTTTTTGGCGTCGTTAGCGTTGTCTACGGCAATAGATTGGGAGCCGGGTATGGATAATCGTTAAGAGTGAAGAGCGAATCTGTTTCGAGGGCGCCAAAGAGAATCAGTATCAGTAACTGGAGTAAAAGCACTTGAGGTGAATATTTATTCTTAACAAAGAAATAAAAGTAATAATATATAATGATAAATTTTTTGCGTATTTAAAGGTAGGTGAAATGGGATAAGCTTTTTCCCCAAAAAAAATTGTAAAATTGCGCATTTATAGACGTATTGATAATTGTCCCTGACATTTTTATTGAGCATTGTTCCATATGAAGAAAATAACGCGTGTTTTTCAAAGGGAACAGACTATGACATTGAATCGTCTCATTTTGCCGGCCGTTATTGCGGCACTTGCCACCGGTTGTGCCAGCAACCAAACTATTCAGGAAACACGAGAATATCAAACGCTGCAAAGTCAGCAGCAGCAACTGGAACAGGAAAATCAGCAGCTACGAGCCGCGTTGAGCTCCAATGATCAGCAGCCGGCCTCTACAGATTCTTCCAGCTCTGGCGCCCAGCTGCTGCCGCCTAATGCCCTGCCGGGACATTGTTATGCACGGGTTGTGATTCCGGAAACCTACAAAACGGAAATGCAGCGTGTAATGGTGTCTCAGGAAGACAGCAAGATTTCCACCACCCCCGCACGCTATGAAACCGTGCAAGAGAAGATCCTGGTCAGCGAAGCCTATGAGAAGCTGAAAGTCATTCCGGCTACCTACAAGACCGTGACTGAGGAAGTGTTGGTTAAAGGTGCGACTACCAAGCTGATCACTAAACCGGCGGAATATAAAACGGTTACCGAGCAAGTACTGGTCAAGCCAGCCTACACGACCTGGAAAAAAGGCCGTGGCCCTATCGAGAAACTCGATCATTCCACCGGTGAAATTATGTGTTTGGTGGAAGTGCCGGCGGAATACAAAACCATTAGCCGTAAGGAACTGGTAAAACCTGAGCGCACTGAAGAAGTTAAAATTCCTGCCGTGTACAAGACGGTCACTAAGAAAGTGGTCGATAAGCCTGCCCGGACTGAAAAAGTCACTGTGCCAGCTGTCTATAGCACGGTTGAGGTGGTCAAGCAGGTAGAGCCGCCTAAAGAGAAGAAAACAGTGATCCCCGCCGTTTACAAAGACGTGCCTAAGCAGGTCAAAGTGACGGATGCGGATATGGAATGGCGTGAAATTCTCTGTGAAACCAATACCACTCAGGATGTTGTCCGCCGCCTCCAAAAAGCGCTGGCCGCGAAAGGTTACGACCCGGTTTGGATTGATGGCGTATACGGCTCCAAGACCCGAGCGGCTGTGATCGCTTACCAGAAGGATAACGATTTGGCTTCTGGTCAGCTGACCATGCAGACCCTGGATCACTTAGGTGTGAAACTGTAACGCTTTTTTTTAGTATTTAATCAAGGCCGGCTTTTGTCGGCCTTTTTTTATGGTTTTCGTGGAGCGAAGTGCTGTCGAATTCTCGCTTCTTTAATGATCCTACAATGCGTACATATTGTTCCGATTCCCATTTGGTTGTTCTTCCCTGAGTATGCAAGAGAGGGAGCAAAGCCGGTCTGCTAACGAGCGGCTGACACATCGATAAGAAAAGGTTCATCGCGGATCAGCGTGAAAATACCGGTTGTGCCTGATTGAGGGCAGCGTTGCTGGATGCCAGATGTCTGAGACTGGATGTTAAACCGACGAATCGCTGAAAGATGCCCAATAACGCTGATCTGCTGTGGGAAGTGATGCTCGCACCACGAATAGCGTCGGTGAGTTACAGGCTACTTCGCGATGCAAGCACCGCTTTCCCCTCTGTTGCTCGAGCGTTTTTCAGAGGCTCCCTAGCAGCAAATCACCCGTGAATTTTCGGCAATGTATTAACGCCTTTGGTTTTTTTTTTTCTTTGACGGTTAGTATTGTCTGACTGTGTGAGGGGGCGTGCGGTGAAATGACACAGCGTGTGCACCGGTGACATTTGCGCTGTAATCGTCACAATATCGCTATTGTTGGGGTGATCTGCGCCCCTATGTTTATTGGTATCCAGGAGCCTGCCACCATGAGTGTCCATGAAATTCGCCATCCGTTGGTCCAACACAAGCTGGGGCTGTTGCGCCAGAAGAGCTTGAGCACCCGTAGTTTTCGCCAGTTGACCTCTGAGGTGGGCAGCCTGTTGACCTACGAAGCCACTAGCGACTTGGTGCTGGAGGATTATCAGGTGGATACCTGGATGGGCAAGGCGCCAGCCCAGCGCATCCGGGGTAAAAAAATCACTGTGGTGCCTATTCTCCGGGCCGGATTGGGTATGCTGGATGGAGTGCTGGGATTGATCCCCAGCGCTAAAGTGAGTGTGGTGGGGGTGTATCGGGATGAGACCACTCTGCAGCCGGTGGCCTATTTTGAGAAGCTGGCCCACGATATCGACGAGCGCACGGCGCTAGTTATCGACCCCATGCTAGCCACCGGGGGCTCCATGCTGGCTTGCATCGACATGCTAAAAAAAGCCGGTTGCACCCAGATTCGAGCTTTGGTGCTGGTGGCGGCGCCGGAAGGTATCCGTAAAGTCCAAGAAGCACACCCTGATGTGTCTCTTTACACTGCTTCGGTGGATCAGGGTTTGAATGAGGACGGTTACATTATGCCGGGCCTGGGGGATGCCGGGGACAAGATTTTCGGCACCAAGTAGCCGCGTGATGATTGCTAACAGGAGCTCCTTATGAGCCAGACCGGCGGATTCTGGAACTGGAAAACCATTCTTATTGGTGCCCAGATGCTGTTTGTGGCTTTTGGTGCGATGGTGTTAATGCCGTTGCTCACAGGGCTGGACCCCAGCGTGGCGCTATTTACCGCGGGCTTGGGCACGCTGCTGTTTCAATGGATTACTCGGCGCTCTATTCCTGTCTTTCTCGCGTCCTCTTTTGTATTTGTGGCACCCATTTCCCATGCTGTGAAACAGTGGGGGGTGCCAGCCACGATGGGGGCGCTGTTCTGCACTGCCGTGGTTTACGTGATTCTCGGAGTGTTAGTGAAATGGCGGGGCCCGGGGTTTCTGCACCGGCTGATGCCGCCGGTAGTCACCGGCCCCATCATTATGGTGATTGGGCTGAGCTTGGCACCTACTGCGGTGAACTTTGCCATGGGCATGTCCGGTAATGGTGAGATGCAGATGTTTGCGTATGGGGATGCGCTGCTCGTTTCCATGGTTTCCTTGTTGGTCACTATGTTGGTGGCGGCGCTGGGGCATGGTTTGTTCCGGCTATTACCCATTCTGTGCGGAGTAGTTTCGGGCTATCTGACGGCCCTGGCCATGGGCATGGTGGATTTTTCCGGGGTGAATCAAGCGGGCTGGTTATCGGTGCCGACCTTTATTGCTCCCACCTTTTATTGGCCCGCCATCCTGTTCATGATGCCGGTGGCACTGGCGCCGGCCATTGAGCATGTAGGAGATGTGCTGGCGATCAGTAACGTGACCGGCAAAGACTATATTCGTAAGCCTGGGCTGCATCGCACGCTCACAGGCGATGGTGTGGCCAGCATGGTGGCGGCCTTGTTCGGTGGCCCACCTAATACCACTTATTCGGAAGTTACCGGTGCGGTGATGTTGACCCGGGTGTTTAATCCGGTGGTAATGACCTGGACGGCGATCTTCGCCATCTTATTGGCCTTTATTGGCAAGTTTGGGTTGTTACTACAGAGTATCCCCACCCCAGTGATGGGCGGAATTTTGATTCTTATGTTCGGCTCCATTGCGAGTGTGGGCATGAATACCTTGATCAAGGCGCAGGTGGATCTTCATGCGCAACGTAATCTGGTCATTGTGGCGGTAACCTTGATTTTCGGCATTGGCGGCATGGTCATGGGCAACGGCGACTTCACCCTGCAGGGTATTAGCCTATGCGGGTTGGTGGCGGTGCTCCTGAATCAGGTGCTTCCCCATGCCCCCTTCATGGCCGATGATCTTCATGAAGAGCAGGAGTATGTTGATGACTTATTGGCGCACGTGCGTAAAAAAGAGCGCGATGAGCGCACATGATTCTGTTTTTATGAGGCGGTTGATCTGATGGTTGAATCGTCGAAATTAAAAGAATAGTTGTTCTGGGAAACGGTCAGGGCTGAATGGCCATTGGCCGTTAGTGAAAAGCAAAAGCCTCGCATTGCGAGGCTTTTGCTTTTTATCAAGATGCTAGTGTTTTAGACCTCAAAAGCATCGTTTAACTTTTTCTCGACTGGGGCTAGTTTTAGTTTGGCAAATTGCGGCAGCCCGTTTTTGTAGGGAGGGTAGGATTCACCACCAATCAAAGGCTCTAGGTAGGCTCGGGCCGCGGGGGTAATGCCGAAACCATCTTTGCTAATGTATTTACGCGGCATTTTCTTTTCTACATTGGCCACTTTCTTTAGCGGCGCTTCGCCGATGGTCCAGCTGTATTTTTTTGTGTCCTTGCGAACCACGGTGGGCATGACTGCGTTTTTACCCGCCACGGCGAACTCAACGGCGGCGCGGCCCACTGCGTAGGCTTGCTCCACGTCAGTGGCTGATGCTATGTGGCGTGCGGCACGCTGTAAGTAATCGCTTACAGCCCAGTGGTATTTGTAGCCGAGTTCGTCTTTCACCATCTGAGCGATGACCGGAGCCACACCGCCTAGCTGTTTGTGGCCAAAGGCGTCAGTGTTACCCGCGTCGGCCAAGAACGTGCCGTCTTCATAGCGAGCCCCTTCGGACACCACAATGACGCAATAGCCCGCTTTCTTGACGGTGGCTTCCACCTTTTTCATGAAGGCCGCTTTGTCGAAGGCAATTTCCGGGAACAAGATTAGGTGCGGAGCGTCATCGGCATCCTCTTTGGCGAGCCCGGCGGAGGCGGCGATCCAGCCAGCGTGACGGCCCATGACTTCCATCACGAACACCTTGGTGGAGGTGGCGCACATGCTGGCCACGTCCAGGGCGGCCTCACGGCAGCTCACAGCGGTGTACTTGGCGACGGAACCGAAACCAGGGCTCACGTCGGTGAAGGGCAGGTCGTTGTCCACGGTTTTGGGCACGTGGATAGCCTGGATCGGGTAGCCCATTTTCTCGGAAAGCTGTGATACTTTTAGGCAGGTGTCGGCGGAATCACCACCACCGTTATAGAAGAAGTAGCCGATGTTGTGAGCCTTGAAGACTTCGATTAGACGTTCGTATTCGCGTTGGGAGGTCTTGAGGTCTTTCAGCTTATAGCGGCAAGAACCGAAGGCCCCGCCGGGGGTGTGCTTGAGCGCTTCAATGGCGCTTTTGCTTTCTTTGCTTGTATCGATCAGCTCTTCAGTGAGTGCGCCGATGATGCCATTCCGGCCGGCGTAGACTTTGCCGATCACATCCTTGTTTTCTCGTGCTGCTTCAATAACGCCGGCAGCAGAAGCATTGATGACGGCAGTAACACCGCCGGACTGAGCATAGAAAGCGTTTTTACGCGCCATGTGAGACCCCTTGATTCAATTTGTGAGCATTCTAGCGAAGGCGTCCAAAAAACACACCTGTGGTTGTCGGACCATATCGTGTCAAGGTTCAAGGTGTGCATGGGCTGGTGTTGTTGTGGGTGGGCGGATGAAACTGACAAGAGGGGCTGTGCGGCGGCCTTGATCGAATGGCGAAGATGTTTTTTTATGTTGCAACGTTGAGCTTGAAGCTTGTTCCTGCTTGCCTTTCCCTCCTGCTCTGAAAGAATAGCGGGCCGGAGGATCCATGACTGTATTGATAACCTTGTTCTGGCGGCTGGCTATATTTCGTGCCAGCCCTGAAAACGTCCCGTATTCCTCGTCGTTAATGGCGCTGGTGCTGGCAGGCTGGTTTATGCTGCAGCTGTTAGTGGGTAGCCTGCAGACGGCATTACCCCTTGGTGTCTTGGTGAGCAGCCAATTGCTATCGCTGGTGGTGGTGTTGGCGGGTACAGGTTTGCTGCTGGCGTTTAAAGGGCTGCAGGGGCGTTGGTTGCAGACGGCTTTGTCGCTGGTAGGTGTAGATGTGGTGTTGACCCTGCTGAGCCTGCCGTTGTTGGCCCTTAACGCCTCTATGGCTCAGTCACTGAGTGCCATTGAGCTACTTTATTTAGTGCTAGTGAGTTGGCAGTTGGCGGCGCAAAGTTTCATCTACCACCGTGCCTTGAATGTGGGGCCCTTCCTTGGGCTGGGGGTTGCCATGACCTTGCTGGTGGCCAGTTATGCGGGTGTGGTTCTGTTACTGCCTGAGGTGGTGACTGGCGCTCAATGAATCTGGGTAAGGTATTGAATAACCATGGCTGCTGCGGCAGTCCGGTTTTCAACTCCCAGTTTGCGGAAGATCTGTTCCAGATGTTTGTTCACTGTCCGTGGGCTTAACTCAAGAATCTGGGCAATTTCTCGGTTGGTTTTACCGTGTGCAATCCACACTAGTACCTGGGACTCGCGGTGGGTTACATGCAGCGCAGTTTTCAGCAACTCCAGCTCTGCATCGCTGTCGTGGTGTAGCAGCCGGAACAAGTGCTCGCTATTTTCCTCACCGCTCACTGAATGGCCCAGATAACGTAGCCCTAGGTTACCGGGCAGTTTATTGAGTTGCTGGCCCCGCTCCGGTTGATGTTTGAGCCAGCGTTGTATTGGGTCTGCAAGCGCACTGCGTTCCACCTTGGCTTTTTCCAGTAGCTGGTCGGTGTGTGGGGTTGCCCAGTGCCATTGGCCTGCCGCATCGGTGGAAAAGCTGGTTTGGCCAAGTCGGTCTAGGGTGGTGTGGGCGCTTTGCGTCATGCGAGCATTGTTTAAATGTACGCGGATGCGAGCGATCAGTTCGTTAGGCCGCACTGGTTTGGTGATGTAGTCTACGCCACCGGCTTCCAGGCCCCGGACCACATCTTCACTTTCGGTTAGTCCGGTCATGAAAATTACTGGAACGCAGGCTAGATTTGGATGCTGTTTCAGGCGGCGGCAAGTTTCGAAGCCATCTAAGTTGGGCATGATCGCATCCATCAAGATCAAATCTGGTGTCATTTTTTCGGCAATATTCAGTGCTTGCTGGCCTTCCAGTGCGATAAGAGCAGTGAGTCCGGCTTGATCCAACGCTTGATGAATCATGCCGAGAGAATCTGGGGAGTCGTCCACCACCAGTATCAGATCTTTACGTTGTGCGGCTGTCATGGGGCTGCCTCTAATAATCGGATCACGGCCTGAAAATCAAATATTTTAAGTAAAGTGTGCATTTTTTCCGCTATATCAGAACCCAGATTTCCCTTTTCTCGCTCCTGTATTATCCGATCCAGTAGACCCGTTAAGTGACCGATCTCTGCCAGAGCAAGAAGTTCATCACGCAGGGTGCTATTTAGAGCGCGCACTGGTTCGGCTTGCTGCACAACGGTGATGTGCTTTGGTGAAGTATTGTGTGGATGCAACCAAGTCAGTGATAGGTGGCGGGCTAGGCTGTCTAGTAGGCTATTGAGTTTTAGTGGTTTGGTCAGGTAATCGTTATGCAAGCCGTCGGGGATGGCTGGGTCGTTTTCACGAGCATTGGCAGAAAGCATGATTACCGGGCCACGGTAACCTTGCTGACGAATATGTTGAACGGTTTCCCAGCCGGTGAGGCCTGGCATAGAAATGTCTAGTAGTACTAGGTCTGGGGTAGTATGCCGGGCCAGTTGCAAGCCTGTTTCTCCATCCGGAGCTTCATTGATAATAAATCCCAAAGGGGTAAGCAGATCACTGATTAGGCCCCGGTGTGAGGGGTCATCATCGATGATCAACAGGCTTTTACGCTCGCCAATATAGCCGGCCACGGGTTTGCGTTCATGGCGGGTGGGGGCCGGGCCACTCAATCTGGATAGCATTACCGAAAGACGAAATTCACTTCCTTGGCCGGGGATGCTGCTTACTTGTATATCGCCCCCCATGATGTCGGCTAACAACTGGGTAATGGTGAGCCCTAGCCCGGTGCCATGAACACTGGGAGTTCCCGGTTTTCTTACCCGCTCGAACGGTCGGAAGATGCGCTTCAGGTCTTCTTCATCAATGCCGACGCCGGTATCGGCAATAACGAACTCGGCCACTTGATTGCGGTAACGAAAGGTCAGTGTGACTTGGCCTTCACGGGTAAACTTGATGGCGTTGGAGAGCAGGTTGATCAGAATCTGTCGTAACCGTTTCTCATCCGTAGTGACCCAGGTGGGCATCTGGCTTTTACTGCGAAATTCGAAGCCAATGCCTTTTTCCGCGGCCTGTAACTGAAACATGGTGACCAGTTCATCGATGAGTTCCGGTACGCATACCTGATTGCGGTACAGCTCCAGCCGGCCCGCTTCGATTTTGGATATCTCCAGCAGCCCTTCAATCAGGTCGGATAGATGCTCTGTACTGCGGCGAATGGCACCAATGGCATCGCGCCGGTTTTCCGGGATGGTTGGATCCTGCTCCAGCAGTTGGGCGTAGCCAAAAGCGGCATTCAGAGGGGAGCGTAGTTCGTGGCTGAGCCCTGTGAGGTAGCGGCTTTTTGCTTGATTGGCGGATTCGGCCAGTTCCTTGGCTTGCTGTAATGCCAGATCAGTTTTTTCGTGAGCTTTAATTTCTTCCATCAACATGCGGGTTTGGCGCCGGCTTTCTTCTTGGGCAACAACCCTACTTTCGTGGGCAAGCACAAACAACCAAGCCACCACGCCGCTGATAATGATGAGTATGGCGAACACTTTGGTCAAGGTGTCAGCCATCAGTTCTTTTACCGTAGGGTCGGCAATGGGGATTTGATAATAAATCAAAGCCAGCAGTCCACTCATAATCAAGGCCACGATGATCAGCAGGCCGAGAAAATGCCCCATCCGTGACCGCATGTGATTAATCAGTGTTTGTGGAAGCAGCCCGCCCATCCAGTCAATCAATTGTTCGGAGAAACGAGCGTTGTGTTTGCAGCTGTCGTTGCAGCGTGCATCCAAAGAACAGCATAAGGAACATATCGGGCCGTTGTAGGCGGGGCAGAAGGCCATGTCCTCCCTGTCGAAATGATGCTCGCAAATACAACAAGCAAGGCCTTCCAACTCACGGCTGGGGCTGGGCGCGCGGGCGATGTAGTAACGGCTGCGGGTAAGTAGGGCAATTAATGGGGCACTGATAAAGGTGCTGAACAGGGCGATAAAGGAGGCCAGAGCTCGGGCTGTTTCGCCCCACAGGCCGGCGCGAGCACTAAGGCCGATGGCCGTGGCGATCATCATAGAGCCGAACCCTACGGGGTTCAGGTCATAAAGATGGGCACGTTTAAATTCGATGTGTTTTGGGCTGAGTCCCAGCGGTTTATTGATCACTAAGTCGGCCACTAAAGCGCCCATCCAAGCCACCGCGACCACTGCGTAGCTGCCGAGGATGGATTCAAAAGCCCGGTAAATACCGATTTCCATCAATACCAAGGCAATCACAACATTGAAGACTAGCCATACAACCCGCCCAGGGTGGCTATGGGTCAGCCGGGAGAAAAAGTTGGACCAGGCAATCGAGCCGGCATAGGCGTTGGTTACGTTGATTTTTAACTGCGAGAGAATAACGAAGATCCCGGCCAGTGCCAGTAGCATGGTGGGGTTTTGGGTGACATGACTGAATGCCACCAGGTACATATGCATTGGTTCCTGAGCTTGCTCCAGGGCGAGCCCAGAATAAAAAGCCAGTACCGCCAAAAAGGAGCCGGCTAAGGCTTTCAGCGCGCCGATCACTACCCAACCAGGCCCACCGGCGAGCATGGCTGCCCACCAGCGTAGCCGTTTGCCTTTTTCCGGTTCAGGCATGAAACGCAGAAAATCTACTTGCTCGCCAATTTGTGCAACCAGTGAAAACAGCACGGTGGCGCCGGCGCCAAACATGATCAGGTTGAAGCTACCGCCATCGTTATTAAGTCCTTCGAAGCTGGCCCAGCGCGGCAGTGATTCTGGGTCTTGCATGAGGATAAACCCGAATGGAAGTAGCTGCAGGAATACCCATATGGGCTGTGTCCATAACTGAAAACGGGTCAGGGTGGTGATGCCATGAATGACTAATGGAATGGCGATTAGTGAGCTGAGTAAATACCCAATAGTTGGAGGGATATCGAACAGTATTTCCAGCGCCATGGCCATGATAGCCGCTTCCAAGGCGAAGAAAATAAAGGTGAATGACGCGTATATCAGGGAGGTGATGGTTGAGCCTAGGTAGCCAAAGCCCGCTCCCCGAGTAAGCAGGTCGATATCCACCCCGTAACGAGCGGCGTAATAACTGACGGGCAAACCGAGAAGGAAGATGGTGAGCATGACCGCACAGATGGCCGCCACTGCGTTAGTGAAGCCGTAATTTAAGGTGATCGCTCCACCAATGGCTTCCAGGGCAAGGAAAGTGATAGCACCGATAGCTGTGCCGGCGACTCGACCGGCAGACCAGCGACGGGCTCCCTTGCCCGTGAAACGCAATGAGAAATCCTCCAACGTTTGGTTGCCAACCCACTGATTGTAACTGCGTCGCACACGGAATATGCGTTGCTCGATTGCCATAACGTTTCCGTTGTCGGCAGCAGGATGTCCATTTCGCGGATGCCGGAATAAGTGCTGGGGCGGTGTCAGTTGCTCCATGATGATGCAGGCAGCAATGCACAAAACGTGCCCGTTCGTGTACGCGCATTACTTTATGGCCCATCGCAGGTGCGGGGTATGCGTTAAATGACGTACGGCGATGGCGTAATCACCGAATGGGCCCCAGGGGGGCAGATTTTCATACTCGTTAGCGAGGGAAACGAGGTGCTTCCCATGAATTCGCTGATGAGGGGTAAACCATGAAATTGAGCAAAACCCGTTCTTCCAGTCACCGGCCGTCCTCGACGCGCCGGCATCTTCTGGGAGGGCTGATGGCGCTACCTGCGTTGTTCGCCCTTTCTAATACGGTACTGGCTGCCGACGTGAACACCACTGGCCTAGCGGTGACTGACGACACAGTAAAGGTCGGTATTCTGCATTCGGTTACCGGCACTATGGCAATCAGTGAGACAGGCTCAGTGCAGGCTGAGAAGTTGGCGATTGAACAGATCAATGCTTCAGGGGGGGTGCTGGGACGTCAGATCGAGTATATCCAGGAAGATGGCGCCAGTGACTGGCCCACCTTCGCTGAAAAATCTCGTAAATTGCTGGTGAACGATAATGTGGCTGCGGTTTTTGGTTGCTGGACATCCGCTTCCCGTAAAGCAGTGCTGCCAGTATTTGAGCAGTATAACGGCATGCTTTATTACCCCACGTTCTATGAGGGGCTGGAAAAATCTCCAAACGTAATCTATACCGGCCAGGAAGCGACTCAGCAAATTCTCGCCAGTATTGACTGGTTGGCTGAAGAGAAAGGTGCCAAGACGTTCTACTTGCTGGGCTCCGATTACATTTGGCCGCGTACCTCTAACAAGATTGCCCGTAAGCACATTGATAAGCTGGGCTTGAAAGTAGTGGGTGAAGAGTACTACCCGCTTGGTCATACCCAGTTCAACTCGGTAATTAACAAGATCAAGTTAAAGAAACCGGATGTGATTTTTGCCTCTGTGGTAGGTGGTTCCAACGTGGCTTTCTATAAGCAGATGAAAGCGGCGGGTATCGATCTGACCAAAGAGAGTCCGTTGCTACTGACCATCTCCGTCACCGAGGATGAAATTCTGGGTATCGGTGGTGAAAACGTGGAAGGCGCTTACGCTTCCATGAAGTATTTCCAAAGCTTGGGTAACGACAATAACCAAGACTTTGTAAAAGCGTTCAAGAAGCGTTGGGGTGAAGACATCGTTATCGGTGACGTGACCCAGGCGGCTTATCTTGGCCCATGGTTGTGGAAAGCGGCGGTAGAGAAAGCGGGCTCTTTCGATATCGACAAAGTGCGCGAAGCTTCTCCGGGTATTGAGTTGACCACTGCACCAGAAGGCTATGTGCGTATCCACGAAAACCATCACTTGTGGTCCAAGGCCCGTATCGGCCAGGCACAGAAAGATGGTCAGTACAAAGTGATTTACGAAACCGAAGAACTGATGGAGCCTGACCCGTTCCCTAAAGGCTATCAGTGAGGTGTAACCCCGGCGCCCTGAATATCGGGCGCCGGATCTTTCAAGATCATTCTTTTTCTTGCCGAATTTCCCTCTTTAATTTTCGGGAGTACCTGCCATGTTCGCTGACTACACCATGACGGAGCTGACTTCTATCTTCGCCATGCAAGGGTTTGCCGGCCTGTCGCTATTTTCCATCTTTGTACTGATGGCGCTGGGGCTGGCCATTATTTTTGGGCAAATGGGCGTGATCAACATGGCCCATGGTGAATTCATGATTCTGGGCGCCTACACCACATACTTGACTGCCCAGTTGTTCGAAAACTATCTGCCAGGGTTATACGAGGGGTATTTTTTTGTAGCCATGATATTGGCCTTTTTTGTCACCGCCGCGCTTGGGGCGCTGGTGGAATGGCTAATGATACGTCACCTCTACCATCGTCCGCTGGATACGCTACTGGCGACCTGGGGTCTGAGTCTTATTCTTCAGCAGACTTACCGCAGTGTTTTTGGTGCACGGGAAGTGGGTGTGAGTCTGCCGGACTGGATGATGGGGTCAATTGCGGTTACCGATTTGGTGGAAATTCCTATCAACGGGATCTTCGTGATGGTGTTGGCGCTGGTGATTGCTTTTGGCGTTTATCTGTTGATGTTCCGCTCTGGTTGGGGTCGACAGGTTCGTGCGGTGGTACAGAACCGGCCCATGTCTGAAGCTGTCGGTATCGATAGCAGTAAAGTTGATCGCGTCACCTTTGCGCTAGGGTGTGGTATTGCCGGTGTGGCGGGCAGTGCGTTCACCATGATTGGTTCTACCGGTCCCACCTCCGGGCAATTGTATATTGTCGATACCTTCCTGGTCGTGGTTTTTGGCGGTGCGCAAAGTCTGCTTGGCACTATCGCCTCTGCATTCACCATTTCCCAGGCCCAGTCCACGATGGAATTTTTCCTGAGTGGTTCAATGGCTAAAGTGCTCACGCTGCTGGTTGTGGTCGGCATTCTGATGTTGCGTCCGCAAGGTTTGTTTGCACTCAAGGTTCGTCGCTAGGAGATCGCCATGAAATCAACGTCGTTCTTTCAATGGTTAGGATCCCGCGAGGGAATCTACCATCTGCTGTTGGCGCTGCTGCTGGTGGTGGTGTTCCCACTGGCGTTGGATGCCTTTCGTCTTAATATGGTTGGCAAGTATCTAACCTATGCGTTTGCCGCGCTAGGTCTGGTTCTTTGCTGGGGCCGCAGTGGTATTTTGAGTCTTGGGCAGGGGATTTTTTTCGGCCTTGGCGGCTACTGCATGGCGATGTTCTTGAAGTTGGAAGCGTCCAGTCCAGAAAATACATCCATTCAGTCTACCCCGGGTATTCCTGATTTCATGGACTGGAACCAGCTCACCGCACTGCCCTGGTTTTGGGAACCCTTCCACAGCTTTTCCTTTACTTTGATTGCGGTGGTTGCCGTGCCGGCGATTCTTGCCCTTATCATTGGCGTAGCCATGTTCAAACGCCGAGTAGGTGGCGTGTATTTTGCCATCATTACTCAGGCGATTGCCGCCATCCTGACGATCCTGATCATTGGTCAGCAGGGTTTCACAGGGGGGGTGAATGGTATTACCGATCTGCGCACCTTGATGGGGTGGGATATCCGTAGTGACGAAGCCAAAACGGCGTTGTACTTCGTGTGTGTAGGCATGTTGTTCCTGTGCCTGATGATTGGTCGCTGGGTCATGCATAGCAAGCTGGGGCGTATTCTGCTTGCCATGCGCGACCAGGAAGATCGGGTACGTTTTTCCGGTTACGACGTTGCTTCTTTCAAGATATTTGTGTTCTGCCTAGCCGCTATGTTTGCCGGTGTGGGTGGGGCCATGTTTACCCTGCAGGTAGGTTTCATGTCGCCAACATTTGTGGGGATTGTACCCTCCATTGAAATGGTGGTGCTGTGTGCCGTGGGCGGCCGGAATTCTCTGCTGGGCGCGGTGTATGGCGCGTTAATTGTGAATGCCGCTAAAACGGGCTTCTCAGAATCCTTCCCTGAACTGTGGCTGTATGCAATGGGTGCTCTATTCATTGGTGTAGTGCTGGCCTTCCCTGATGGCTTGGCTGGACTTTATAACCGTTATATTCAGCCGCTAGAAAATAAGTTGCCCTCGCTGCTGCGTCGCCGTCGCGCTGATGCTGAAAATCTGCCTGTGGAGGAAGTGAAATGATGCCGACTAATAATGATTTCATTCTTGCGGTAGAAGGTTTGACTGTTTCTTTCGATGGGTTCAAGGCGGTTAACGATATGTCGCTGTACCTGGAACCACAGGAGATTCGTGTGATTATCGGCCCCAATGGGGCCGGTAAAACCACGGTACTAGATCTGATCTGCGGTAAAACCCGGGCAACGGAAGGATCGATAAAGTTCAAGGGGAAAGAGCTGAGCAAAATGAGCGAGCACAAGATTGTGCGTGCTGGTGTTGGCCGAAAATTTCAAAACCCCTCTATTTATGAAGACCTAAGCGTTTTCGAAAATTTAGAAGTGTCATTTCCACGTGGGCGTTCTGTAATGGGGGCCTTGGCATTCAAGCGTGATGCTGAAGTTATCAATGCGGTGGAAGAAGTGGCCAGAACTATCTTTCTCGAAGATCTTCTCGATCAACCCGCCGCCTTGCTTAGTCATGGTCAAAAGCAGTGGTTAGAAATCGGTATGTTGCTTATCCAGAAACCGGATCTATTGATGTTAGATGAACCGGTTGCTGGCATGTCAGTAGCAGAACGAAAAAAAACGGCTGAACTTCTTCGGGTTATTACCAAAAACCATACGGTACTAGTCATCGAACATGACATGCAGTTTGTTGGTGATATTGCTGACCGCGTTACGGTAATGCATCAGGGCAAGGTGCTCTCGGAAGGGTCGCTAGAGAAGGTTAAAGCGGACCCAAAGGTCATCGAAGTTTACCTGGGTCACTGAGTTGAAGGTCGCCGCGAGTTATTCACGGTGCCGACTCTGATAGGGAGTGCTAGTTATGTTGAGAGTATCAAATTACGACGTAGCCTACGGGCAGAGCACCATTATTCGCAATATGAACCTCAAAGTTGAGGAAAACGAAATTGTTGCAGTAGTGGGCCGTAATGGCATGGGTAAAACCACCCTGATGAAATCTCTGATCGGTATGGAAAAAGCCCGCGCTGGCATAACCGAGCTGGACGGAGTGGATCTGTCGGCCATGAAAAGCTGTCAGCGAGTAAAGGCCGGTCTGGGGTTTGTTCCTCAGGGACGTATGATTTTTCCGTCGTTGACTGTGAAAGAGAATATCGAAACCGGCTTGGCCGCGGTGGGGGAAAAGAAAGTCCCCAAAGATTTATACGAACTGTTTCCCGTTCTAGAAGAAATGCAGAGCCGTCGAGGCGGAAACTTATCCGGCGGTCAACAGCAACAGTTGGCAATTGCCCGTGCACTGGCCACACGGCCCAAGGTGTTGTTGCTGGATGAGCCCACTGAGGGGATTCAACCCTCCATCATCAAGGATATGGCCCGTACGTTGAAGCGTATCCGCGATGAGCGCGGGCTATCCATTGTGGTGTCTGAGCAAGTGTTGAGCTTTGTCATGGATGTGGCTGATCGAATTTTAGTCATCGAGAAAGGCGAAATCGTACATGAAGAAAGCGGTGAGAGCATGAATCAGGAAAAAATAGCGGCATATCTTGCGGTGTGATGTGCCTGTTTGCCGATGAATTTTAAGCAGTAAAGGAGAGAGTAATGCGACACGGCGATATTTCCAGCAGTAACGATACCGTGGGTGTTGCGGTAGTGAATTACAAAATGCCGCGCCTGCATAGCAAAGCTGAAGTGTTAGATAATGCCCGTAACATTGCGGAAATGATTAAGGGCATGAAAAAGGGACTGCCGGGGATGGATTTGGTGGTTTTTCCGGAATACAGCACTATGGGCATTATGTATGACCCGGATGAAATGATGGCCACAGCGGCTACCATTCCCGGTGATGAGACCGCTATTTTCTCCGCTGCCTGTCGTGAAGCTAATACCTGGGGTGTGTTTTCGCTGACGGGCGAACAACATGAAGAGCACCCTGCGAAAGCCCCTTATAACACGCTGGTGTTAATCAATAATGAAGGGGAAATTGTTCAGAAATACCGTAAGTGTATTCCGTGGTGTCCTATTGAGGGTTGGTATCCTGGTGATACGACCTATG
Organism: Alcanivorax borkumensis SK2; assembly: GCF_000009365.1. NCBI lineage: Bacteria > Pseudomonadati > Pseudomonadota > Gammaproteobacteria > Oceanospirillales > Alcanivoracaceae > Alcanivorax > Alcanivorax borkumensis. The sequence continues at coordinate 2,265,174 of NC_008260.1, read as the reverse complement.
TAACGGAAGGTCCCAAGGGAATGAAGATCAGCCTCATCATTTGTGATGACGGTAACTACCCGGAAATCTGGCGTGATTGTGCCATGAAAGGTGCTGAGTTGATTGTTCGTTGCCAGGGCTATATGTATCCGGCGAAGGAGCAGCAGGTGATGATGGCCAAGTCCATGGCCTGGG